>JACPYL010000018.1 GCA_016196065.1 Acidobacteriota bacterium | reverse complement strand
GCACCAACCGGGAAAACTTCAGAACGTGTCAAAGAACGATTATGGTTTTACGCTCTTTAAATTCCGCGTCAACGAAATTGTTGGGTTTGTAAGTGCTTGGGGATCAATCGAGTGCACGCCGTCCACAGGCCGGTGACGCGGATGTGGTGCAGCGGGCTCGGAGGGAAGCCGCAAATCGCCAGTATTCATCGCGTATTTTGTGCTTTCTTTCACAGCGAGACGGTTTCGATCGTGGTGAAAGGAGAGGAATCCGTCTGTGCAAAAACTCGGAGAATACGCGCACGCAGCGCGTTCGCAAGCCATGGTTTCAGTCGACGCACTCTGATCCGTCGCGATAGGGGTTTGTTCTTCTCAATTACAATGCAAGTCTCTCGCAGGAGGACGTTCTGATGTGGGCGCTTCGCTTAGCGGCTGTCTTTGTCTTGTCGGCATTGTGTGCCGCGCAGAGTCCAGAGGCGAAAACGGCGAGTTACCTGGAATCAGTCCGTCATCAGCCGTCGCTATTGCTGGCGTTTCTCCAGCAGATGCCCAAGGGTGGAGATCTGCACGTGCAC
Organism: Acidobacteriota bacterium; assembly: GCA_016196065.1. Lineage (NCBI taxonomy): Bacteria > Pseudomonadati > Acidobacteriota > Acidobacteriota bacterium. The sequence goes on along the minus strand of JACPYL010000018.1, from coordinate 296,365 downwards.
CTGAGTGGGGCTATCTATGCGGAGAGCATGATCGACTGGGCTTCGGAAAATGCGTTGTGCGTCGATCGCGCGACGTCGAAACTGATCAAGGCCTCGTGCGACTCGTGCGAGACGTACCGCTATAAGCCGTCCGTTCGTTGTGCCTACCAGGATCATGTGCTCTACAACCAGTTGATCGATGCTTGGTCGATGCGGAACTGGCATCGCGAGGACGAATCGGGGCACGACCACTTCTTTGGCACCTTCGACAAGTTCGATCCGGCGTTTGAACATCATTACGGAAACGCGATCGCGGAGGTTGCGGCGCGGGCGGCTGCCAATCATCTGCAATACGTCGAGTTGATGCACACCGCCGATGGCATGGAGTCGGCCACACTGGGCGCAAAGACTGGTTGGGATGACGACTTCGCAAAACTTCGCGAACAGCTCTTGTCTCAAGGGTTGGCGGACGTGGTCGCGCATACGCGGTTACAGCTTGATCAGGACGAGGCACGCAAGAAAGAAGTGTTGCACTGCGGCATGGCGAAAGCTGATCCAGGCTGCGATGTCACGATCCACTACTTGTATCAAGTTTTGCGCGGACTTCCCCGCGAGATGGTGTTTGCGCAAATCGTGCTCGGTTTTGAACTTGCTAAATCAGACCCGCGGTTTGTGGGATTCAACCTGGTGATGCCGGAAGATTGGTACACGCCGATGCACGACTTCAATCTGCATATGCGGATGATTGAGGCTTTGCGCAAATATTATCCGGGCACACACATTTCTTTGCATGCCGGAGAACTGGCGATGGGCCTGGTTCCTCCCGAGGGCCTGCGTTCCCATATTCGCGAATCGGTCGAGCGCGCGGGCGCGGAGCGGATCGGGCATGGAACATCAGTGATGAACGAAGACGACGCACTTGGCCTGTTGCAAGAAATGGCGAAGAAGAATGTGGCAGTCGAAGTTTGCCTGACGTCGGCGGATTCTATCCTGGGAGTGAGCGGTGATCGCCACCCGTTGCCGGTTTACATGAAGTATGGAGTTCCCGTAGCGCTCGCCACCGATGATCTGGGCGTGTCGCGGTCGGACATGACGCATGAATACCTGCGGGCGGTCGAGACCTACGGGCTGACATACTCGGACTTGAAGCGGATGGCGCGAGCGAGCCTGGAACACGGCTTCATGGCGGGAGCGAGCTTGTGGAACGACACGAAAGCTGAAACCAATGTCGGCCCCTGCGCAGCGTCCGTGAACGGCTCGAACCGGCCCAATTCAGCATGTCAGGCCGTCCTTGATCACAGCGAGCGCGCCTGCGTGCAATGGCAGATGGAACAGGCTTTCTCAACCTTTGAAAAACAATACGGGAGTGGAGAGAAGAAATAGATGGCGCAAAATTCAGCGACAGATTTATTCACGCGCGCCGAATCGGCAGCCGCCTTCGTCCGGTCTCAGACTGCATTTCAACCCCAGATCGGCCTCGTCCTCGGTTCCGGCCTGGGCGCGTTCGCCGATGATCTGGAGAGTGCCACTCGGATTCCCTATGCAAAGATTCCCGCTTTTCCGCATTCGACGGCGATCGGCCACGCGGGGCAGTTGGTAATCGGAAAATCAGGCGAGGTTCCCGTTGCGGTCATGCAGGGGCGTGTGCACTTGTATGAAGGCTACTCCGCAAACGAGGTCGCGTTTCCCATGCGCGTGTTCGGAAGGATGGGAATTCGCGCGGTGATTCTTACCAACGCTGCCGGCGGAATCAGCACGGAATATGGGCAAGGCGCGCTCGTCATTGTTCGGGACCATATCAACCTGCAGGGACAGAATCCGCTGGTGGGAGCCAACGACGAACGATTGGGGCCGCGTTTTCCCGACATGAGTTACACCTACGCGAAACGCTATCGCGAGATCGCGCTCGAAGAGGCAAAGAAGCTTTCGATTCCTCCGCGCGAGGGTGTATATGCAGCGTTACTTGGACCAAGCTACGAAACCCCGGCGGAAATTCGCTACCTGCGGACGATCGGGGCCGACCTGGTGGGGATGTCTACGGCTCCGGAAGCGATTGCCGCGCGGCATATGGGAATGAACGTGTTGGCAATCTCGTGCGTGACCAACATGGCAGCCGGAATTCTCGACCAGCCTCTTGCTCACGATGAAGTCCTCGAAGTCGGCCGGCGTGTGATGGGACAGTTTATCGGGCTGCTGCGAGCGGTGTTGCCGCGGATCTCCGCAGAGTTGCAAGCATCGAAGTGACGAGTGTCGAGTTTTGCCGGGCAGAAAAAGAGACGCGGCAAGCCGCGTCTCTACCTACGATTCTGTAATAGCCCCCGACTCCAAAAATTCTAGAAGACCAGTTTCAACCCCAGTTGCAGCACGCGCGGTCCGCCGCCGCCGAGGCCAGGGTTTCCTTGCGCCACGTCAGGGGTTTGAGTGATGAAACCGTTTTGCACGCTTGTATCACCCGGTGAGACGATGGCGCCGCCCGGCAACGCGAAATTTGGATGGTTAAAGATGTTGAAGAATTCCGCGCGTAGTTGCACGCCCAGTCGATCGGTAATCATCGTGTTCTTGCTCACAGAGAAATCGATGTTCCAATACCTCGGGCCATAAATAGAGTCGCGGCCCAGATTTCCAAAGGTTCCGAAATCGGGTTGCGAGAAGGCCGCCGTATTCAAGTAGCCGGTCGCCGGCGTCCAGTTCGAAACGATTGGATTGACACCAGGTACGACGTTGGGACGCTGATTAAAGTAGAAACGACCGCTCGTGTCGTCGGAGGTGACAATCGGTATCGGCCGACCGCTCTGTGCCGTGATGATGGTATTCAATGCCCAGCCCTCGCCGAGCCTCTGCGGTCCCCAGGTTGGGACACGGTAGTTGATCGCGGCGGTGAACCGATGACGTGTGTCGAACGTCGAAGGCCCATATTCGGCTTTGAGGTTGGTTGAATCCTGAGGAAATGCCGCGCCCGCGGTGAAGTCGATTCCGTCGGAGGCATCATCCAGCGATTTTGACCAGGTGTAGGAAGTGAAACCAGAGAAACCCGCCCACTCGTTCATTCGAAACGTGGCTTGCATCGCGTGGTACGTCGAGGACGAGATGGTCGCGAGCGTGTGCATGTTGGCGTAGTTGGGATTGGGGAAGTTGAAATCGGCATCCGCCTGGTTCTGGTCGTAAAGTCTGACCAGCCGAGTGCCCTTGCTTCCGACATAGCCCAGTTCCAATGCGGCGGCGCGATTGAGCGAGTGCTGGACGTTCAAGTTCCAGTTCTGCACGTAGGGCGTCGCGAAATTGCGAGGTGTAACAAAAATGTTGTACGGAGCGCTGGCGAGAGTGTAGATCGGCCCCGTTGAGTTGCCGTTGAACGGGTCGGAATTGAAGTTCAACGCGGTGACCGGCTTCGGACCGATCGGATTCGTCGCGATACCGGCGGAGGGCGTGAAGTTCGCCAGCATCAAGTGCTGCGGAATGTAGTCGTAATAGACTCCATACGCTCCGCGAACGACGGTATGTTCTCTTACGTTCCACGCAAACCCCACGCGCGGAGCGAAGTTGTTGAGATCCCTGTTAAAGGCGCCGTTCAATCCATCAGTGCCGACCATCGCGAGTTGGCCGTCTCGCCCAATATTCGAGAGCAAGTTGTTCTTCTCACTCAGAGGTCCGAAGTATTCCCAACGAACGCCGAAATTCAACGTGAAGTTGGGGCGCACTCGAAAATCATCCTGCGCAAAAAAACTGAAGCCGTTGTTGTAGGTGGTGCGATGGGTGTCGCCGGTAAGGGCGAGAACGAAGAAATTGCCGTCCGGTGCGCCGCCCAAGTAGTAATTTGCGAGCGTATCCACAACTGGATCTTCGTCGAGGCCTACGGGGAAGAAGTTGATGATTCCGCGCTCGAGGTTATCGTTGAAGTTGTCAATCGCAGCGCGGCGGAATTCTCCACCGAATTTGAGAGTGTGATGGCCGCGAACCCACGTGAAGTTATCGAGAATCTGATAGGTCTGGCTGGTTCGGCCGCGTGGGATCGAGAAGCCTTGCGCGCCAAGGTTTTCGATGGGTGCCGAAAAGTCGATCTCCGGCACACCGAGTTTTCCTGTGCCAAAGTCGAGCCCAATCGAGGCAGGATCAAAACCGCTATTGATGTCGAGCGAACTGAACGATGTCCGGTAGCGGCTGTAGCCGAAGCGGACTTCGTTAATGCGTGTACTGCTCAGGGTCGACAGAAAACTCAAGGAGACGACCTGCACGCGGGTCGGGGAAGTGTTGGCAAAGGGAGCTAGACGAGAGCCGTCGCCGAATCCTCCCGCGGAGCCGAGCGGGAAAATTTGCGCGCTGCGGGCAAAGGCGTAACGTCCTGTGATCTGCTGCGTGCTGGTAAAGTTATGGTCCAGCTTCACGATCAAGCTGTCCATATCGTTCTTGTCGCGCACCACTCCTGGAATGAACGGCGTGTCACTGACAGGATAGAAATCAAGCAGTGTCTCCAGTCCAGGGTTGATACCGTTCTCCAACAATCCCGAGTCTAGAGCGATCTGTCGCGCAGCATTGCGTTGTGCCACGGTTGGTACCTGGAGCAGGAAGTCGGATCCAACCCGCTCTCGTTGCCCTTCGTACGCTCCGAAGAAGAACGTCTTGTCTTTGATAACCGGGCCGCCAAACGACGCGCCGAACTGGCTGTTATGGAAGCTGGTCTTCCGCTGCTCGGTGTTGAAGAAGTTGCGAGCATCGAGTGCGGAGTTACGGAAGAAACCGAATGCGGATCCGTGCAGCTGGTTGCTTCCCGAGCGAGTCAGGATGTTGACCACTGAACCACTGTTGCGACCGTACTCGGCGCCAAACTGCGATTGCAGGTTGAATTCCTGGACGGCATCGATCGGGAGAAGAGATGCGGGTGCGCCGGTGATGCCCACCTGGTTCAGTGCCGAATTGTTGAAGTACGGGTCATTGTTGTCGGTGCCGTCAAGGCTGTAGTTGTTCGAACGGTCCCGATTGCCGTTGATATTGAACTGACCAAATCCGAACTGGGTTCCGGCTACGCCAGAGGGCTCTACCGTTGCGCCGGGAACAAGTGCGACCAGCTTGCCGAAGTCGCGGCCATTGAGCGGGAGTTCTGTTACCAGTCGCTGTTCTACGATTTCACCCAGTACGTCGCGGGTTGTGTCGATGAGAGGTGCTTCGGCGGTCACGTTCAACTGCTCCTGCCGTTTCTCCACTTTGGTGAGGTCGAAATTGGCGGTGGTATCGAGTCCGACGTTGACCTGGATGTTCTGGGCGGCAGGGGAGAGTCCTGCTGCGGTGGCGGTCACCGTGTATACGCCTGCCGGTAGTTCGGCGAGGACGTATCCACCATCATCGCCAGTCGTGGCTTTGCGGACCAGACCCGTGCCGGTGTTCTGCGCCGAAACGGTTGCGCCGGCAATGGTGCTGCCGCTCGGATCGGTGACCTTACCGCGAATCGAGCCGCGGAAACTTTGCGCCCATGTCGAGGGCGCGAGTACGAGAATGACGGCAAGTGTGAACGCGAAGGAAAGTTTTCGATATCGTTTTAATGTCATATTTCTTGACCTCTGGGGCTAAAGGCCCGCTCTCTCGATGAATATCTGGCGCGGTTGAAACGGCGCTTACTTTCCCTTGCGGGGAATGACCAGCGGCTGCGGCGGTTTCACGCCGTAGGTCGCGGCGAAGCTGGATTGATTGACTGCAAAGCTGACGCGTCCGCGCGAATCTAGGAACAGCAACGGCTGATTGAGCGGGACGTCGCTGAATGTCTTGACGAATGGCATGGCAATTTCTTTGCCGGCAATTGTGACTTTGAGCTGGTCGCCGCGCTGGTAGCCGAGTTTCAGGAATTCTTCGGCGCTGATATTGGTCACGAGATTGCCGAAGGGACCGTCCAATGCAATCACTTCGCCCGTGATGCCTTTTTCATCGAGCTTGGCGGGCTTCAGGTCGAGGCGGACGAGCTGTTTTAGTTCTGGACCAACCTGGGTCCAGTCATCACCCCGGGCCAGGTGGGCGCCGACGGGCGAAAAGATGTCGCGGCCGTGGAAGGTCGAAGAAATTTTCGCTCCAATCATCCAATCCTGATTAGTGATTTCGCGGACGCCTTCGATGCCATCGCGGTCTTCGACCATCGTCATCAGGCCGTTATCCGGCAACACGAAGAACTGGCCGCGCTTCGACTTCACTACCACCGGCTTGCGAATGCTGCCGACGCCCGGATCGATCACCACCACGAAAACCGTCTTCTCGGGAAAATATGGCGTTGCGCCGAACAGGAAACGCGTGCCGTCTCCACTCGAGAATGGAGTGACCTGGTGCGTGAGGTCCACGATGCGAAGGTTCGGAGTAATGCCGTACATCACTCCTTTGCAGAGCGCGACCGAATCGTCGACCACACCGAAATCGGTCATGAACACTACCGTCGGTGGATAACCCGAAGCGGGCTGCTGGGCGGACGCGAGACTGCCGAGGAATAGGATTGCGGCCAGGCTGAGAAGAAAAACCCTCCCAGCGGACCGCCGCTCAAACTGCGACGCCAATGGCATAGACTCCATCTGCTCCGTAAAGACTAGTAGTTTACTAGAGATTCCACCAGGCAACAAAGAGGTGCCTTTCAATGCCGGGAACGGAACCATTATTGTAATCGCGGCCGCATTCGATTCCCAAGGGGCTGCCGTGAATTCGCGAGCGATCCGCACCAGGAAGCAGGAATGTGGTCCGGCCATCTATAATTTCTGCGATCTCAGGATCGTCAAATCCAGAAGGAGAGCACGATGTCGAACGTCATGCCCGAGAAGTATCAGGATCTCTTCCAGAAGAAAGCCTTCGCCAGTTTAGCCACGCTGATGCCGGATGGGCGACCGCAGGTCACGCCGGTGTGGGTAGACTTCGATGGCGAACATGTCATCTTCAATTCCGCCAAGGGACGACAGAAAGATCGCAATGTGCGCCGCGATGCGCGGGTCGCACTGGCGGTGATCGATCCCGACAATCCTTACCGGTATATGGAAATTCGCGGCACCGTGGTCGAGATCATCGAACAGAAGGATGATTCTCACATCAACAAGATGGCGAAGAAATATATGGGGCTGGACAAATATCCCTATTCGCAACCGGGCGATATCCGCGTGGTGTACAAAGTGCGGCCAGAACACACAACCGTGATGGGTTGAACCCTGAACAAGCGTTGAAGCCGGCCGCCAAGAAGGCGGTTCCAGCCAAATCATCCATGAAACAGTAGATGAATCCCGTTATGTGGAGCGCGAGTGCCATGCACTCGCGCATTTGTTAAAACGGTTCATTACAGCAGACTGTTCCGTGGTGACGTTTTCTTCCCTTGTGAGTCCAAACGTGCAAAGGATTCCCCGCTGTTTGGGGGAGTTCCCTTAATCCGGGAACTTTCGCGAATCCTCTGCCGTACTTAAAGACCTAGGCAGAACCCTGCATGGCGCAGGGTGACGGGCATGGTTCCTTGGGCTCGGAGGCAGTATATGGATGTGGGGAAGCTCGACCGGGATGGCGCCGGCGCAATGGACCCCCGCGTAAGCGGTGTTCCGGTGCAGCAGGTAGTGCGGGCTGCACACGATGAACTTCGTCAGCTAATGCGTCAACGTGCAGATATCATGAAGCGCATTGGCACGGTCAAACAAACAATTTCAGGATTGGCCAATCTGTTCGGCGATGATGTGCTGGGCGAAGACCTTCTTGAATTGATCGACCGTAAACCGAATGGAAGACAGCCAGGATTTACAAAAGCCTGCCGGATTGTCCTGATGGAGGCACGCTCGCCGCTCGGGGCGCGCGAAGTTTGTCAGGAACTGGAGCGTCGCGCAGGGGACATCCTACTGCGGCACAAGGATCCGATGGCTTCGGTCACGACTGTGCTCAATCGTCTGGTGGATTACGGCGAGGCTCGCAGCCTTACCAATGATCGCGGCCGGCGAGTCTGGGAATGGGTCAGCGAGAGTGATTCCCCGGTGAGCGCTCTGCCCTCTGAAGCCAGAGCGTAGAGGCATTGCAGATCGTGCGCGTAAAGAACATGGCGTAGAGACTCGGCTTGTTACGTCTCTTCCACGCGGTAAACTCGCCGCTGGCAGAGGAGCCGCGGCAAGCCGCGTCTCTACACCAGAGACTCCTCGTTCTAAACGGGCAGAAGTTTGCCTTTCTCCAAATGCCGCGTCACGTGTGCGTAGCTGGCCGCGTGTGGATCGTGGGTGACCATCACGATCGTCTTCTTGAATCCTTCATTAAGCCGCTTCAAAATCTCAAGAATTTCTGTTGCCGAGTTGCTGTCCAGGTCGCCGGTCGGTTCGTCCGCAAGAATTAACGTCGGATCGCTGACGATGGCACGGGCGATAGCAACGCGCTGTTCTTGTCCACCCGAAAGCTGCTTTGGCAAGTGATTGACGCGATCTTCAAGGCCGACGAGTTTCAGCGCGGTCAGCACGTGATCGCGGCGTTGCTGCGCGCTCATCTTCGTCAGCAGTAGCGGCAACTCGACGTTCTCAAACGCCGTCAAGACTGGAATCAGGTTGAAGGTCTGAAATACGTAGCCGACATGCGTATTCCGCCAGCGCGCAGATTGGGCATCATTCAAGTTGAAGATATTTTCGCCCAGCACTCTCAATTCGCCCGACGTGGGACGATCGATGGCGGCGATCATATTCAACAAAGTTGTTTTGCCGGAACCCGATGGCCCCATGAGCGCGACAAACTCTCCGGCCGCGATCTTGATGTTCACGTTGTCGAGCGCGGTAACCTGAAATGCGTCGCGCTTGAATATCTTGTTGACGCCACTGGCTTCGACTACGTTGCCGTTCTTCGCTGTATCTGCGCTCATGACTGTCCTTTGATGCGAATTGTCTGTCCATCTTTCAAGTCGGCGGGCGCGGCGGTGACAACGCTTTCACCTCCGACCAGTGAATCCACCAGGTAGCCTCCAGAACGCGGGCCAAGCACGTGGACGTCTCGGCGGATCACCTTGCCGTTCAGCACGAGAAACACAAACTTCGCTCCGTCCTTGTCACGCAGAGCCTGCGTCGGGACGAACGAGCCGACCTGCTTTTTGGTTACCGTCTTGTTGTCGCTTGCCAGAAACTGCACGGTGGCATTCATCTCTGGACGCAGGTACGCGTCTGGATTGAGAATCTGCACTTTGACCTGGACTGTGGCCTTCTGCCGATTTGCTTCCGGCGAAATTTCGGCGATCGCGCCCTTATAGCTCCGATCCTTGAAAGCATCCAGAGTGACCGCAGCTTCCTGCTTGGGCCCGAGCTTGGCGAAGTCGTCCTGGGCGATGTCGAGTTCCACCTGGATATCGTTTAGATCGGCAAGAGCGACTACCGAACCGCGAGGTCCGCCTTCAGCGCCACTGGCAAACTGGGCGGTGACCAGTTCGCCCTTTTCGGCCGTGCGCTCGAGAATGGTTCCGGTAACAGGCGCGCGAATCGTAGTGGCGTCAAGCTGAGCCTTGGCGTAGTCCATTTGGCCTTGCGCCTGGCTGAGATCTCCGCGAGCGCGTTGAATCTGCTCCGCACGCGGACCAATCTTCGACATCTGGAACATCTGCTCCAGAGAATGGACGCGCTGTTGCGATGCGTCATTGCGAGCCGTGGCATCGTCGAGCACCTGCCGGGAGACCACTCCTTGGGCCGCCAGATCGCGCATGCGGTCGAGATTGATCTTGTCATTCGCCGCGGTAGCCCGCGCTTCGGACAGATTGTGCTCCGCCTGCTGCACTTCTTCGGGACGAGAGCCGTTTTGCAGTTCTGCCAATCGTGCCTTCGAGCTTTCGTAGCCGCCGCGTGCCTGTTCATAGAGCGCGCGGAATTCCTGCTCTTCAAGTCGAACCACGACTTGGCCCTCTTTAACTTTGTCGCCCTTCTCAACGCCGATCCAGGCAACGCGGCCTGTGACCTTGGAATTCACGTTGATCTTGTGATGAGCGACCACGTATCCAGTGGCGGAAAGCACGGTGGCGCCGGCAACGTCACTGCCTTCGGCGGCAGCGCGGACGACTTCAACCTCAGGTGCATCCGTGGAGAGAAAACGATAGGCGAGCGTGACTAGCCCGAGAAGAACGACCAGCGCAATGCCGCCGAGGATGATTCGGCGAGACCATGCGGGCGGCTCACCGCCGCCATCGCGCAGGGAGTGGTCGATGCGCAGGTTTTGTAATTCGTCGTGTTTCGTGTCCGTAGGCATTGATAGTAGTCCGATGTCCGCGATGACGGGACGCTACAAAAAATCGGTTCTGCCTAGCCGCGCAGAGCCGCTAGAATCTCTTGCCGCGAAGCGCTCCAGGCCGGGAAAAATCCACCGATTAGTCCCATCGATAACGCGAAGATGATTGCGGTGATCACGACCGACCACGTCATCTGCAGGCTGAATACGGTTTCGCTGAACGTAACTTGATTGCCGATACCGGTGCTGAAGCCATTGAACGGCAACATCAAAACGATTCCGACAATCGCGCCTAGCAAGGAGAGCAACAGTGCTTCCAGCACGAACGACGTCAAAATACTGGGCCGCGAGAATCCAATCACTCGGAGCGTCGCGATCTCGCGAGAGCGATAGGCTACGGCGGCGTACATAGTATTCATGGCCGCGAAGCTGGAGCCGATCGCCATGATGATCGCGACCAGGAAGCCGATGTACTTGATGGCACCGCCGGAACTGGTTTGTTTTTCGTAGTAGGCGGTTTCAAGCTGGCCTTCGAGTTTCAGACGCTGGTCGTCGCTGACACGATTCTTGAGCGCGTCCGCCGAAACCGCGTCCGTAGCTCGAAGGTAAGCGGATCCGAAGCCGCCCTGGCGATCGAAGTCGGCTGCAACCTGGTTAAGGTCTCCCCAGATTTCGGAGTCATAGGCGGAACCGCCGGAATCGAAAACGCCGACGACTTTCCATTGCCCCTTGGCGAAGTCAAGGTTGTCTCCGACTTTTGTCCCGGAAAATCGGTTGCGAATCGATCTTCCCACGACTACTTCGCGTTGCCCTGTTGCGAACCAGCGGCCTTCGATGAGCTTCAATTTCGGTTGACCGTCTTTGCCTTTTTCGTCCAGACGAAGGGCGACGCCGGAGGGCATGATGCCACGAACCGAAACGTTGACCTCTCCTGTGCCATTCTCTCTCGGTAAAACCGCGACCACAACCCATTCGCCGGACGCCAGAGGCTGTCCTTGTTTATCGACGGCGATGCCGGGTAAGGTCTTCAATATCGGGAACAGGGACGCATCAAAGCCGCCAGTAAGTTCCGCGGTCGAACCTTTGCGCATCACGAGCACGTTGAGGGAGTCGCCACTGGCGACAAATGCTTTTTGCAGGCCGGCCAGCAGGGCCATCAGGAACACCGCCGTAGTCACGGTGAGCGCAATCCCGAGCGCGGTCATGATGGTGAGGCCTTTGCGAAGCTTCAGGTTTCGGATGTTGTAGCTGATGGGGATCGCCATGGTTTTCGTTCGCTACCCGACGTAGCGCAAGCCCTCCACAATGCCGATCTTGGCGGCGTGATACGCGGGCACAATCGCGCTCAGTAGTCCGACCATCGCGGAAACAAGAAGCGCGAGCACGTAGGTTGAAAACGTGACGTGGATCCCGAGGAAGAAGAAACCCAGTCCCGGAGCGTGCCGTAAACCGGTGACCATGCCAACCGCCAGGAGGCATCCGAGCACGCCGCCGATCATCGCCACGGTCACGGACTCACCGATATAGAGACCGAGAATCGTTTGCCGCGTAAAGCCCAGCGTCTTGAGCACGGCTACTTCGCGGGTGCGTTCGCGAATCGACATCGCCATCGTGTTCGCGGATACCAGCAGAGTCGCGAACACCACCGCCATACAAATACTCAGGATGAAAGCCTTCACGTTGCCGATGCTGTTGATGAAGCTCAACTGAAAAGCTTTCTCGCTCTCGGTTTTAGTCGGCTGCGGCGAGTTTCGAAATAGGGCGTCCACGCCAGCTGCAACTTTCGGAACATCATCCGGCGACGCGGCCAGAATATTGAAGGTGCCAGACGCTCCCTTGAAGAACGAAACCGCCTCTTCGAGATACTTGCGATTGAAATAGAGCGTGATTGTAGGTTCCGGAGCCTTGAAGATGCCGCGGATGGTCAACTCCAGATTTCCGGGAAAGATCGTGCCCTGAAGCACTACGCGATCCCCGACCTTCCAGCCGAACTTTTTTGCCAGTTCGCTGTCCACCACGGCGCCTGCCTGGTCTTTCTGCCAAGCCGCCAGTTGGTCGCCGGGGATTGTAAAGTCCGTCATCACTTTGAAAATTTCATCGGGATCAGTAGCAAACTGAGCGAAGAAATTTTCCGGCTTGTTGTCCTTGTAAATTCCTCCGTACCATTGGGTCGGAGCTACTGCTGCGACTCCGGGAACCGCACGCATTTTCTCCCGGTAGAAGATCGGCAACGTCTGCGTCAGGGAGACGCGATGCCGGGTGATAAGCCGCTGCGCCGACTGGGTGCTTCCCTTGTCGATATACCAGCTATGCCAGATGGTCGTCATGAGCGTAAGCAGCACCAGCGAAAACGTAATGCTGATCACCGTCAACACACTACGGCGCTTGTTGCGGAAAGCACTCTTAGTGACGAAGCGGGTTAGGGTCATGCGGACAGGTCTCCGGAGGGTAAAACAGGGGAAAAGCGATTCCCTGAGAAATGCATCAAACCCAAATTGCTCTGCAGCCGACAGCATAAAGCAATGGGCACCGTCAGGACAACTGGCGCCAGGCTTAGCTGGGGCGGGCTGCTGCCCCGCGAAAGGGCGCAACATCGTAGCCGCACGTTGCTCTATCCCGCATGCTGTATGATGATTTACCATAATATCTCGATAGAGCGTTTATCTCGATGGATCGAGATAACATAAGGAGTTCGCTCCGCTTGTCAATCCCGCGTAAAGCCCGCCCCGCGCCCGCCAGCCCGCGCCGCCGGCACCTGGTAGAGACGATCTTGTTTGCCGGCCGTGAGAGCAGCGCGGCCACTGTCATGTTTCACACGGGTCGTTGCCGCGCGCGCTGGCCTGACGGCCACCGACAGCAAAACGCTCGACACCCTCATCCGGGTTGGTCCGGTCACCGCAGGCGAACTTGCCCGCCATACCGGACTGGCCACCGCTTCCGTCACCAGCCTCATCGACCGGCTGGAGAAAAAAGGTCTGGTGCGGCGTGCCCGCGACGGCAGCGATCGTCGGCGGGTCATGGTCGAGCCGATCCGTGAACGCATTGCCGAAGGTGCTGCCGTGTTCGGTTCCGTTCGCAAGGCCTATGCGGACCTGCTGCATGCCTATAGCGAATCGCAACTTGAGACCATCCTTGACTTCATGCGTCGCGCCTCGCAACGCACACGGGAAATGACGGCTGAAATGACGGCCCATCCCAAGTCAACGATCTTGGACGAGTGGCGGAAGAAAGGTGACGGCTAGACCAATCCTCCCATGACTGGAATTCGCAGCTTAAAAGCGAACGTCACCCGCGCCGAGGCACTGCGCCATTTCACTGGTGGTACGTTTCGCCTCTCCGATTGGTTCCGGGGGCCAGTTCGCTCGATCGCTGAGCTGTATATTCCGTTCCGCCTGTTCCACGTGAAGGTCGTCAATAGCGGCCGGGAGGACAGCAACATTTTCGGCTTGGACGCCGCCCAGGGCGTGATGGACCTGTATCAATTTCCCGGGCAGCCTGCTCCCGAAGATTTGCTCTTTCTGCAGACCCGTAACGTGATTCCTGCCACGCTCGCTTCGGACGTGGCGCAAGAGCGTCTGCTGGCGAAAGTACGGCGGCTCGTGTTCACCCGTGGATTCTTCCGCATGCGGGATGTGCGGTTCGAGGCCGTCGAAATTCCCGGCGAAATCTGTATCCCCTACTGGGTAGCCTTTCGTGGCCGAGATGGGCAGGTGCGTGTATCGGTGCTGGACGCGGTCCGGCGCCGTCCAGAAGGAGCGAAAGTGCGGCAACTCGTGGAAAACTGGCTGCGCTCGCAATAGCGTCTCAAGGCGCTCCGGCTCAATCGGAAACGCAAGTACTTTCGTAACTCTCGCCCCCGAGTTCATCGCGTTATCCTAAGCATGTCTCTCCCCCGGTTATTAGCCAAAACCCATTCTTAGGAGTAGTGCGGCTGTCACCGCGAGGCGACTGCAATGGCAATGATATTTGGCCGATTTGAAATCCAGAGTGAACTCTCCAAGTCCGACACCGCCTTGATTTATAAGGCGACGGACACGGAAACCAATCAGACCGTGGCGCTCAAGACTCAGAATCTGGAGCCGCTCGGCGAACGTGCGTCTGCCTTCGTGGACACACTGATCGCGGAAGGCGAGGCGACCCGCGATTTGACCACCCAAAATATTGCAGCCCTCTACGGAGCGGGCGAAATCGACGGCCAGTTCTGCGCCGCGATGGAGTACGTCCAGGGAAACAGCATTGCGACGATGCTCACGCGCAGGGAAGGGTTCTCGATCTGGGATCTTCTGGATATCACGCGTCAAGTGTGCGCGGGGCTGGACGCCGCCGGGTCGAAGGGAGTGACTCACTCTTCTTTGGAACCCTCGAAAATCATGGTGCAGTGGGATGGCCTGGTCAAGATATTGGGTTATGGCATCTCCAACATGAGCTTGATTACCGCGGAAATGGGAAATGGCCTGGGACGGCTGCTGCCCTATGCGTCGCCCGAACAGGTGCGCGGAGATGCAATCGATCTGCGCTCGAATTTGTTTACCTGGGGCGCGGTGCTGTACGAAATGGTGACCGACCGCAAGGCGTTTGACGCGACCGATCCGATCGCGCTGGCCACTCAAATTGCGGATGAAATGCCGCCAAGTCCATCTTCATTGAATCCCAAGATTCAGGCGGGTGTGAGCGCACTGGTTATGAAAGCGCTTGCCAAGGATCCAGCACAGCGCTACCAGTCGGCTCGCGAACTGGTGGACGACCTTGAGAAGTGCAAGGAAAACGGGAAAAAATCGGCAGGAGACGCGAAGAAGGCAGCCCCCGCGGCAAAAGCTCCGGTAGCTCCGGCGGCGCGCGCAGCGGCCGCCAGCAAATTCATTGCGTCCACCCCCAAAACCACTGAGTCTGACCTTTCCGATGATTGGGCTCCGCAGCAACCAGCTCCGCGGGCCACGGCTGCACCGCCTCCGCCGGCTCGTGCCGCAGCGGCCAGTGCGGGAGCAGGATCGCATTCCAGTATTTCATCCAATTCGGGTTCGCGGATGATTGAAACAACCGCACCACCGCAGGCTTCGGCGATGCCGAGCGCGGTGATGTCGGCAGCCACCGCCGAGCCGGAAACAGAAACGCAAGCCTCTCACTCTTTTGATCCGATGATGTCTGCGGCAGCTCCGGCAACGTCCACCGCCGCCAAGAGTTTCTCCGACCTGGACGAATTGCCGCCCATGAAGGAACCGATTTTTGCGCCGCCGCCGCCAACTTTGCCCGTTCCGGAAATGCCGGAACCGTCTCCGCTGGCGCAACTCCGCAACCAGCACAAGGATGACAAGCCGAAAATTCAGGTCCGCGAAGTCGCCGACCGGGCGATGACGGAGATCAAGACAGTCCCACCCCAGTTGATGATGTACTCCATCTTGGGAGCGGTGGTTCTTATTCTCATCGTGTCGATCGGCGTCTATTGGCACGTGCGCTCAGAGGACGACGATTCGACCGCTGCGCCGCGTCCGACCAAGAGCGCCGCCACGCAGGCTGCTCCAGCGCCGGCGCCACAGCCGGTTCAAGTCGCACCCGCGCCCCCGGTTGAGTCCGAACCTGAGGTGACGGTTCGTCAACTCGATAAGCGTGCTGCTACCACAAGCAAGAAGAGAGCTGCTCCGGCGCCTGCTGTCATCGTGTCCGGGTCGGTGGAGATCGATTCCACTCCGGCCGGTGCGCAGATTCAGTTCGATGGTAAAAGCGATCCAACGTGGGTGACTCCGTTCAGTCTGAGTGGGATAAACCCCGGGCAACATTCCATTTCTGTCAGCAAGTCCGGCTATTCGACCGAGGCTCGCACGGTAAACATCACGTCCGGAAGCAGGGCCGCGCTGTCGATGCACCTGGCTCCCATCAATGCGCTCATGGTCGTGAGTAGCACGCCTGCCGGCGCGGAGGTCATCCTGGATGGAAAGACCACGGGCCGTGTGACGCCGGTGCAGTTTGCGGTGGAAAAGGGTGCGCACACAGTAGTCCTTCGCAAGCAGGGCTACCTTGACGAAACCACCAGTGCGGACCTGGGACCGGGTCAGAACTTTCAATTTGGCCCTGCGCTGCGTGTACTCGGCAACGCGGATGATATTCGCAGCGTGAACAAACTGAAGAAGATCTTCGGTGGCGGCGGAAACGACAGCACTGCAGGCATGGGCACCATGAGCGTGCGGACCCAGCCCAAGGGCGCCCAGATCGCCGTGAACCAACGTCTCTTCGAAAAGACATCGCCCACGGAGTTCATGCTCGGCCCGGGAAACTACGTGGTCGACATCACGCTCACTGGCTTTAAGCCGATCCACAAAGTCGTCAGCGTAGAAAAGGGCGGCAAAGTGGCGATCGACGAGATCATGGAGCGGCAATAGGCCGCCGGTGGTCCGCACGGCGTAACGCTGCTACGCCAGCCCGCGAAATGCCCGGAAACCGCCTCTCACAGGGGCGAGGCGTGCTCAACTCGACCGTCTAGGGGGCAGAGTAAGCCCTATTTTGACACCCTGAATCTATCTTCCTAGCCCACAGCCGACAAAACTCCTCATGAATCACCGATCTTTGTGACGTAAATCACAGATTGCTGCCCCCGTGTGGAGCAGTCTAGATTTGACAAGGAGTAAGCAGTTTGTCATCCCAGTCCTTACCTGCGAAGTTGAGCCCCGACCTTTGGGAGGCTCTGCACGCGATCAAGTCGATCCGGATCTACCCAAAAGGTGACACTCTGTTTCGGCAGGGCACCGAGGTCTGCGGAGTTTTTGTGGTGGAATCGGGCGCGGTCCGCGTCCTGCTGCCCACCGCGCAGGGCCGCCCCCAGCTACTGGAGACAGCTGGTCCAGGTGCGGTGCTGGGGCTGAGCGAGAGTATGTCAGGCGAGCCTTACAGAGTTACAGCCGAAGCCGGTGACCACACGACAGTGGCTTTCGTCCCGCGAGAGAATTTCGTGGAATTCCTGCGGGAGCACTGTGACTTCTGTATGCAAGTGGTGCGCCTGTTGAGTGAGGATCTGCACGTCCTGTATCACAAGTTCCGCAGCATCAGCGCCCACCCCGGGCGTCCAAAACGCCGTCCTCACGACGTACAGCTCAACTAGTTGGGCAATTTGAAGTTGACTGTGATCTGCGTCTGAATTTCAACTGGCTCGCCATTCAGGTAGTAGGGCTTGTATCGCCACTGGCGGACTGCGTCGGTAGCCGCGCGGGCCAGCACCGGGTCTCCGTTGACAACTTTCAGATTGGAGATGTTGCCTTCCTTGTCGATAGTGGCTTCCATCAGCACGGCTCCTTGAATGCGCATGGAAAGTGCATTCTGCGGATACCGTGGCTGGATACGCTTGATCAGCAATCCCTGCGAGACTCCCTGGGAAATCTTCACCTTGGACAAGGTGGCGGTCGGCATTGCGGTCGGTACCGATGACACCAGTCCACTCAGTTTCTTATCGCTGTCCGAGGCCATGGCAAGCGGACTGGGCACTTGCGGAGCCGCTTCCTCGCTTGACGCCTGAATCTTCTTCGGGGTCGATGTCTTCACGACAATGGCCGGCGCAACCTTCTTTGTGACCACTTCAGGTTCGCTAATCGCAACGGCCGGCGTGTTAGCTGTCAACGCTGGTTTGGTGGTCGTTGTGGCCGGCTGCGCAGCGGAAGCGCTCGGATCGGATATGGCTCCGGATGGCTTCGCGCTGACCGGCGCCGGCGATGTTGCAGGCGCCGACGCTTGGGGCGCAGCGATCGATGGAGCAGCAGCGCTGGGTTTGCTGAGCTTGGTGTAACCAAAATAGCCAAGCGCGGCCGACACTAGAACGAGCGCGGCGATGACGAGCATTTTCTTGCTTCCACCGGATCCGTCAGAATCATGGGTGTCGAGGGCCCCGAAGGAAGGGCTGCTGCCGACATTGGTTGCGCCAAAGCTCGGTGCTGCCATCTCGGTTCTCTCGGCCGAGGGAACGATCGCGGGCTTCGGTTCCGCGGGAATAGCAATCTCTTTAGCGGGAGCCGGAGCCGACGCAGCTCCAAATGCGCTGGCCGAACTGGCGGCTGCATTCTTGACCGGAGCGGGAGTCGACGGTTGGGCAACTGGTTTTGCCGGTTCGAACAAGGAAGCAGCAAGCACACTGTCAGCCGAAGAATCTACTACCGGCGCAACGGTTGATTGCGATTCAGGGACGGGAATCGCGACATGCGTTTCTGCGAACTCCGCCGATGCGGCCATCGCAGGCAATGCTGACTCGAATTCGGGAACCTCAGGAATATTCTGAATTGGAGCGGCCGGAACATTCTGAATCGGCGGCTTGAAAGCAACTGGAGCGGGAGCAGGCACACGCGCAGGTGCAGCCGGAGCGGGCGTGGGTGCGGCTTTTGCGGCTGGAGTTGCAGCGTCCTGATTTTTGCGCAAGAGCCCGCGCGCGACCCGCAGGGTCCCCTTCGCCTGCTCAACATTGATTGGCTTGGTGAGTACCAGGTTGGCCCCGATGCGGTAGGCTTTCGCAACTCCGGCCTGCCCCTCGACTAATGCGAGAGCGAGCGAGCTTTGGTTGGAACTGGAATTACGCGCGCTCTTGAACAGCAGAGTGGCATTCGGCTCGTTCTCGCAGTCGACCACGACGGCGTCATAGCGCTGCGCCATCAATTTCTTGACAGCAGCAAAGGGCTCGTTGACCTGTTCCACCGTGAAGTCCAGTTCGCTGAAGACCTGCGTGACCACACGCGACAGTCTTTCGTCGAGACAGAAGAGTAACGCTTGGTAACTCATACACAGAAATCCTAGTTACACTTCGGAGTACCAGCAAGTTACGGGAGTAATAGAAGTAGCGGCCGATGGTTGGCTAGCGTTGAAATTCCACCAGAACGATGGTTTGGAAGGGCTGAGCCTTTCCGTCACGAACGTAAGGACGATAGCGCCATTGCTTGACCGATGCGATAGCCGCTGCAGCGAGTGCACGGTCTCCTTCCACTAAGCGAACGCCTTCTACCACGCCGTTTGTGTTGACCACGGTCTTCAGAACAACGGTCCCTTCAACGCCTGCCTTGCGGGCAGCCGCTGGATAGACGGGTTGGGAATGCCGGATGAGTCGCTTTTCCGCACCCTGCGAAGAGAGAATTACAGCACTCTTCTCGCCCGCCAATTCCGCGTCGGGAGCCGGGGTGCTGACCGCACTTTTCTTGCTGTCTGCAGGAACCTGTGGCTTGGCGGTATCTGATGCCGGAGTCGTAGTTGGGGCATCGGCCGCTGACGATGCCAGAGGAGCCGGAACGGCGGAATCGGTCGATGCCGGAGCCGAACTTGAACTCGGAGTTATTGCTGCCGGAACCGCGGCGTTGTCAGAAACTGGTGTCGCCGCCGCTGGCGAGGGTTGCGTCGCTGGAGCCTTTGCAGGCGCGGGCGCCGGAACAGGATGAGCCGCAGGAGTTTGCTGCGACGGTGTTGATCCTGTGATCATCTCGACTACTTTATCGATCTGCGGTTGCGCGAACTCGCGGAACCCGGGCTGATACATCCAGGCAGCGTATAGTCCACCGCCAAGGAGCATAAGAATTAGGAGAGCATAGAGCGATCCGCGTCCCTTTTTCTCGGGCTCTGCGGGATAGGAGCTAAACACGGGCGCAGTCGGTGAATCGGATTCCAGGTCCGCGAGAATAGGATCGTCCGAAGGTTTTGTGGGAATCTCTTTGGCCGGCGGCATGAACATGTCCGTCTCGGGAATCGCCGGTTTGGCAGGCTTCGCGGTCAGCGAACTCGCGCGTGGCGCAGGAACAGGAGGTTTCGCAGCGATTTCTTCGACCGCAGCACTCAGGTTTGGGGTTGCATGACTGGCCATGATCGGCGCGGGCGTTGCAACGTGAGCCATCTCGGAAGCGGAATGGGCTGAGGAAGCGCCGGCTGCAGCCGCTTGTGCCTGGGTGTCCGGGACTGCGGCGGCGGCCTGCACAGGTGTTTCTTCAAACGGATGAGCCGGTCGAGCAGCGTCCTCTTTTTTCACTCGGCTGACCGCAGTGCGGATGGTTGTTCGGGCCTGGTCTTTCGCGACCGGCTTGGTAAGAATCAGTTCAGCGCCCAGGCGAAATGCAGTGGGTAGTCCAGCGCGGCCATCAACAATCGCGATGGGCACGGGATTGGTACCCGTCTGAGAGCGGCGGCACACATCAAAAATAAGTTTGGCTGCGGGCAGATTCTCGCAATCCACGAGGACCAGATCGAAACTCTGGGACATCAGTTTCTTCGCGGCAGACGGGCCGTCCAGAGGCCGCTCGCAAGTCACCGACATT
This sequence comes from Acidobacteriota bacterium, assembly GCA_016196065.1. Lineage (NCBI taxonomy): Bacteria > Pseudomonadati > Acidobacteriota > Acidobacteriota bacterium. Next base: position 275,954 of record JACPYL010000018.1, on the reverse strand, counting down.
TCTTCAAGCACGGCGGTAATGGCGCTAACCGCCTGATCATCGGGCGACAGGAGAAGGGCATGGGGCATAGCTTCACTATGCTAGAAACCATGCTGCAAGGCTGCAAGTTACCCTAGTAAGCGGGATTGCTTACCGGGAGCCCTCGCCGACGGCCGAATCCCGGTCGGGATACGCGATCGAGCCTTGAAAAGACGATTTGTCCGCGGACGCGAAGTCCGGGAAGGGAAGTTGCTTCTCCTCTCGCCACTCCTTTACCTGGCGTTCAGCAGCGGCGACCTTTTTCCGGTCGAGACCAGGCTCGCGGGTTAGATAGACGGTGCTGGATGCGAAGGCAAAATCAGTGCCCGCCTCGCGGACGATTTCCATGATGCGGAGGAGGAGATCCTCTCGAATCGCATTGAATTCCGTGGCGTCTGTCGTCAGCAAATAACTCACAATATCCAGGCTAAGCGCACTCGTGCCGAAATTTGCCAGTCGGATATTCGCGCTGCGCTGTTCGACTTTGGGGTGTTCATACAACATCCGCCGCACGCCCGCGAGTAAATATCGCAGCTGGTCGGGCGTGGTCTCATACTTCACGCTGAGCGTGGGATTGAAGAGAATCTTGTCCCGGCGAGTGAGATTCTCTACATTCATCGCGGCCAGCGCGCCGTTCGGAATCGAGAGTTCGGTACGTTCCGTCGTGCGAACCCGCGTCGATCGCAAACTGATGTCTTCGATTACGCCCACCCGGTCGCCAAAGCGGCAGGTGTCGCCGACGCGGATAACTTCGTCCGCCAGCACTGAGACGCCACCGAACAAGTTCTCGAGAGTCTTTTGCGCGGCAAAGGCAATCGCGATGCCGCCGATGCCGACACCGGCGAGCACGGTGGTCAGGTCGAATCCAGCAATCGCCAGGATGACCAGGACGGCGATCCCGATGATGACGGCTTTGAGCAATCGCTCGCCGAGCACCATCAGCGAACCGGTACCCGTGCGTCCTGCGCCCACCGCAAGCGCGCGCAGGCGCTGCATGGCGATGCCGTTGGCCCGCAGCAAGAACCAGAAGAACCCGATGGCCACAACCATGCCACTCCCGCGGTAGTAGTAAACACGCGGCAGCAGAGGCAACCCAAGATAGGACGTCAGCACGCGGTGGGCGATGGTCCCGAAAAACAACAGCATGGGTCCGGAGACGCGTACGTAAGAATGCAAGTTCGGGCGATTCGTATATTTAAGCCAGAGACGCCGCGGAATCGCGAGAATCAGTATGATCGCCCATCCGATTGCTGCCGCGGCCGGAATCGCAATCAGCATCGCCAGCCACTGCCAGAGTGGCAGACCCAGAAACAGTTTGCCGACAAGCACCGGGGGAAGTTTGCTTTCGATCTGATGGGCTTGCAGGTTGTCGTAAAGTTCGGTGACTTTACTGAGCGTCTCGTAGGAAAATAACCAGACTTTTCCGGCACTCGGATCCGCGACGCGGACCAGCACTACCGGAACGTCTCCTTCGTTCCCGCTCACGAAGGACCCGATGGTTTGGGAGCCCAGGTCTCCATTTTCCGGACTGCCTTCCGGATTCTGACTGATGCGCCGGGCGCATCCCACACAGGCACGATCCATCAGGACTTTCAGCTTGCTGGCCAGTTCAGGACCCTGTGACTGCCGGCGCACGGTGCTGAGTTGCAAGTACTCGGCTGCCGACTTGTAGTTGCCGGCCTGGGCCATTTGCAGGAAGCCGAAGACCGTGCCCGACGGCGTGTCTCGTCCAAGAGGGTCAGTAGTGGCGGGCGCGGAAGTGGCGGTCTGCTGTCCGCCCCTCAGCAAAGTGCCGACGGACTGCGCCTGCAGGGTATTTGCGGAGATCGATAAGAGCAGAACCAGGAACAAAAATTTTTTCATCGGAGTAACCGCTCTGTGTTCCCTACGATCGAAAGCCTGAGGCTTCATCGCGGAGAACACAGAGGTCACAGAAGAAATCTGCTGGCTCGTGCGCCTACGCCTTTTTGGGACGGTAGATGTCGGTTGCGTGCCCGTAGAAAATTTCTGCCGCCTCCATCATCGTTTCGGACAGCGTCGGATGCGGGTGAATCGTCATGCCCACATCGGCGGCCAAGGCGCACATTTCGATCGCCAGCACACCCTCTGCGATGAGTTCGCCCGCGCCCGCTCCGACAATGCCGACCCCGAGTACCCGTTCAGTTTTTGCATCGATGATCAGCTTGGTCAAGCCCTCGGGCCGGTCCAGCGTGATCGCTCGTCCAGAGGCTGCCCATGGAAACTTGGCAACGGTGACTGCGCGTTCCTGTTCCTTGGCCTGTGTTTCGGTGAGGCCGGCCCACGCAATTTCTGGATCCGTAAATACAACCGCTGGAATAGCATTCGGTTCGAAAGCAACTTTGTGTCCAGCGATGGCTTCGACTGCGGTGCGGCCCTCATGCATCGCTTTGTGGGCGAGCATCGGTTCTCCAGCAACGTCGCCGATCGCATAAATCGTAGGATCGGCAGTCTGCCGCTGTCCGTTGATTTCGATGAAGCCCTTGGCGTTTACTTTAACTTTCGTTTTGTCGAGGCCGGGGATTTCAGAATTCGGCCGGCGCCCGACCGACATCAGGACACGATCGAAAACTTGTTCCTTCTCGGTCACGTCCGGGCCTTCGAGAGTCACGCGAATCCCGTTCTTCTCTTCTTTTAGAGATTTGACGGTCGTGTTCAGCAGGATCGCGGAGAACAGTTTCTCCAGGCGCTTGTGTAGAGGTAGTACCAGGTCGCGATCTGCGCCGGGGAGCAACCCGGGCAACATTTCAACGCAAGTAACTTTTGTCCCCAGCGTCGCATAAACGGATCCGAGTTCCAATCCGATGTATCCGCCGCCGATGACGAGCAAAGTTTTTGGAATATCGGGAAGATCGAGAGCGCCGGTCGAATCCATCATGCGCGGGCTGTCGAGCTTGAGACTCGGCACGACGCTCGGGCGGGATCCGGTCGCGATGATGATGCGGTCGAAGGTCATCGTTTCTTCGCCACCCGCAGCCGTCTTCGTGATTTTCAGCGTGGTGGAATTTACGAATGCCGCCTTGCCGGATACGAACTGTACAGAGCGCTGTTTGGAGAGTTGTCCGAGGCCGCCGGTGAGTTTCTTGACGACGCTCTCTTTCCATCCGCGCAGCTTGTTGAGGTCGACTTTCGGCTCGCCGAATTCGATGCCCCAATTCTTTGCCTGCTCAGCTTCTTCTAGCAGTTTGGCAACATGGAGAAGAGCCTTGGACGGAATACATCCGCGATAGAGGCAGACACCGCCCGGGTTCACTTCGGGATCGATCAGGGTGACTTTCATGCCCAAGTCAGCGGCGAGGAACGCGGCAGCATAGCCGCCCGGTCCACCGCCAATTACGGCAACGCGCAAGTTTGAATCGTTCGCCATGGGTGTCCTTAAGCTCACTTCCGTCAAGAATGATTCTGTCATCCCGAGCGGAGCGAGGGGTCTGCATAGGGCGTCGAAGTGCAGATCCCTCGCTTCGCTCGGGATGACAGGCAACAATATTTAACGTTCTTAGAGACTGCCGTCAGTCGCGACAACGTATTTAGCCCTGCACCGACAATAAGAACGGCTGTTCAAACGCTTCTGCAATCCAGCGCAGAAAGCGCGCGGCGTCGGCGCCATCGATCAGTCGGTGATCGTAGGAGAGCGAGAGCGGCAGAATCAAGCGCGGTTCAAATTTGTTGTTTACCCACTCCGGCTCCATGCGCGAACGCGATAGTCCGAGAATCGCGACCTCCGGATGATTCACGATCGGCGAGAATCCTGTGCCGCCGATTCCGCCCAGATTCGTAATCGTGAAGGTGCCGCCCGTCATTTCTTCGGGAGTCAGCTTCTTCTCTTTCGCTTTTTTGGAGAGCTGCGTAAGTTCCGCGGCGAGTTCGACGATGTTCTTTTTGTCGACGTCGCGAATCACGGGCACGAGCAGTCCACGGTCCGTGTCCACGGCGACGCCGATACTGATGTACTGCTTGTAGACAATTTCTTCCTTCCCCATGTCGATCGAGGCATTGAATTGGGGGAAGACTTTCAGCGCAGACGCGACTACTTTAAGCGCAATGGCGGTCACGGTCATCTTGCCGCCGGCTTCTTCCGCGCGTGGTGCAAACTTGGCACGCAGTTGCTCGAGTTCGGTAATGTCGGAGCGGTCTTGTTGTGTGACGTGAGGAATCGTGTTCCAGGCCTGCCGCAAGTGTTCGGCCGTCTTGCGCCGTACGCCACGCATGGAGACGCGTTCGATCTTGCCCCACTTCGAAAAGTCGGGAAGTTCTGGCTCGATAAATCCGAGAGCCGGAGTCTGAGCGGCTACGGCCGCTGCGGCCAGCATATTTTTCGCGTGCAGTTTGACGTCGTCGTCGCTGATTCGCCCGCCCGGTCCACTCCCTTGCACGCTGTGGATGTCGACACCGATCTCGCGTGCGAGTCGTCGCACATGCGGAGCCGCGGGGACCGGATCGCGATGTTCCGTACCTGCCACCTTGGCGAGTTGCACCGGCATCGTAAACGTCGGCACCGGCACGGATACAAATGGCTGATCCGGTGGAAGGGCCTGTTCTTCTGTCTTGCCCTCGGCTCTCATCGCCATCTGGAATGCAAGGCGAGCAGCATGCTGTCCCGAAATATGCTCAACGGGCTGGTGACGCTTCGGTGCTTCGGCTGGCGCGGGTGCACCGCCTTCCAGCGTAAAGATCACCTGACCGACTTTGATCTTCTCGCCTTCCTTAACTTTCACTTCGCGCACGATGCCGCTGACGTTGGACGGAACTTCCACGACTGCCTTGTCGGTTTCCAGTTCCATCACCGGCTGGCCTTCGGAAACACGCGAGCCAGGCGCGATCATCAGGCGCACCAGATCTCCAGAACTGATGTTCTCCCCGAGTTCCTGCAGTTTGAACTCGCTAGGTCCCGACGATGCCGGCGTCGCCGCTTGAGGAGCGGGCGCCGCGGAAGCTTCGATCTTGGGGACGGTTGCGGAAACGGCAGTGGCCGCGGGTTTTGCAGGTGCTGGAGCAGAAGCCTTGGGTTGTGCGGGCGCAGCTTCAGTCTTGGCGGCCGAAGGCTTTGCCCCATTTTCCACGGTGAAGATCACTTGCCCGACACGGAGTTTGTCGCCTTCCTTGACACGGATCTCGCCCACCGTGCCGCTGACCGACGACGGTACCTCGATGACCGCCTTGTCCGTCTCCAGTTCCATCACGGGTTGACCCTCGGCGATATTTGCGCCGGGGCTGATCATGAGGCGCACCAATTCGCCGGTCTCGATGTTCTCCCCGAGTTCGGGCAGTTTGAATTCCGTTGCCATTCTTTCTCTTTTTCTAGCGGATCGCTTGCTAGCTGATCGCCGGGTTCATTTTTTCTGGATTGATTCCAAGATCGCGAATCGCTTTTTCCAGAACGTCGGGGCCGACCTGATTTTCTCGGGCCAGCGCAGTCAGGGTGGCGAGCACGATATGTTTCGCATCCACCTCAAAGAAGTCACGGAGTGCGGCGCGGCTTTCGCTGCGTCCAAAGCCGTCGGTACCAAGCGAAAGGAGTTTGCCCGGCACCCATTGCGCAATGCTCTCCGACAGCACCTTCATGTAATCGGATGCCGCAATGAACGGTCCCGATGCGCCCTGCAACGCCTGCGTGACGTAGGGAACCTTCGGTGTCTCTTTGGGATGCAGCATGTTCCAGCGCATGCAATCGTTGGCGTCGCGATACAGTTCCTTGTAGCTGGTGACGCTCCACACGTCCGCGGCTACGCCGTAATTCTTTTCCAGAATCTGCTGCGCCTTCAATACTTCGAACATGATGGTGCCACTGCCGAAAATCTGGGCGCGCAGTTTCGCATCCTTCTTTTCTGAAGCGCGATAACGGTACAAGCCGCGCAGGATACCCTCACGAATCCCCGGCTGGTTGGGCATTTCCGGCATGGGGAGAGGTTCGTTGGTGACGGTCAAGTAATAGAAGATGGATTCGCCATCGACGTACATACGCTTGATGCCGTCCTGAATGATGATCGCGATCTCGTAGGCGAACGCGGGATCGTAGGCCATCAGATTCGGAACCGGTAAGGCGAGCACGTGGCTGTGTCCGTCCTGATGCTGCAAGCCTTCGCCGGCCAGCGTTGTTCGACCCGCAGTGCCACCGACGAGGAAACCGCGGCAGCGACTGTCGGCCGCCAACCAGATCAGATCGCCGATACGCTGGAATCCGAACATGGAGTAATAAATAAAAAACGGAATCGTATTGATACCGTGGTTCGCATACGCGGTACCCGCCGAGATGAACGAACACATTGATCCCGCTTCAGTGATGCCTTCTTCGAGAATCTGTCCGTTCTTCGCCTCTTTGTAATAAAGGAGGGTATCCATGTCGACGGGTTCGTAGAGCTGACCGACGCTGGAATAGATGCCGACCTGGCGGAACAAGGCTTCCATGCCGAAGGTGCGCGCTTCGTCGGGGACGACCGGGACGATGAACTTGCCAACCTCGGGATCGCGCAATAGTTTTGACAGCATGCGCACGAAGACCATGGTGGTCGAAACTTCGCGGCCTTCGGTGCCTTTATAGAATTCTTCGAAATGCGCTTCCGGCAAGGGTTTCAGCGGCATGGCGCGGTTTTTGCGGACCGGCATGTATCCGCCGAGCTGCTTGCGGCGTTCCTGCATGTAGGTAATTTCCGCGCTATCGTCGGCAGGACGATAGAACGGCGCCTCATGCAGTTCGTCGTCTGGGATTGGAATGCCGAAGCGCGACCGGAACATCTGCAGTTCGTCTTCGTTCAGCTTTTTCTGCTGGTGCGTGATGTTCTTGCCTTCGCCAGCTTCGCCGAGTCCGTATCCCTTGATGGTCTTGGCGAGAACGATGGTCGGCGCTCCGGTGTGGTTCACGGCCGCTCGAAATGCGGCGTGCACTTTGATCGGATCGTGACCACCCAGCCGCATGCGGGATAGTTGCTCGTCGGAAAGGTGCTCCACCATCTTCAGCAAGCGTGGATCGGTGCCGAAGAAGTTTTGCCGGAAGTACGCGCCGCTCTCCACGAAGAATTTCTGATACTGCCCGTCTTTGATTTCGCCCATGCGCTTGACGAGCAATCCGTCGCGATCGTTCTGGATCAGGGAATCCCAGTCGCCGCCCCAGATGCACTTGATGACGTTCCATCCCGCGCCGCGGAAGATCGCTTCCAGTTCCTGAATAATCTTGAAGTTGCCGCGCACCGGACCGTCGAGGCGCTGCAGGTTGCAGTTCACGACGAAAATAAGGTTGTCGAGCTTTTCGCGGGACGCGAGCGTGATGGAGCCGAGCGATTCCGGTTCATCCATTTCGCCGTCGCCGAGGAACGCCCAGACCTTGCCGCCGGTCGAAGTCTTCAGCTCTCGATTCTCGAGGTACTTGATGAAACGCGCGTGATAGATCGCCTGAATCGGACCGAGTCCCATGGAGACGGTCGGGAACTCCCAGAAATCGGGCATCAGCCACGGATGCGGGTAGGAAGAGAGGCCTCCGCCGGGATTCAGTTCGCGGCGAAAATTCTGTAGCTTCTCTTTCGGAATGCGGCCTTCCAGATACGCGCGCGCGTAGATGCCGGGCGCGGCGTGACCCTGAAAGTAAACGAGGTCGCGGTCCCCACTCTCATTGGACGCTCGAAAGAAATGGTTGAAGGCAACTTCGTAAAGCGTCGCGGCTGACGCGAACGTGGAGATGTGTCCGCCAATGCCTTCCTGAATCTTGTTGGCGCGGACGACCATGGCCAGCGCATTCCAGCGCACCAGGCTCTTGATCCGGCGTTCCATCTCCTGGCTGCCGGGAAACGGGGGTTGCTGCGATGAGGGAATCGTATTCTGATAGGGAGTGGTCGCTGTGAATGGAAGATTGATGCCGCCCGCTCGTCGCGCATGCAAGGCCAGTTGTTGCAGCAACCTGCCTGCTCGTTCCGCTCCGCCTTTGGACAGTACGTAGTCGAGTGAATCCAGCCACTCCCGCGTTTCAACAACTTCCAAACCGTTCGTCGGTTGCGTTTGCTGCGTCTCAGCCACTCTGACCTCACCCTCGTAATTGATGGAATTCTCTATGATAAGCAATCGGCGGAAATTTTGCTGGAGGAGAGACGGAGGTCTCGGGTCGCAGGTGTCAGGTCTCAGGAAAACCGAGTGCCGGTCAAAATTGACAGTGAAATCGTTTGGTGCGATGGGATGGTCTCTTACCCGAGACCCTGGACCTGAGATCGGAGACCTGGGTTATTCCAGCGTTACCGCCTTCACCAGATTCCTCGGTCGATCCACATCCAGTCCCCGCTTGGCCGCTACGTAGTATGCGAAGAGTTGGAGCGGGACAATCTCCAGAATTGGCGATAACAACTCGGGCGCTTTCGGAATAAAGAATGTGTGATTGGCCAGCTGCGGAACCTTCGTGTCGCCTTCCGTGGCGATTGCAATGACGGTGCCGCCCTGCTTCTTGAAGCCTTCCATGTTGCTGACATTTTTTTCGTAACGCAGCACCGATCCCGCATCGTCAGGATCGCAAGTCGCAATCATCACCAGAGGAAGCCGATAGTCGATGAGAGCGTTGGGACCATGTTTCGCTTCTCCCGTGGGATACCCCTCAGCGTGAATATAAGAAATTTCCTTGAGCTTCAGCGCGCCGTCCATGGCAATCGGGTAATGGATGGCGCGGCCCAGAAACATGAAGTCTTCGACGCGATGGTAGCGCTCCGCCAGCTGTTCACACTGGTCTGCAGACGCCAGAATCGTTTCGATCTTTCCCGGCAACGCGAGCAGTTCTCCGATGTAGCGCTTGGCAACTTCCGGCGCTACCTTCTCTTTCACCTGCCCCAGGTACAAAGCAAACAGGAACAGGCAGGCCATTTGTCCGGTGAAAGCCTTGGTCGACGCAATGCTGACCTCTGGTCCGGCGTGAACGTAGATGACGCCGTCGGCTTCTCGGGCAACGGTCGATCCCTCCACGTTCGTGATGGCGATGATGCGCGACCCACGCTGCTTGGCCTCACGTAAAGCTCCGGTGGTGTCAGCGGTCTCACCCGACTGCGTAATAAATATGCTCAGCTCGGATGGCCCGATCATCGGGTTGCGGTATTCGAACTCGCTGGCGTAGTCCACATCCACCGGAACGCCCGCCAGTTCCTGCATCATGAACTGACCGGTCATGCCCGCATGCCGGCTGGTTCCGGACGCGACGATATTAATGCGCCGCACCGCCCGTAACTCTTCGCGCGGGATCTTTACTTCTTCCAGGTGCACGAGTCCCTGTTCACGCGAGATACGTGGCTCGACCGTCCGACGCAGCCCATCGGGCTGTTCGAAAATCTCGCGAATCAGGTGATGCGGAAACTGGCGCTTCTCAGCCATTGCTCTCCTTATTGTGTGGAACACTCCACGCCGCCGATAAAAGTTCGCAACACTTCGCCTGCCGGATTCAGAACGACGAAGTCTGCATCCGCACCCGCGGTCAGCACTCCTTTATTCGCTAGTCGCGCCACCCGCGCCGGATTTCGGCTGGCTGCCGCCACTGCCTGCGAAAGAGTCCAACCGGTAAAGCGCGCCAGGTTGCGGACCGCGTTGTCCATCGTAAGAATGCTGCCGGCAAGCTTGCCGTTCGCCATGCACTTGCCGCCCTTGACTTCAACTTCGAACGATCCCAGATGATACCGTCCGTCGGGCATTCCGGTGGCAGAAGTGGCGTCAGTAATGAGGACCGTCTGTTCCAGACCTTTGGCTCTGGCGACCAGTTTCACGATTGCCGGATCGAGATGCACACCGTCGACAATCATGTCGGCACTGACGCGACAGTCCGTCAAGACGGCACCGAGAATTCCAGGTCCACGATGATCCAACGGCCGCATCGCATTGAAAGTGTGGGTTGCATGGCGTGCGCCCGCAGCGATCCCGCCTTCCGCCGTGTCAAAGTTAGCGTCGGAATGGCCCAGGCTAACGCAGACTCCGCGCCGCGTTGCTTCGGCGATCAACTCCGCGGCGCCATCCAGTTCCGGAGCGATTGTCATCATCTTTATATGCCCGCGCGCCGCCTGCCAAAACCTCTCAAAGGTCGCGAGCGTCGGTGGCAAAAGATTGTCAGGCGGATGGACGCCTTTGCGCGCGTGGCTGATGAATGGTCCTTCAAGGTGAATACCCAGGGGGGACGCGCCGGCCCGGGAACGCTTTCCGCCCAGTTTGGAATGTTCAACGGCATGCGCTAAACGCTGTAACGCGCTCAGGGTCGCATCCAACGGGGCCGTCACCGTCGTCGGGTAGTAAGCGGTGACGCCATGCTGAGCCAGGAGATGTTCGATTGCGGGCAGGGCAGCCGGATTGTCGTCCATCACATCGAAACCGGCGCTCCCATGAATATGCAGATCGAGGTATCCCGGAGCGACTATGCTGTCACCCAAATCAACCAAGGTCGCAGCCGGCGGAACCGTTCGCGCTGCCTGGTTAGCAATCTCAGCGATCGTGCCATCTTCGACCAGCAGCAGAGGATGGTCCACATTCTCTGTCGGCGTGAGTAGCAATTTGGCGGTGAAAGCCAGCATATAAACGTTTTAATAAAGGAAAACGATGTGCTGGTCAAAAATTGTATCAGCCTTTGGAGTTTTCTCCAGCACGGTGTGGCTGGCATAGTCCGAGCCGGCATGGCAGGAAGGCTTAACGCACAGGATGTTATACTTAAGAACGCTGGAAGTCGCCGCGCCGTCCTGGCGCTGGCTGTTATCCTGCTTTTGTCGGGGAGTGGCTCAGCCTGGTAGAGCACCTGGTTCGGGACCAGGGGGTCGGAGGTTCAAATCCTCTCTCCCCGACCAATTACCTCAATCCCATCATTGAATTAGCAAGCTTCCTTTTGCCCAGTTTTCGGGAACTTGGGTCAACTTGGGTCGATTAAGCAAATCCTCGACCTTTTGTACCGCTGCCTTTGCATCCGCAGGGATCGAATGCAAGTAAACTTCGCGGGTGATTTCAGAAGACGAATGCCCGAGGAGTGCTTGCACTGTACCCAACGGTGTACCGACCGAATCAAGCAGAGTTGCGTTCGCATGTCGCAGCCAATGCCAGCCCACATCCTTCAATCCCAGCTTCTTGCACGTAGGCTTGAGCTGTCGATTGACGAGATTGTGCCTGTCGTACGCTGTTCCCGCTTGCGTGCTGAACACCAAAGCGTCTGGTTTCACGCCAGCTGGTCTACGAGCTGACAAAATCTCAACCGCTCTTGCGCCAAGGGGAATCGACCGCTTACTACGCTGACTCTTAGGCTCATCGAAGTGACCTTCGTAAACACTTTGAGTCACACGAAGCACACCGTGCTCTAGATCGACATCCCGCCAGCGCAAGGCAAGCAGTTCTCCGATCCGGAGTCCGGTAAAGACAAGCAGCCTAGCTAGTGAGGCACAAGGCTCCGGCAGAGCCTCCAGTAGTTCCTGAATCTTCTCAGGAGCGATCGGAGCTCTCGGCCTACCTGGTCCACGACGAGGGAACCGAGTTTTCCTTACGGGATTACTCTGAACCAGCTCATCTGCTTCAGCCGCAGCCATCACTGTCCCAAATAATGTTCGGAGACCTTTGACCGTCCGCCAAGACAGACCGCTACGAAGCTTCTCAGAAAGAAAAGTCTGCACCGCGTCGCGGGTGATGAGCCGAAGCTGCAACTCGCCAAAAGCTGGGTACACGTGAACCCTCAGCATGTATTGGTAATACTTCTTAGTCGAGTACTTGAGCGTGGGAAGAACCACCGGCAACCAGAACGTCTCCGCATAATCGCGAAGACTGCGTGACGAATTGGGCCGATGTTGCCCGCTGTTGATCGAACGCAGTCGGTCCGCGAGAAGCTGCTCCGCCTGCCGTCGAGTCGGAATCTCAGTGACCGTACCCAAGACTTCAGAGCGACGTACGCTTACCGTCGCTCCATCGGACCCGATCACATCCTCAGAAAAGCGTGCGACCCACACCGTCTTACGTTTACCTCTCTTGTAGATTGAACCGCGCTGGAACCTTCTTCGAGTCATTCATTCCTCCGAAATGACCCGCCCAGCTTGGGTTCTGCGTCGGCCACCAACGTAAACGTTGTATACGGCCTGCGCAAGCTAATTCCTTCTCGCTTTTTGAAGCCAATCTAGTACTTCCTGTTTGGAGAAGCGAAGGTACTTGCCGAGCTTCAGGTGGGGCATCCGGTCAAAGCCCCTACGGCGTGTGCGGTCATATACCCAAGAGACAGGAACTTTTAGCAGGTGGGCGACTTCGCTCGCTGTGAGCAGCCCATCGGAAGGGCAGTCTAACGATTGCTGAGACGGCGTATACGGCGTTTCCGGGTTCTGAACGGTATTAAAGGTCGTTCTCATGATGCCCCCTGGGCTACGAATCAGCGATCTTCTCTAGCTGCGCAAGCAGATTGTCAATGCGAGCTCGCAGCAGCTTACGCGCGCGCTTCTCGTCTTTGTCGTTAGCGAACAAATTGAAGATACTGTCGAGACTCTTGAGCTCTTTCTTTACTCCCCTGATCTCGGCGAGCACTGCTTGAATCTCAAACAGGACCCGGGCGTGATGGCGCAATGGCAAGTCTCTCTTTTTCAAAGTTCGAACAAGCTCAGAGAGATTTTCGATTCCCCCTTGGCGTCGAATGAAGATTTGGGCCCCACAGGGATAATTACAAACGAAGTATGGCTTCCCGTGCCGGTCCAGGCGCTTCTCTAGTTTTTGACCGCAAAGAAAACAGGGAATGCTCGTCATTGCTCCTCTTTCATTTCACACGGGGCAGCAGAATGATTCTTGATCGCTGTATACGCGGATTTAAGCGCGTCTTGCATGAGGGGCGATACTGCAACGTCGCAGAGTTCACGTATACAGCTCTCACAAAAGACAACAGCGGGCGAACACTGCTGACGACGTGGGCGGACACCCCTCGTTGAGATAACCGAAGCTACGGAATACTGAGCGGACTGCCCACAGCAACTGCATTTTGTTTCGTTCGTTCGTTTCATTTGTTTAGTCCTCCTTTGAGATAACCTACGATCAAAATTACGTGTCGAAGAGGGCTCGCCCCTCGCTCCGATGTTTGCGTATCGTTCATATAGTTCTCGATCAAGTTCGATCAGCCGTTGAACGAAGCGCCCGCTCCGTCGAGACTTATTTGTAGTAAGCGTGCAAGATTCTCGTGGGCCCACCCCTAAACTCCCGGTCGTCTCGTCCCGCCCCATACAATCTGACTGGCAATCGCCCATAAACCTTGCCACCGCCCCTTCGTCCTCGCGCTCCTGAGCTGTATACAGAATTCGAGTCACACGATCGCCTCGGTCGCGACATGCGAACAAGACCGACGCAAACCGAAATCGGCTCACAAGGGCACCTCCTCGGGAATCTTTTTCGTTCCCTGTGTCCTCCGCAGTTGCTCCAGATCGACACGGCCCTCTTTTTCAAGATCCTTCACGAGTTGCAATGCGCAGTTTTTCGGATAGGCTAGGCGTCCGTCGCAGCTGGGGCACAGAGGAGTAGGCGAAGGTTCGGCTTCAGGTCTGGTCTCTTTGGCGTTGTAGAACATTCCCATCGTGTGAACGCGCCGCACGCCGCTAAACGCGAGCTCTAATTCCGCCAATCGCTCGGGAGAATACGTCGAGACGTGCTTTGAGGTGTATTTGAGAGCGTGACCTAACGCCCGCGCAAAATCGGGCATCCCGTCGCGGAATGGAACAGGTTCAATAACGAAGCGATAGTCTTCGCTTTCTCGAACCTTTTTCCAAACTGCGGACACAAGCTTGAAAGGCAAGAATGGTCCCAGCCAAATTCCATGGCAATGAAGATTCGTGTTGTAGTCCTGCAGCTCCTTATTCCAACCGCCAAATTCATCGCACCAGAGAACGCCAAATTTGGACGCCTTAATGCCGAGCTGCTCGCATACCAACCGGAGAGTAGTGCGGACATCGTGATTGAATTGCCGAATCTCTTCGGCGGTCGGCATGCGACCGAGATTCTTAGTTGTAAAAGTGAATGTCGCTAGAACGACACTAGGCCGAAATCCATCGCGGCACATTGCGTTTTCTACGATGGTCTTGAGGCGAATGTATTTTGCAAACAGGCGGATGAAGATTTGATTGCCGCAATAGCGGCAATATCGGTTCCCGCAGTAAAAGCGTATATACCCTTTAAGACCGCAGTCGATACAATCCATAGGCCTTGCGATCACAGAGCAGCTCAGAAGACGGTTTGCCTTGCGCTCCAACGCCCGAATCTTGCGATTGAGCTTTCGCGCCAACCAGAGGTCGAAATTCTCTTCCGCTTCAGCACTGCCTTGAAGAAATTCCGCCAGCTCGCCCGCATTGTCGGGATTCCGCTTCAATGATTGGGCATACAGCTTCCGCTCCCTTGAGTTGTCAACCTGCGCCGCGAGTTCTTGCGCCATGCTTAGCAAATGCAGAGTCTGATGTTCCTGCTCGCTCGATGAGACGGCCTTGACGCTTGGGTCACCGTTATCCGCACGACCTACCAGTTCGGGAAGAATATGGTCGCGCCAAGAGAGAACCGGACGGGTACCCCGCGAGCCTTTTCCTGTACTCGCTTCGGACTTCTTGCGTGCGGGCGCGCTTATCTCGATAGGTCCAAAGAGACCCGGCTCGAAATTGTGCAGTGAGGAAACGTTCGCTTCGGCCTGCATCGCATTTGAAAATGAAGTCACTTATTCGCGCCTTTACAAGTAATAATCGGGGCTTACGCCCCGAACCCCAGACGGCTGCTTCGCAGCCGTCCCAGGGGCTTTGCCCCTGGACCCCAACCCAACTCTTTTGATCCTTACCGGGTGTCCGCATGCGTATACACAGCTGGAGGGTGGGGTCCCCGCCCGTATAAGTCGCGGGACGTGAGGTTGGGTATTCGCCACGTTGCCCGCACTGGATTCAGGAACCCCGCCCATGAATGGGCCAATTACGAAGGAACTAAGCTCCGCAGCACCGACTAGCCTCTCCCGACTTTTCGAATTAACATGCACAGTGCTCGCCGCTCCATCCGTGAATAGTGTGACCAAGTCCCGCTTACTCAACCCGACAACTTCCCGTAGAAAAACTGTCGCCTCAAAAGAAGAGAGGAGCCGAAGCCTGCACGCAATGTTGCTGGCATCCCTCCGATCTCTAAAAAAAGAAGTACGACTTCCCGAGACGGTGACAGGTGATCTTTCGTCATGGATTTTTCGCATACATGGTTTTGGAACCAATCCGCCCGACCAGGAAGCGAGGCCCGGCACTCCGCTCCTACCGAGCGAGGAGTCTTTAACAAAGTGGATGGCACAGATTGCAGGTCCAAAAACGGAGGGGAGAGGAACAAGGGCTGCGATAGCAAAGTTGGAGAAAGCCAATGAGACTCCAACAAGGCAGGAGTTGGAGCTTTTATACCGCGAGAACCGGCAGCAATTTGATCATCAGTTCAAACTGCAGGTCGGTAAGGTGAAGGATGTTGCCAATATTCCAGGCGGGCTTCCGGCGCTGGCCAACCTAGAATCTTTCGAGGATTTCCTGAAACTGCTGCGCGCAACCCGCGCCTTAGCGATGTGCCTAAGCGTGCACGAGACCCACCCTCTCTCATTAATTGCACGCGCGACCAGGGGCGATGGACGCGCCGTGCTGGACCTCATAAAAATTGACAAGCTTTTCTTGCATGACAGTTGCACCCAGCAGTTGATCAAGAAAGCGGAACTTCGAAATGACCACGCTTTCATGGAACAGCTAGCTAGAGCGCAAACTTACACGACAAGGCTATCCGCGCGAGAGATGCAGCGCCTCTACTTTTATCAACTATTCTTGATGGAGCAGGGAGGCATATCGCTACCGACTCAACATGAATTGTGGCGCGTCCTCGATCCGCAGGGGCGACAGTATCGCTCTCTCTCAGCTTTCGAAAAAGATTTTCAGCGGCGCCGGAGGGCCTTCGGGCGAATGCTCAACGACATGGATGCGGAAACCAAGACCTTGAAGCTCTAAGACACTACAAACCTAGTCGAACTGGACTCAATAGCTCCAGCTTTCGTGCGAGAGCGGCGCACGATTCAACTCATCCCGATAGACCCGCCACTGCGGCATGACCGTGTCCATCAATTCTCTAAACCTGTCGTTGTGATGCCGCTCCAGCAAGTGAACCATTTCATGCACCAGGATGTATTCGAGACAAGATAGGGGCTTCTTCGCGAGCTCCAGATTTACCCAGACCCTTCGCGCCGTAGCATTTGATGATCCCCAACGAGTCTTCATCCTCCTGATCCTGCAATCGGCGACCTTCACTCTAACTACGGGCTCCCATTTTGCAATCAACTCGGGAAGTTGACTTCGCAGTCGTTGTCGATACCATTGCTGAAGCGCCTCCTCACGGTCGCGCCGATCTGTACCGGGAGGGACGCTTATCTCCAGAGTTGTATTCTTTCTGGTCGCAATAGTTGGAGCCACGCTCTCTTCGACGACGTTTAGCCGATAACGTCGGCCCTGAACATAATGGCTCTCTCCGCTGACCATCTCGCGCTCGGACTGGCGATCTTGCTGGTCGAAGCCAGCTTGCCGCCGACGAACCCACCCTAGGCGGGCAACTACGGCCAGTCTCACAGCTTCGTCCGTCAGCCTGAGCGGAGCCGCGACGCGAACTCTTCCATTTGGCGGATACACGCCAAGGTGAAGGTTCTTAATGTCCTTTCGGACGATTTCAACCGGAACACCTCCAACTTCGATCTTGTGGCCCCTAGTACTCACGTTGCTTCTCCACAATTGCGAAGGTCTGATTCACGAGCTCGTCGTTTACACCCAGAACGGATTTGATCGCGGCTCGCACTTCTCGTTCCTTAAAACGATTCCCCCGCCAACCGTCTTTCTTGACATCACGAATCGCCGTATCTACCCGTACAGCGAGTTCTTCGTCTTTGCCAAGGTTGTCATACAAGGCCCTGCGCGGGCCTGTGTTGATTGCAGAGGGATACGACGATTCGCTCTCAGGCTTCTGCACTTTGTTGGCCAACTCCGCAACTTTCGCCAGATAGGCCGTGTAGTGCAGGGCCTTCGTTTTTCTTTCCCGGATCAGCGCTTCTAGGAGTTGCGACATCCGCTCGAAGTACTTCGGATTGACCGCGCGTTCATCGATGATCAGTTTGCGCACGTTGTTCTCGATTGCTTCAGCCATTGCCTCGGGGTTTGCCTTTAACCCTTCCGGCATATGTTTAACTGCGCCTTCTCCCTGTTCGGCGACCAGCTGGACGAGGGTCATATCGTCAAACGCTGAGAGTTTCTTACTTTCATCCGCCCTGATGTACGTGTCCAACAAGTGTCGCATGGCTGGTTCGTACATCTTCATATCGATATAGTCACCGCTGGACAGCTTTATTTCCTCTCGAACCTTTTCGAAATGTTCGACCTCAGCCTTGATGGCCTTAGCCTTTTCTTCTGTATAGCCCGCCTGACCCATTTCGTTTGCCAGGTTTGCATACGCACGCAGCAGCGCTCCCACGATCTTGTACAGCGCGACCCGCTTTTGCTCGTTCTCTTCCAATTCATCGCCATCGCCGCTGTTCTTCGCGCAAAAATAGTGCTGATAAGCGAGCGAATCCTTGGGTGCCTGAACGGGCTCACACAACGCCTTTACCGACTCTCGCAATTCTTCGAGTCGCTCTCTAGCCTTGGTCAGTCGATCCGTAAGCAGGCCCTGAACGTCTTCGGCGTCGTAGCCTTCGAATGCTTCCCCGGTATAGTCGTGGATTGACCGCTCCAGAGACTTAAATAAGTCTTTGTAGTCGATGACGTACCCGTATTCTTTGTCCTCACTGTCGAGTCGATTGACACGACAGATCGCCTGGAATAGACCGTGGTTTTCCATCTTCTTGTCGATGTAAAGATAGGTCGCAGGCGGCGCGTCGAACCCGGTCAACAACTTGTCAACCACGATCAACAACTTCATCTGACCCGGTTCCTTGATGAAGCGACTCTTAACCTCTTGCTCGAACTCGGCGACCTTGTACATCGCCGTTTCTTCTGGCTCGTCGAAGTGTTCGGCCAACATTTCGCGATAAATCGCATACTGCCGAAGCTTCTCGGTCATCCCCTCGCCGGACTCTTCTCCCTTGATGTCGCCAGGGGCGGGTTTATAAGAAGTGACGATTGCACATTTTCGAGCTAAGTCCGTTTTCTGGAACATCTCGAAGAAGCGACAAGCGTTGTAGATGCTGCTTGAAACCAACATGGCATTCCCGTAGCCACTCTTCAAACGGTCTTCTCTCTCCATGTCCATCAAAATGTCGCTAACAATCATCTTGAGTCGCGGTTCTGAGCTGAGCACCTTTTGCATCGTGCCCCAGCGTTGCTTGAGCTGTGCTCTCGCAGCGTCGGTCAGGCCGGAAGTCTTCAGATCGAACCATTCGTCAATCTTTTGCTGCGATGTGATGTGCTGATCGATGTCGCGGGCCTCATAGCGCAAGTCAAGCACCACCTTGTCGCGTACCGCCTCGTCGTACTTGTAAGTGTGGATGTAGGGACCAAATACCTCGATACTCTTCTGCTTTTCCGCTTTCAGTAGCGGCGTGCCCGTGAAGCCGATTAGCATCGCCCCCGGTAAAAGCGTCGTCATAGCTTGGTGCAGCTTCCCGGATCCCTTGTGCGTCCGGTGGCATTCATCCACAAAAACGAAAATGTCGCCCTTGGCGTAGAAATCTTTTGGCACGTGTCGGTGGATGTCTGCTAGGTACGAATCCACGTCCGGGTCATCCGATGCACCGAACTTGTGCACGAGTGAACAGATCAGCAGCTCTTCGCTCTTGTTCAATACATTGACCAGATCGGCTCCGCTCTTTGTGCGATAGATGTTCTCGTTGACGCCTTTGAAAACCTTTTCGATTTGGTCATCGAGGTCAATGCGGTCTGTGATCAGCAGAACACGAGCGTCTTTGACGTTCTCCCGAATCCACTTCGCTAGCCAGACCATGGTCAAGCTTTTGCCACTGCCCTGCGTGTGCCAAATGATGCCGCCCTCGCGGCATTTCACCGATTCCTGAGCGGCACGCACCCCGAAGTACTGATTGTGGCGGCAGGTTTTTTTTGCTCCCGCATCGAACACGATGAAGTCGTGAATGATCTCCAGCAGGCGATCCTTGCGACAAAGTTGGCTGACGGCTCGGTCGAGCTGGTTTTCAATCTCCGATGGTTCTTTCCAGGTCAGATAATACTTTTCGGCGGTTTCGATCACGCCGTAACGCAGGCCTTCGGTGTCGTTACCCGCCATCACTAGCTGCACCGTCGCGAAGAATGGCCGGATGAATTCCTTTTTTTGATTGTCGAGGTTCTGGCGAATGCCCTCGGCCACGGATACGATAGAGCGCTTCAACTCCAGCACGCCTACTGCGATGCCGTTGACGTACAGCACAAGATCGGGTCGTTTGTCGTGAACACCTCCGACCGTGACCTCCTCGGCAACAGCGAAGTCGTTGTTTATTGGAGTCTTCCAATCAATCAGCCAGATTGTTTGCTTGTTCTCGCCCGCGTCGGGCGCGACTTTCACGCCATAACGCAAAAGCCCGTAGACCTCCCGGTTGGCGTCGTAGAGATTCTTACTTCCGCCCAGCGCCTTGGCCTTTTCGAGTTCATACACTACTTTGCCGATGATTCTCTCGCTCTCTCCGTGACGCTTAAGCCAACGGCGGAGTAAATCTTCTTCGACGTTGCTGTTTTCCCCGCGATCTTCCCAGTTACCAAGGTAGCTGTAGCTAAGCTGTTCCTGGAACAGCCGGACGAGGCGCTTCTGAGTCTCGCGTTCTTTCTTGCCAACGTCACTCATGTGTTCACCTTGGGGCTCAAGAGGCGAATTCGTCCTGTGAGGAGGGCTTGAGTCATTCCTTGCTTGATGGCGGTAATCTTGTCTCTTCGATGCTCCGAAGCTGCGATCTCCAAGTCAATATCGGAGAGCACCCTCGTGATCGCTGTTTGCTCCTCGGGCGATGGTATCTTGAACGCCAATTTCAGAAGACTCGTCTTCGAGAGGTTGTACCTCGTAGCACCTTGAGCGAGTGAGTACAGCAATTGCCTACCTTCGTCGCTTCGAAAAAAATACGCCAAATAGAGACCGTTTTCCCTGGAGCCTTCGTTTAGCCGAAATCCGAAGCAGAAGCTGTTGAGATACACTCTGCGGAGATCGTTAAGTAACACCGCGCACATACCCACTTCCTCGGGCGTTTCGGACGATCCGTTGAAGAACAGATCACCTTTTTTCACTTCATGCTGTCCTTCAGTCTCTGAAACTCTTACCGGTGCAAGATAAGACGCTTCGATGACCACATTGTTCATGATATTCAAGAACGGAATGTACAGAGCATCTCCTGAGCCAAAATCCGCTTCGGTCTTACCAGTAAGTCCACCGTAGGTAGTTCCGAGCTGCCCGAGCTTTGCATAACGCCATCCAGTGCTGAATCCGGGCAGGCGTGTCTTGCCTGTAAGAAGTTGCTGCATGGTGGCCAACTTGATTGCGCGGTTCTTGACGATGACCTTGTCTAGTGCGCCGATCAGCCGATCCACATCTAACAACGCCGCCGCAATCGCGCGCTGCTCATCCAATGGGGGGCACGCAACGAGCAAATTGCGCATCTGGGCGACGTTGAAATGTTTCTGGGCTAGGCCGCCTTGGTTTCGAAGCACTTGATCTTTACCGAACGAAGAGTTGATCCACGCGGCAAGGAAATCTGGGTCGAGCGAGCTCGACGGTCGCGTTATGAGAACATCTATGCAATTACAACCCGAGAATGCAGGCGGGACGACGGCGCTCGTACCAGGATAGCCAGTTCGCACTGTAAGGACATCCCCGGCTCGCACCTGACTTTTGGAGAGCAGAGCGTTTGCTTCTGGTGAGATAAACACAAAATGGGACGAGTCCAGTCCACCAGCTCGTATGTTTGCTGACCGAAATGCTGGAACTCCCTGTGCTACGTAATACTGAGTCGGTCGAATGACGATGCCGACGGTGATCAATGCGGAGACTCGGGAGCATTGCTTTACCTCCCATTCTTTTGGGAAGATTCCGAGTTCAGTCTGCCTGTAACCGATTGGAATCGCGCCGTCCAACAGTTCGGGCTTTGTCTCGAATAACGCCTGCACCATACTCATGCGACAACCTGACCCATTTCTTTCAGATGAGCTTTTACCCTATCGCTCAGCTCGCTGATCGCGTTCTCCAGTTCAGAGAGTGTCACGATATAGCGCTCCTCCAATTCTTTAACACGGTCGGTCAAAGCCTGTGTCAGGCGTTGAATTTCATCCTTCATTGCGCCCTGTAATACCGCAAGCCACTTGTCGTCAACAACTAGATCCCTGATCTCTGAGTCGGTGAGTTTCGCATATTGGGTGAGGACTGAAGCGTCGAGGTAAGCCTGCGATTCTTTTACCGCCTTGCTTGCGACAGCCTCAGTCTCCATCAACTGAAGGCATCGAGTAAGCACTTTCTTCTCTTCTTCACTTTCCGCGTCGTTCTCTATTTCCCTGAGCCGTTCGCTGAGGCTGGCCTTCGTCAATGTGCCCTTGTCGGTTTTTCCGGCCTCGAGCAGACCCTCCTCTCCATTGTTCTCTTCTACGAACTCCTCCAGCGCGAGATCGGCGGCCTCACGCTTTAGCTCCAGCTGACCCACCTCGGCTTGTTGCGGCGCAAAATAGCGAGCGACGATCAGCTTTGGTGGAATTAGATCCATCTTGTACTTCTTGCGCTCGACCGTCAGATCGGGTGTCTCTCGGATGTTCTTCTCTTTGTTGTCAATAGCAAGTCGCGGCTTGGCAGCCTCAACCCAGCCGTCCGAGCCGATCAGGTAAACATCGTCTTGCATGACTCCAGTCCAGTAGTCCATAAGCCGCTGGTAAGCGTCGTAGTTGTCGAGCAGTGGCAACGGGCTGAACCGCTGTAACAAATCTTCCGACAATTTAAGAATGACCAACTTTGGCTTGGCGCCTTCCCTGAGCTTCTTGAGCATCACCTCATGCGCATTTCGCCACTCATCAAAGATCGCAGCGACCTTCTGCGAATATGCCGCGAACTCCGGGTGCCTCAAGATGGTCGGCTTGACCTTCTGCGTTTCTACTTTGGCACGGCTATAGCCTGCTCGGTCACCAGCTTCGAAAAGCTCCGCGCGCAATGAAGGGAAGACTTGCCAGTAAATACTCAGCGCGTCAACATCGCGGTTCGGAATTCCACCGTGCAGGTGAGCGTCCAGATCGTGCAAGTCTTCCAGCTCCGATGAATCGATGTATCGCGGGATGTTCAGGTTGTAATCATTAGTAGGGCTTGCGATTTCCGAAACCGGCACCATACGAGAATAGTGAGGCCACTCAAGCTGCCGGTTGAACACATCGACGATCTTGTGAATGTCCTGCGCTCGCAAGCGGTTCTTGTTGCCGTCCTTCACAAACGCCTTGCTCGCATCGATCATGAAGATGCCGGTGCGGGCGTGAGCATTTTCCTTGTCGATGACGACGATGCAGGCGGGAATGCCCGTGCCGTAAAAAAGGTTCGGGGGCAGTCCGATGATGCCCTTGATATAGCCCTGCTTGATCAAGTTGCGGCGGATGTCGGCTTCCTTATTGCCACGAAAGAGAACGCCGTGAGGAAGGATGATTGCGCCCTTGCCGGTGCTCTTCAGCGATTTGATTAGATGAAGCAGGAATGCGAAGTCCCCATTCTTGGTTGGGGGTACTCCATACTCGAACCGTTTGAATTCGTCGTTCGAGACATTTACGCCGTTCGACCAGGATTTCGCCGAAAACGGAGGATTTGCTACTGCGAAGTCGAAGGTTTCCAGACTCCCATCCTTCTTCTTAAAATATGGGGCAGACAGGGTGTTGCCTTTCCAGAGGTCTGCCGTCGCGTGGCCGTGCAGGAACATATTCATGCGCGCTAAAGCCCAAGTAGCGAGATCGTTTTCTTGGCCGTAAATCGACATTCCACGAGGCGCTTCATCGGCAGCTTTCAACAACAAGGAACCAGAGCCGCAAGTCGGGTCGTAAATTGTGTCATGGGGCTTCGTCTGGGGGCCGATACCCACGACCTTCGCCATGATTCGCGACACCTCGGCTGGCGTGTAGAACTGACCTTTGCTCTTGCCCGATTCGGTCGCGAAGTGCCGCATGAGGTATTCGTAGGCGTCGCCAAGCAGATCATCGCCTTCGGCTCGATTCGCGCCGAAATCGAGCGTTTCGAAAATGCCAACCAGTTTGGACAGGCGGTCAACCATCTCCGAACCCTTGCCGAGCTTGTCATCATCATTGAAGCTTGCTACATCGATCACGCCTTTCAGCCCGTTAGCTTCCGCAAGCTTGCTGATGATCTTGTCGATTCCCTCCCCGATGTCCTTCTTTCCCTTCAGAGCCACCATATCGGCGAAGCCCCCGCCCGCGGGAACCTCAATGGCACCGTCGGCTTTACCGGCGTACTTGTCTGAGACGTACTTCATGAACAGCAGAGTGAGGACGTAGTCCTTATACTGCGAAGCATCCATGCCGCCGCGCAACTCGTCGCAGCTAGCCCAGAGTGAACTGTAAAGCTGTGATTTCTTAAGAGCCATTGTTTCCCTTAGCGACAGTCAAGTCGAGGACGAGACGCCTAAGCGCCCCCATGTGATCAGCGTGGAACGAAAAGCGAATTATTGCATACCAGAGCCGCAAGAGCTTCACGCTTGACGCGTGGGAGAAAAGCAGCTGCGGGGCATATTACAATTAAGCTCCTCCATGCAAAGTTTTTGAGTCGTGGAGCCTCAATTTGGTGCATATTGTGTAGGTGAATACGTTGATCGCATGAACAAAGAGCTCATATTGCGCATCGTGAGAAGCTTTCGTACTAGAGACGAGAAAACATTCCTGTCGAGTGTGAGGCAACTCATCCACTCCGAGAGGAAACAAGGCCATACCAAACTAGCGGATGAGCTACAGAGATTGCTATTGAGCTCCCTAGGGTCTCCTCTTGGCCGCGACAGTGCTGATAAAGCAATAACCGATGCGGTACCGCGAAGCAAAGCTGAAGGAGTGCCACTGATTGACGTACGGCGGCCCACCAAGTCTCTGGACGACATCGTTTTGCGAGATGAGACTAATTCGCGTATCAACAGGTTTCTCCATGAGTTCGCGAAACGCGAAGTACTAGCACGATACGGATTGGTTCCCAAGCTCAAGCTCCTTTTTTTTGGTCCCCCAGGCAATGGAAAGACCCTCTGTGCTGAAATCATCGCTGCCGAGATGCAGCTACCGCTGCTCTACGTGCGCTTCGACAGCCTTATCGGGTCTTATTTGGGGGAAACGGCCTCTAATCTGAGGCGGGTCTTTGACTACGCGAGAGCTGGCGTCGGAGTTCTTTTCTTCGATGAGTTTGACGCCATAGGCAAACATCGTGATGATCGAAACGATGTAGGCGAGCTAAAAAGAGTAGTGAACAGTTTCCTGCAGCTACTGGATAACTATGATGGACGAGGCCCCATCGTTGCGGCAACGAACTACGAGAACCTACTAGACTACGCGCTTTGGCGACGTTTCGACGACGCTGTTTATTTTCCCCAGCCCAACGAAAAAGAATTAGAGCAATACCTCACAATGCGACTTGGCGGCTTCAAACTGGAAGGATTCAATATTCGTGATGCAGCCTCTTGGTGCTTAGGGTGTTCGTTCTCCACTGTCAATCGCGTCGTTACAGATTCCGTAAAGACCATGGCCCTCGCTGGTGAAATCCTCATAACGAATGGCATGTTCCGAGATGCCCTTGAGCGCGCTAGGGCAGCTGATCTCCATCGTCTTGAGAGAGTATCGAATCCTAGCGTTTCTTCATAAATGCCGCATATAAGATTGCCTCGGTTTAGCGACGAAGAGCGCCACGCCACGGCCCGAAATAGGGCGCTGCCCGCTCGCAATCAAGCGCAACACGGAGCTTTACTAAGACGAGAACTCACTGAGGCGGTACGCGACTACGAAGCCGCGAGAGCTAATCGTCCAGCCGACTTGCCACCAATCCCCGACAAGGTACAGCTCGTTCTTAAAACCGCCACAACAGCCTCTGGTAAGCCACTACTTGAACGCGAAGAAATCCCCAAGGGTTGGAGATTAGAAGTCATAGAGCAGCGACGCGACGGCTCTTTGGTCATGCTTTCTCGCGATCCTAACGTTCAAGCACTGGACGCCGCAATTGAACATTTCAGACTCGATGATCGCACACCAACCGGACGCCGCAAGCCGGGTGTGCGTCCTGTATTCAACTTGGAGGAAGTCACACCCGCGCAAAACATCGACAAGATGGGAGATGAGCTTGCGTTGACACCCCTTGACCCCGTCGCGAGGTATTTCGTGGACGTCGAAATCGCAGCGGGACGCGAAGCGGAAGAAGGACAACAGCGCCGCGATGCGTTCAATAACTATTTGCACCAAGGCGGAGCTCAAATAGTGGGAAACGGTCCTCGAATCGGGAATGATTATGCTGTGTACCGAGTACAAGCTTCTGGCGTTTTAATTGCGGACCTGTTGAATTCGCATCCGCTTGTCACCTTCGTCGATTTGCCGCCAGTTGTGGAACGAGAGGGGATGGAACTTCACGATATTCCTGAGCCGAACCTCCCCAATTTTCAACGTCCGGCCTTAGGCGACCCAGTAGTCACCGTTATCGACTCCGGAATAATTCCGCAGCAACCCCTAATTGAGCCTGCGGTTCGAGATCAGAGACACCGATCGTTTATCGGGGGTACGACGCTCGAAGGAGGTCGAGATGGGCACGGTACCGCAATAACAAGTATTGTTGCCCTGGGCTCGCTGCGAGAAGCCTTACTTCGGCCGCGCGATCCTAGTAAGCCAGTGCGTGTCCTCTTGGCTAGACTCCTCGATGACCAAACTTCAGTGCCAGACACTGCCGTCGTCCACGAGATCATACCCTCTATTACGACCTATGCCTTGGAGGAGCACAATTCGCGTGTCCTCAACCATTCCATCGCCAGTCGCGCCCCGTACAACAAAGCGAGGATGTCAGTTTGGGCCGAAACCCTCGATGATCTGACGTTCGACAATGGCGGGAACGGGTTTCTATTCATTGTGTCCAGTGGCAACATTGACGGCCAGATCACGCCAACGCTTGCTCAGGTCGCCCAGTGGACAATAAACCCGGGACATCCCAACTACATATTGGAAGACAGATGTCGTCTTAGAAATCCATCACAAGCGATAAGCGTGATCACGGTAGGCGCATACGTTCCCACCGCCGTCGCGAATTTCCATCAGGCGCAAGCTTTCGGCTACAGACCTGTAGCACAAGACAGTTCGCCATCCCCATTCACTCGGAGTGGTTTCGGGTTCCTTAACGAAATAAAACCTGAGGTGGTGGAAGAAGGTGGCAACTGGTATGTAGACGACGGGAACCGGCTGGTAACGACAAGACCGCAGTATAGCGATGTCGCGGTTGCGAACGCCTTCTACGCGACAGAAGGCCGCCTAGTTCGTTTTGCAACCGGGACCAGTTACGCAGCCGCGAGAGTCTCTCATCTTTGCGGTCGCATCGCAGAACAGCTTCCCAATGCCTCAGTTGATCTAATTAGAGCGCTGATCGTTGGTAGTGCTATGTGGCCCCAACGACTGAACAGCGTGTCGGAGACCGCACGAGTTTTCGGTTATGGTGTTCCCAAGGAGGAACGTGCGCTCAGTCCCGGAGCAGAACGTTGCCTCATAATAATTGAGGATGAAATTCGCATCGGACACGCACAATTCTTCCGCATTCCCTTTCCGACGAATCTGTTTGAAGCAAATCCCGAAATTATGCTCCGCGTCTCTGTGAGCCTCAGTTATCGACCTCCGGTTCGCAAAACAAACGCCAAGTACCGCGGCACTATCCTGGAATGGAGTTTTTCGAAGCGAGACGAGACCTTACAACAATTTCGCCAACGATGCGCTACGAAACGCTCAGACGAGGACGACGAACCTGCTGAAGAACAACCTATAGGCGATTGGAACTGGACAATCGGCAAGCGGTTAAGAACACGCGGCACCGCCCAAAAAGACTGGTTTGAGGCAACAGCCGCAGATTTCGCGGAAGAACTATACCTGGCGGTGGTAGGGCGCCGAGGCTGGCTCTCGAAAGAAAAACAAGATGAAGGATTTCTACAGCGCTACGCAGTAGCTATTTCGATAGAAGTAATCGGAGCCGCAATCCCTATTCACGAAGAGATCGAGGCACGTGTTCGAGTTCAAATCCGCCCCTAGTGCGCTCCCAAACAGCAACAAAAACAATGGGGTCAAACTTGGGTCAATATTTGGGTCAATTACCTGCCGAAAACAGGGTAAAACCGTGGTCTGTGACGCAGAGCCAAGCTAAGCGAATCAATGAGATAGAACTTCGTTAACTTCTTCGGGACCAGGGGGTCGGAGGTTCAAATCCTCTCTCCCCGACCAATTTCCAATCAACCATTTGAGGAAGATAGAGAAGATTTCGCTGCGAGTCTTTTGTCGCGTGCATCCTCGCTGTGCTCACCCAGCCATCCTTACGGCTCGCGCACCGCAACAGCAAGATCTAGAACCTGCGCGCGCTGATGGGTGCCCTTCGGCGTAAGACCCTGGTCTTGCCATCAGGTCCGACAACGACGTCCGGTCTGGCCCCCGAAAAAATCGTAGAGACTGATGTTCCTCAACCTCGCCATAGAAAGAATTCGGCGATCCAATCGCTGTCGTCAAGAGCCCGCGCGAGCCTAACCCTTTTGAGTTTTTGCGTGACTGCATCAGGCGCAACGGTCCGGCAGTTCAAACCTTAATCGCATTGCCCATCGTGACGAGGTCACATGCAAGAGTGACCTGAGTCACCGCCCGATTGTTATTGCTGTTCGACAATCGCGGCCATCGGGTTGGGGCTGACAAAGACTTTCATTTCAGGTTTGTATCAAGGAGAACGCTATGCGGCGCAAGTATTGGACAGCCGGAGCGGCTGTTTTTGTCTGGGTATTGGCAGCGGCGTCTTACAGCCATGCTATTCCTGCCTTTTCACGTCAGTACGGTACGTCATGCAGTACCTGCCACGTGGATTTTCCGAAGCTGAACGATTTCGGGAAGGCATTCAAAGACGGCGGCTTCAAGTTTCCGAAGGACGACGAGACTTTCATGAAGATTCCGCCGGTCATGCTCGGCGCGCCCGCTCAAAAGGACAATTGGCCGCATAGCATCTGGCCGGGTACGATCCCCGGCTTGCCGCCGCTTGGTTTCCGCTACTCCACCTTCTTCCAGGTATTGAGCAAGAACCGGAACAATTTCAATCGCCAGTTTCCAGGACAGGTTGGCCAGTTTATCCCGCGAACCGACTTTCAGAACGGGACCTTGAGTATCTTCATGGCTGGAAATTTCGGGAGCGACG
Organism: Acidobacteriota bacterium; assembly: GCA_016196065.1. Classification (NCBI taxonomy): domain Bacteria; kingdom Pseudomonadati; phylum Acidobacteriota; species Acidobacteriota bacterium. The sequence continues at coordinate 247,610 of JACPYL010000018.1, read as the reverse complement.
TCGCCTTTTGGATTGACGACGATCTTGCCGTTGGCGGCTCGGGTGCCGACGGTGGCATGGGGGATGCCTACCTGAAGTTTGTCAACGTGGGCCGCTTTCTAAAGCTACCCAAGGATTTACTGAATCTTCGTATCGGACAATTTGAGCTGGACCTGCCCTTCAGCCAGGCACGCACCTGGAATCTCAGCGGTTGGGACATCTTCGATCAACCTAACATCGGGACTGGAAGCGATTTCGTCAACAACGGCTTTGCGATGGCCAACGCCGCCCAGGGAATTGAATTCAGCGGTGGCCACACTTATGGCGGTTATCACTATTCCCTCGCGCTGGTAAACCAGAATACGAGTGGGACGGTTGCCGATGGAGCCAATGTCGGTCCCGGTGGCGACGCGTTCTCCTCCGACTCAAATTTTAAGGACCTGTACGGCCGCTTTAGCTACCGCCTCAACCTGGAGCGGGATAAAGAAAGCCGCGAAGGGATTCAGGCCGCTGGCGCAACCGGGCCTCGCGACCACACCTACATCGACGTTGGCACCTTCGCCTTCTACGGACGCTCCGTGCAACGGATCACCGCCGGCGATACCGTCTTCACGGCGCGAGAACCGTTCTACCGGGTGGGTGGTAATTTCACCTTCAACTACCGCAACTTTAATCTCCTCGGCTTGTACATGTACGGTCACGACAGAAATCAGATCATCGTGGATGCACCATCGCCCTTCGCCGCCGGGCCGTCGATCCACTTCGGCGGCGGATTTTTGGAAGCAGACTACCTTGCCACTCCCTGGATGATGACGATCCTGCGGTGGGACAACGTGAACTCAGCTTCCGACCGTCTGAATGGAGAGGATGGAGGAGGTTTCTTCTCCCCGTTCCATTCCACCCGACAACGCATCACGCCGGGCATACAGTTTCTGATTCACGCCAACATCAAGGCGGCGTTTGAGTATCAGATACGGCCAGAACAGATCGTCATCAATCCTGATACTGGCGAGCGAATTACCGGCCCCTTCCGCACCAACTCCGCTGTAGCGGGACTGGACTTTGCATTCTAGAAAACCTAGCCCAGGGGAGATTCCATCTCCCCTGGCCATTCCCTACGAGGTCAATAATGAATAAGAATCTTGCCATCATGGTAGTTCTGGTCGTGGCCTTCTCGGTTAGTGCCTTTGCCGGCACAATCAGCGGGAAAGTTTCCGGAGTGGCGGGCGAATCCGCAGTTTACGTCGACGCAATCGCAGGCAAGACGTTCCCCGTACCGGCGGAGCATCCAGTGATCGATCAAAAAGGGTTGCTCTTCCAACCGCACATCACGGTCGTTCTGGTTGGGACCACAGTCGATTTCCTGAACAGCGACAAGGTTGCCCATAATGTTTTCTGGCCTTCCGTCATGCAGGGCGGAAAGAAGTTGCCAGGCAAGAATCTGGGAACATGGCCGCAGGGTGAAAAGCGTCCGTTCAAGTTCGACCAGGCAGGCGCAGCGGCGCTGTTGTGCAACGTCCACCCGGAGATGTCGGGATATGTGGTGGTAAGCCCCACTCCTTACTACGCGATCACTGACAAGAGCGGCAATTACAAAATCGAAAACGTTCCCGACGGCCAGTACAACGTCGTCGCATGGCATGAAGGCGCCAAGAGCCAGACGAAAGCCACTGCGGTCGCTGGCGACGCCAAAGCCGATTTCACCCTAACCAAGTAAAGACTCGCGAGGAGAGCTGACCAGACGTCAGCTCTCCTTACTCTTTTTCTACACCGACTCCGACAACGCCGAGCACAAGTTCATGCTGAAGCGCTTCATCGACAAGCGGGTGGACGAAGATTGGTTGCATACCAATTTTCCCTGCATGATGGCGTGTCCCGCACACACCAATGCGGGCCGCTATGTCGGGCTGATTGCCGAAGGTCAATTCGAAGAAGCTTACAAATACGCCCGCGGACCGAACCCGCTGGCCAGCATCTGCGGACGAGTCTGCGCTCACCCGTGCGAAACGGCGTGCCGTCGCGGCCAGATCGACAAGCCAATTTCTATTCGCGCATTGAAACGATTTCTGACCGAGCGCTACGGCCCGGAATCAAAACACCATATTGACGTCAATGCCGAGCGAGTCTCGGAGAAGCTTCCCTTCAAGGTCGCAATTATCGGAGGCGGCCCGGTCGGGCTCTCGGCCGCGCATGATCTTGCCCTCATGGGTTATTCGGTCACGATCTTCGAAGCTGCGCCAGTGGCCGGTGGCATGCTCTATCTCGGCATCCCCGAATATCGACTGCCGCGCGATGTAATCGAAGCACAGGTTCGCGAAATTCTCGCCACCGGTGACATCACTCTCAAGCTGAATCAAACTGCAGGACGCGATTTCCAGATCGCCGATCTGCGCCAGCAAGGATTCCACGCCATCCTGATTGCAATTGGTGCGCATCGCAGCCGCGATCTGACGATTCCTGGCGTGGATCTCGATGGCGTGCACCGCGGCGTGGATTTCCTGCTCAATGTGAATCTCGGCTACAAATTCACCATCGGCCGCAATGTGCTGGTCATCGGCGGCGGAAATGTCGCCATGGACGTCGCCCGCTCGGCGGCCCGCGAAGTTTTGCGTCAGCATGCCTCCGGCGTCGAGGAACTTGCGCCCTCCGATGACAACGTCAACGCCGTCGCAACCAAGGAAATGGTGGACATCTCCCTCTCCGCGTTGCGCATGGGCGCTCAGGAAGTGCACGTGGTCTGCCTGGAAGGCCGCGACGAAATGCCGGCTGCGCTCGAAGAAATTGAAGAAGCAGAGATGGAAGGCGTAATCCTCCACGCCGGATTTGGTCCCAAGCGGTTTATCGGCAAAGAGGGTAAGGTGGTCGCGCTCGAGTGTCTGAAAACGAAATCGGTATTCGATGAAAATCATCGATTCAGCCCGGCCTTTTACGAAAACAGCGAAACCGAAATCGAATGCGACACAGTCATCATGGCGATCGGCCAGACCACCAAACTCGATTTCCTGCATCCGGAAGACGGTGTCGAAGTTTCACCGCGGGGTCTGATCGCGGTGAATCCGCATTCGTTGATGACCTCCTCTGCCGGAGTATTCGCAGGCGGCGATTGCGTATTCGGCCCTCGCCTGATTATCGACAGTGTCGGTGACGGCAAGCGCGCCGCCATGGGTATCGACGAATTCCTGCGCGGCGCGAAACATCCTGAGCCCGTCATCGAAGTGACCGATCTGAAACGCCACACCATGCCGCAAGAATTCATGGACCTGATCCGGCAGCCGATCCCGATGTTGCCGCTCGACCGCCGGACGGGGATGACGGAAGTAGAAGAAAGTTACGACGAGCAATCGGCGATGGTCGAGGCGCAACGGTGCCTGCACTGCTGGGTCAACACGATTTTCGAGGGTAATGCCGACGATAGGTCGATTTGCATTCTCTGCGGCGGGTGTGTCGACGTCTGTCCGGAAAACTGCCTGGAACTCGTCACGCTCGATCGCTTCGAGTTCAGCGCAGAGACACTGGAACACCTGTCGGTTAACAGCGCGCTCTATGAAGCCGAACTGCCCGATATCGCGGTCGAGGAGCTCGCCCAAGGCGTTGGGTCGGTAATGATCAAAGATGAAACGCGTTGCATCCGGTGCGGCCTGTGCGCAGCGCGTTGTCCCGTGCAAACGATCAGCATGGAGTCCTATAACCTGCTCCCGGCTGAGTCGACAGGCCTGATTTCGATCGAAGCGATTGACGCGCCACTGCGCGCGCAACCCGCCATACCTGCGGGCGTTCGGAAGTAGTCACGGCACGACCACGCTGTTCGGGGAAGACGTTGCAGAGGGAAACATGGCAGAGGAAAAGAAAAACCAGGATCGAATTCAGGGAGCGGCGGACTCCAGCATCGACCGTCGCGAGTTCTTCGTGAAGATGGGACTCGGTTCGCTCGGCATTGCGGCCGCCGGTACGGCCGCTTTCGGCTACCAGTTTCTGTCGCCAAATGTGCTCTATGAGCCGTCTCCGATCGTGAATATGGGCCAGCCGGCAAGTTATGCACTCGATTCCGTCACGCTCGATGTCGACGCACGAATATTTGTTGTGCACGGAGCGGAGGGTTTCTTTGCACTGAACGCCGTGTGCACGCATCTCGGCTGCCTGACCGCATGGAAACCGGAGATTGACACCATCGCGTGCCCATGTCACGGCAGCAAGTTCACTCGTGAAGGCGTCAAGAAAGAAGGGCCGGCGCCCAAGCCTCTGCCCTGGCTGCGGATGTGGCTGAGTGAGGACGGCGAATTGATGGTCGACCGTTCTACCGAAGTCCGCGCGCTGCAGTTCGTGAGGGTTTAGTGATGAATGCAACTTTCAATCGATATTTCGACGAATTACGTGAGACGCGGGTGTGGCGCTCCGTGTTTCGTGGTGGCACGGGATCGAGCACGCTGCATAACTCGATGGCCATCCAGCAAAACGTCTTCCTGCACTTGCTGTCCACCAAAGTGCGCAAGCGCATGCTGGAATTCAACGCGACCTGGTATCTGGGCACGCTGACGCTCGGCACCTTCGTGATTCTCGTGATCACAGGGATTCTGCTCATGCTCTACTACCATCCCTCGGCACCGCAGGCTTACGCCGACACCAAGGATCTGCAGTTCGTCGTTTCTTCCGGGCAGTTTCTGAGGAACCTGCATCGCTGGTCCGCGCACGCAATGGTCTTCCTGGTCTTCGCGCACATGTTTCGCGTGTTTTACCGAGGCGCGTATCGTCCGCCACGCGAATTCAACTGGGTAGTCGGAGTCGTGCTGCTTCTGATCACGCTCCTCCTCAGTTACACCGGATACCTGTTGCCTTGGGATCAACTGGCCTTCTGGGCGATCACGGTTGGATCTAATATCGCGTCGGCCGTTCCAATCGTGGGCGGGAAGGTCCGTTTCCTGATGCTCGGCGGACATTTCGTGAATGCCAATGCCCTGCTCCGTTTTTACGTACTGCACTGCATGATTCTTCCGCTGGTTGCGTTGTTGTTCGTGATGATCCATTTCTGGCGAATCCGCAAGGATGGCGGTCTGTATGCGCGACACAGTGAGCCGGACGTTGTGATGACGACCGCTCCAGTGAGGCCTCCGGTATGAGCGACGTAAAAGATAAGAACAAAGACTTCGTTGCCGCAGTCGGGTCTGATGTCCGCAAGTCGCCGGTGCGGGTAGCGTTTGTGACGCGCCGCACCTCGGCGCAGGTCAAGGCCCATGACGAAGAGGTTGTGCAATCGTTTCCGGAAGTAATCTTCCGGGCCGCGATTGTGATGCAGGTACTCACTATTATCCTGGTGCTGATTTCGCTGTTTTTCAATGCACCTCTGGAAGGACTGGCGGACCCATCGCACACTCCGAATCCCGCCAAGGCACCGTGGTACTTCCTGGGATTGCAGGAATTGCTGCACTACTTTCCGCCGATGGTGGCCGGCGTACTTGTGCCGACGCTGGTCGTTCTCGCACTGATCGTGATTCCATATTTCAACATCAACATCGAAGCAGAAGGTCTATTTACCAAGGACCGCCAAAAACGCCTGCGTATCTTCTGGGTGGTGGCGAGCGTGTTCTCACTATTCCTGCTCGCCTTCGATGTGATAGTGGCACTCGTTCCCACGCTGATCACGGTGGCCCTGATGGCGATGGCCGCCGGCGCAACTGTCGATTCTCCCTCTCGCTTCCGCCGCTCACTGGCGGCAAAACCGCTCTCCTTTTGGATTATGAGCTGGTTCCTCTTTGAACTGGTTGTGCTGACTGCGGTCGGCACCCTTTTCCGCGGCCCGGGATGGTCCTGGGTTCTGCCCTGGAGGAGTTAAGTGCGGCTCCCCGACTCTCTCGAAAAACTTCGTCAGAAATTCTTCGGCAATACGGTGCGTGCCTTCGGTTGGACGAGTCTTTTCCTGCTGATCCTGCTGGCGATCGCTCCCGCCAAGAATCATTTTGCCGAATGGCGGCGCTACCAGCGCGGCTACGAAAAACTGATCAGCAAGCGCAGCGACGCCGTTACACTGAGCCGCCACTTCGAACCCGGCATTCAGCAGATCTGGCTGCCGGAAATGAACGTCGTCGATCGTTGCGAGTCCTGCCATTCGGCGCTCAAAGAACCGACCCTGATGGACGTCACCGCGCAGCCCTACCGTCCGCATCCTCCTATCCCGCATAAGCTCGAACAGTTTGGCTGCTCGGTGTGCCATCGCGGACAAGGCGCTGCAACATCTGTCGAAGAAGCTCACATGAGCACGCTCGCATGGGAAGAGCCTCTGCTGCCCGCAAAGTACCTGGAGTCATCCTGCGGACAGTGTCACCAGCAGGATCTGAAAGGCACTCCGCAACTCAATCTCGGCCGCAAGATGCTGGCGCAATATGGCTGTGTTCACTGCCATACGATCAAGCGTCCTGACGGCAGCGTGATCACCGGCGTGGACGATCCGCCGTCGCTCGCGCACGTCGCCGACAAGACGACACGCGAATGGGTCTACGCCTGGCTGAAAGATCCGCAGGCGTATTCGACTTCCGCGACCATGCCGAATTTCAAATTGAAGGATGAAGACGCCCGCGACATTTCAGCGTTTCTTATTTCTTCGAGCACATCGGCTGGCGTCAAAGTCGTACAAGCTTCGCTCGATCAGGCAAAGAAAGTGAAAGACGACGCCGCTCTTCAGACGAAGGCGGCCAGCCTGTACGGAGAATCGTTCTGTGCTTCATGCCACGCCGTGCAGAATGCCGCCGGCAATCTGGTGGGCGGCAATGTGGGACCGGAACTGACGAAAGTAGGCACCAAGGTAAGGCCGGAGTGGCTGCAGGCCTGGGTGCGCAATCCACACGATTACGATCCGCCCACGGGCATGCCGCACTATCGCTTCACGGATCAGGAAGTCGGCCTGCTCACTGGCTTCCTAATGGGCAAGTCAGACTCTGATTTGCTCGCGAACGTTCACCTCGATACTGCCACGCAAGAACAGATTGATCACGGCAAGCGCCTCGTGAATGACTATGGATGCGCGTCCTGCCATGAGATTAACGGCATCAAGCATCCCGACAATTTTGCGCCGGAGCTGACACGGATCGGAAGCAAGCCGGTGAGTCAATTGGCATTCGCGGCCGGTGTTCCGCACACGCTCTACGACTACATCAACGCAAAGATTCGTCAGCCGCGCGCCTTCGGGTCGGGATTGAAAATGCCGCAGTATACGTTCTCGACCGCGCAGGTGGATGCTCTCGAGAACGCTTTGCTCTCCCATAACGAACGGTCTCTCACGATGCCCGCCGCAAAAACGGTGGCTGCTCTTCCCGCTTCGCATTATGAGCCTGCCGGCGCAGCAGGCAAGCTGATCAAAGATCTGAACTGCTTCTCTTGCCACGCCATCAACGGCCGTGGCGGCGACATGGCTCCCGACCTTACATGGGAGGGCAGTTCGGTGCAGCGGGAATGGCTGGTGCAATTCTTTCGCAATCCGAACACGCTGCGGCCAGCGTTGATTCGCCGCATGCCCAAGTTCAACCTGACGGACGCGGAAATCAATACGCTGACCGACTACATCATGGCGGTCTACCAGTCTCCGAAGATCGACCGCGATGCGATGCCGATGTCCGGCTATTCCGCCGGAGAAGTTGAATTGGGCAAACAACTCTACTATTCCAAATTCGCATGCCAGGGTTGCCACATCATCGACACCAAACAGGACAAGGGCTACGTCGGTCCGACATTGACGCATGTCGGCTCCCGCCTGAGTGCGGCGTGGGTCTATAACTGGATGAAAGACCCGCAAGCGCTCCGTCCCGGCACACAGGAGCCGAAGCGCAATATGAGCGACGATGACGCCCGCGCCCTGACCGCATTCCTGATGAGCCAAAAAGGGCGCGAAGCGCAGGAGGCGAAAAAGCGATGACGTATCAGTCCAAGAAATCCGGTAAGCGGACTGCCGCTGGGAGCGCGCTTGTTTTGTCTCTTGCGCTCCTCCTTTGCAATTTGGCCTGTTCGCGCTCTTCGACTTCTTCCGCGCCGTTGCCGAAGCCAACCGCATACGGGACCGCGATTGTGGAATCGAGCGGCGGCAAGCAGGCTGCCGCAGTAGGAACACCCCTCGCTCAGCCCGTAGTTCTGCAAGTCAATGACGAGCAAGGCAACGCCTTACCGGGCGCTCTGGTCACGCTCCGCGGACCAAACGGCGTCTATCTCGATCCGGCAACTGGACTCACCGACTCCAGCGGACAGTTCACCAGCAACGTTTCCCTCGGCGTGGTTCCCGGACGCTATCAAATTACTGCGAGCACAGCGACCAAGGCCGGTAAAGTTGTTGATCTCAAAGTCGAAGAGGTCGCGCTCGGCTACCAGGAAATGTTGGGCAGCCAACTCAATGACCAGTACTGCGCACGATGCCACAATCAGGAATCAAGCGCCGAGCGTGTATCGAACTACGACAACCTCGAAACCAAGCCACATCCCTTTACAGAAGGCGATACGCTCAACAAAATGACGGATGCCGACCTGACTGCGATCATCTCCCACGGAGGGCCGGCACTCAATAAATCTCCGCTGATGCCACCGTACGGATATACTTTGTCGAAATCCGAGATGCAGGCGGTGATCGCTTACATCCGAATGATTTCCGATCCCCCTTACGGAGCTCCCGGAATTGTTTACGCGCAGCAGTAAAAGGTTGTGGCTGGTGGTCGTGTTGGGCCTGGCATCGCTGGCGACAGCACAAACGCTCACTCCTGCTGAAATCAAGGAACCGCAAATGCGGGCGCTGCAGGAGAAATACTTCCAGCAGCTGCAAACCGCAGGGGCCGAAATTCAGGGACACATCTTCCCTTACGCCTTCTATTTCAGCCGCGTCCTCGATCTTGAGTTGGCCCAGCAGGAGCACGCCGACCAACGTTCCCTTCGCTTCGACAACTACAGTGGCTTGACCGTCGTCGAGTTGACCGGCAATTACTTCGCGTCCTATTCCGGAGATATGGTGGACAAAAGCCATCGCGCTCTCCGCACGTTTCAGGACGTCATGATGCCCATTGTGGACATCGCCGTGCACGAACTCAAAGACATCCCGGAAATCGAAGGCTTCGCGATGGAGATTTCTCATCACGTCCGCGGCAAGGCGATGGGTATGAAGATGGAGCGCCCAGAGAACTTGGTGTTTGTATTACCCAAAGACGCTGCCCTGCGACTGGTCAACGGTAAGACTGAAAACGATCGTCAGGCGGCCGTCCTCGATGGACAATTCTTTATCAACGGTGAGCCCTTTGTCCTCTATCTGAGCGATCGCGCCGCGCAGGAAGCAGCGCGCATCGATGCGCAGAACCAGGATCCGGCCGCCAGCAGGGATTCCAGCCGAAAATCCAAATCGTCAAAAGCAGCAGAGAGCACCGCCGCCCCGCGTGCCTTTCCGCGCATGACGCCACCCGAACCTCCTCCAGCCCCGCCTCGCGACACTTCGGCTGAGGCGCTTGCGAAGACTCAGGCGTCTTATCAAAAAGTGACGGATCTGGTGGTGAAAGAAATCGATGCGCAGGCGCACTTTGTAGCCTACGCGCCACCTGCGATGGTCGCGTTCCGCAAAGGAGCGTATCTCGAATTTTCGGTGACGACCACTTTGCCGGCGGCCGCGGCGGGCAGCCGCTACAAGATGGCAGCTCTTGCATTTGACGATCACATCGGACATCTTCTCCGTCCCGTGATGGCCTACTACAAGGGTGAACTTGATTTCGACGGCATCGCTTTCAGCACCACCATCCATCTGCAGGACAAAGTGCCCGCCAGTCAAGGCAATGAAGCAGTCGAGTTCTTTTTCCCCACGACTGCATTGCGTTGCTACGAGGCGTACGATTGCACGGGACAACAGCTCATTGACCAGGCGTCTGTCCTTATTAACGGGGAACGCGTGAGTCTGGACCTACAGGGCGCCGAGGCGGGGAACCGCTGAGCACCGCAAAGGGCGTGTAAATACTAAGTGATCCCAATTCCTGCAAAGAACGCTAGGTCGTTGACTTTTCGTACCGCCAATCTTAGGACCTCGGAGTTCAACCAGCCTTAGTGTTCAGCTACGCTCACCCTCCACTCCTATCACGTTATTAAATTGTGGCTTGGTCGATCCCCTTCAGTTTCCCCTCACATCAACGCCGCAGTAATCGGTCATGCCATCACGAATATTTCGACTTTGGAACGAGATATATAGGGATCAAAGCTGTCTCCCTATGCTTATATTTAAGATCGCAAAGCTAATACCTGTTAAAGGGGACTTTGGCAGATAATAGGGAAAGCCCTGAAGAGTTTGCGCGCAACCTTGGACGAAGTCAGCGTTCTATGGCTATGCAGTCGCCGGACGGAAGATTGATGGATGACTCCGCTCCCACCGTCTCACCGGCGGAGGGAGAGCTTCAGTCAGTTGCCGACGAAAAGGCAACGGGCTGGAAACCTTCTCGCAAGTTGCTGGCATTCGCGACGATCTTCCTTGTATTTCTTGCCGGTCTGTCCTTCCTGGTGATTCGTAAGTCAGGGACACAGCGAAGCGGGCCGGGGACCTCCGCTCAAACTCCTGGAACGTCCCACCTCCTTCGTCTCAAGGGAACTACGGAAGCGGTCCAGGCGCGCGCGATTCTGGCTCCCGCTCTCTCGGGACAAACGGTGAGTACGCTGACGATCACGCGGCTGCTGACTGGTGGAAGCAAGGTTAAGGCAGGTGACTTGTTGGTGGAATTCGACCGCCAGGCACAGATGAGAGATTTTCTCGACAAGCAAACGGAGTACAACAAACTGGTGGGCCAAGTCGCCGAAAAGCAAGCGAAGGAAGATGCGATCCGCGCCAAGGACGAGACCGATCTCCATCAAGCGGAGAGCGCCCTCAAGAATGCCGACCTGGATATGAAGAAGGTCGAATTGATGTCGCGCATTGATGTGGAAAAGACCCAGCAGAATCAGGAGCAGGCCAAGGCGACGCTGCAGCAATTAAAAGAAACCTTTGAGCTGAAACGCAGCGCAGCGCGCGCTGCGATCCGCATTCTTGAGATCCAACGCGACCGGACGCAACGGATCATGCGAAATGCGCAAAGCAACGCCGATCTCATGCAGATTCATTCTCCGTTGGACGGAGTCGTCGTGTTGAACACGATCTGGAAGAACGGCAGAATGGGCGAGGTGCAGGAGGGAGATCAGGTACAGCCTGGTGTTCCCTTTATGCGGGTCGTCAATCCTTCGGCTATGCAGGTGCAGGTATTGGTCAATCAGGAAGACATACTCGGTCTTCGAATCGGCCAGGATGCAAACGTGCGACTGGATGCCTATCCAGAGTTCGTGCTTCCCGGCAAGTTGGAGCAGATTGCACCAATCGCCAGGAGCGGGGATTTTTCCTCCAAGGTGCGAACTTTCTCGACAATTTTTTCGATACAAGGCACTGACGCCCGGCTTATGCCCGACCTTTCGGCTGCGGTCGACCTAACAGTGGATCCCGCCGGTGGCGAGATGAAGGCGGAGCGATGATCGCCAGGCTGCAAGCACTCTGGAAATACCGGCCTGCGCTGTTGCTAGGGGTGTTTGTTTTCGTGGTTCTCACAGTATTGGTTGGCGCAGTCGGATTAACGAACCGGCCGCCATCTGTTCCGACCGCTGAGGTCACGCGCGGCGAATTTGTCGATTCGCTGTCGTTGCGTGGTGAGGTGAAAGCGCTTCGATCGCTCACCCTCTCCGCCCCGGCCGAAGCTGGCGATCTCCAGATCGTAAAGATTGCGACGGATGGATCCCAGGTCAAGAAGGGCGATTCGGTAGTCGAATTTGACAAGACGCGCACCGAGCAAGACCTGGCCCAATACAAGTCAGCTTTGAAATCGGCGCAGGCGGAAATCGACCAGGCGCGTGCGGAAGCGCGCCTCTCCGAAGAAGGGAATGTTACTGCCGTTGCCAAGGCGAAATACGACGTCGAGACTGCAAAGCTCGAAGCCGGCAAGCAGGAGATTATTTCAGCGATCGAAGGCGACAAAAATCGGTTGAAAGTTGGCGATGCCGAACAGCGCCTGCGGGAAGCGGAACAGAAACAGAAGTCCGATCGCGAGGCCAGTAAGGCAGCGATCGCAAACAAAATCCAGGGGAGCAAGAAGGCGACTTTCGATGCGCAGCGTGCCGAGCGGGCCTTGAGCGAAATGACGCTGCGCGCCCCTTCGGATGGCATGATTTCGTTGCTGCAACTGTGGCGCGGTGAAGGACAGGCTGCGTTCAAGGCCGGCGATCGGGCATGGCCGGGAGCGCCCATTGCCGAATTTCCCGACGTTTCCACGCTACGGGTATCGGCCCGGGTGGACGAAACCGAACGCGGCCGGCTAAAGAGCGGTCAGGAAGTGAACGTGCAATTCGACGCGATTCCGGACCGCCAGTTTACGGGCCGCATCGACCTGATCAGTGGCGCGGCAACGACTGATTTTTCCAGCGGCTGGCCGTTTCCGAGAAATTTCACTTTCCTGGTTCTGCTCGATCAGAGTGACGCCCGGCTCAAGCCGGGGATGAGCGCGCAATTGAGTGTCGTAGTCGATAAGGTCAGAGAGGCGCTCACGATCCCAATCGCGGCATCGTTCCAGAAATCCGGACGTTCAGTTGTGTATGTACTTCGCGGTTCGAAATTTGAAGAGCGAGAAGTGAAAGAAGATCGTCGGAGCGGTGATCGCATTCTCGTTGCCAATGGGCTGCGCTCCGGGGAGCGCGTGGCTTTGAAGGATCCTTCGAACAAGGAGTGACATCGTTGTGAGCGGCGTGCGCAAGATTTGGCTGCTAGTTGGCATCCTGCTGGCCCTTGGCCTCGGGGTGGCCGCCGCATTCCACTGGGCTTCACCGGTCAGCGAGAGTGACGACATCCCATCGGTGCAGGTGAAGCGCGGGGATCTCGATTCCAAAATCCATGCCACCGGGGAAGTGCGAGCCACTCTCTCCGCGATGCTTGCCGCTCCTCAAATCGGAGGTGGATCGCTCCAGATTACTCACCTTCTCCATACCGGAGTGCCCGTCAAGAAAAACGATGTGGTGATCGAATTTGATCCCGCCGAGCAACAGTTCAAGATGGAACAGAGCCGCTCCGAGCTGGAAGAGGCGGATGAGGAGATCGCACAAGCCAAGGCGGATGCTTCAGTGCAAGCCGCGCGGGATAAGGTCGCACTCTTAACAGCTCGCTTCGATGTCCGCCGCGCGGAACTCGAAGTTGGCAAGAACGAACTAGCGAGCGCGATCGATGCCAGGAAGAACGACCTGGCGCTCGATCAGGCGCGGCGGGTGCTGGCGCAACTCGAACAGGACGTCAAGTCCCATACTGTCTCGGGACAAGCCATGATCGGACTTGCCCAAGAGAGGCGCCATAAAGCAAAGTTAGCCATGGAGCAGGCGCAACAGAACATCGAGAAGATGAGAGTGCGCGCTCCCTTGGATGGCGTAGTGGCCGTCGAAAAGAATGAGGGCTCCAATGGTGAGTTTTTCGGGGGAGGAATGGCCCTACCCGATTACCATGAAGGGGATCAGACGGGTCCAGGCACGACGATCGCGCGCGTTATCGATCCCGCGACCATGGAGGTGTCTGCCAAGCTCGACGAGCGAGAGCGCAGCAATGTGAAAGTGGGACAGGCGGCAAGAATCCAACTGGATGCTTTGCCGAATCAGACTTTTCAAGGTTCGGTGAAGACCATTTCCGGGATAGCCTCAAGAAACTTCTTCGATGAAGTGACAGGGGGACAATTTGAAGTTACGGTGCAGTTGCCAGGTTCCGATCCGCGGCTGCGAGCCGGCTTTACCGTGCAGATGGTGATCGAGGGCAACGCCCGCAAGAATATTCTTTACGTGCCGCGCCAGGCAGTGTTCATGAAAGACGGGAAACGCGTGGTATACGTCAAGCGGGGCAAGACGTATGAAGCTCGCGAAGTGAAGGTCGAAGCAGAGACCGAGAGTCGCACTGCTGTGGATGGGCTCGCGGCCGACACGCAGATCGCATTTGTTGATCCCACGATCCCTCGGAAATCGTCCAGTCATTCCTCGACAGAACCGAGTTTGAGTGGAGGGACGCGCTGAATGACGGAGACAAGCGCCAAATTCGAAACACTCCGGGCGCGCGCGATCCGGTGGATTGGCCGTTGGACGCCTGACTTCAGCCTGGGATTGCAGAACCTGCTGGCTCACCGACTGCGTACGCTGCTCACCATGCTAGGCATGATCTTTGGCGTGGCAGCAGTGGTCTCCATGCTTTCCATAGGGGCCGGTGCTCGCCAAAGAGTGATGGCGTTCATCGAACAGATGGGTGTGCACAACCTGATTGTGGAGGCTAAAGAGACCACCGATTGGCAGGCTCATCAGAAAATCCGCCAAGTCTCACCTGGCCTGACCTTGCAGGATTACCGCGTGATTCGCGATAACCTCAGCGATGTTGCCGCCTCCACCGCCCGGAAACGCTACGTGCCGACGAAGACAATTCCCAAGGCGCGGATGGACACCCCCACCGTGTATGGCGTCAGCCCTGAATACACGATCATTGGAGGGCTTCGCGTAACTGAGGGCAGCTTTTTCGATGACGACCAGGAAAAACACGGCGCCCCGGTATGCGTGTTGGGCGCGGGCGCAAAGGCCAGCCTGTACGGCGCGGCGAACTCTGTCGGTCAGTATGTGAAGCTCGATGAACAGTGGTTCCGTGTGATCGGCACGGTGGCTCCTCAGGTTGCCGCTCAAACCGACCTGCCTGACGTGCCGTCGGAAGACTTGAACAACATTATCTACGTTCCCTTGAATGCAGCAATGTTTCGACTTGAGAACACATACAGCAGAAGACGCGACGAGATCGACGGAATTTATCTGAACGTGAAGGACAGCGATCAACTAGTACCAAGTTCGCAGGTCGTGCGGGCAATCCTCGAATCGTCGCACCACGGTGCCGCCGACTTCAGCGTAATTGTGCCCGCAGAATTGCTGGCGGAACAGAAACGGACGGAGCGCCTCTTCAGCGCTGTCATGGTGGCGATCGCGTCAATCTCCCTGCTCGTAGGCGGCATCGGGATCATGAACATCATGTTGGCCAGCATTCTCGAGCGCACACGCGAAATCGGTGTACGACGCGCCGTGGGTGCGCGCCAGTCTGATATCGTGCGCCAGTTTGTGGTTGAGGCAATCATGATTTCCTTTGTGGGTGGAACTTTCGGCATCGCCTTCGGCTTTGGGATGTCACGCCTGATTGCGGTGCTCGCGGGATGGTCAACCATCGTGACTGCGCCTTCGATCCTGCTTGCGTTTCTCGTTTCGATTTCGGTGGGGTTGGTATTTGGCATCTACCCGGCGATGAAGGCAGCACGGCTCGACCCGGTGGAGGCCATCCGGTACGAATAGCCCGCGCTTGCGCCGCGAATTCTTGCAGGGAAACTAAACAATGTGGAGGCTGAGATGAAACTCCGTTTACTTTGGGCCCTTCTTCTGCTGGGTACTCTGTCGTTTGCGCAGAACATCTATGAGCGGGAGACTTTTCATGCGCTCAGCAGTCCGCAAGTCATCTCCGACCAACTTCCCGCACCGAAATACCTTCAGGAGCACGTCGTGGACGGCAAGTTGCGCCTCAGCCTAGAGGAAGCGATCATCGCGACGCTGATGAGTAACAGCAATGTCCGCCTGCAGGAACTAAACGTTGAAGATTCGAAGTTCTCGCTGCTACGGGCGCACTCGACATTTGATCCTGCCCTGTCAGTCAGCTTCAACGCCCAGCGTGCGACGTTTCCAGCCAATTCCGACCTCCAAGGGGCTCCAATCCCCACTTCACTCCTTCAGGCCTCGAAAGTAGATTACGGCCAGACGCTCGAGACCGGGACGAATCTGCAAGTCGGCTTCACCGCCAATCGGTTTGCCACCAACGACTCGAACATTTTCCTCAATCCCTCCATCACGTCAGGTTTGAATTTCCAGATTACGCAGCCCTTGCTTCGAAATCGATGGTTGTTCGCAAACCGCGCGCCCCTGGTCATCGCACGCCGAAACGTCCGCATCTCCCTGGCGAGCTTCGAGGCTCAGGTGAACGATGCCGTTCTGAATACTGTTACGCAGTACTGGAACGTCGTACTGGCCCGCGGGAGTGTGGAAATCGCAAAGAAATCTCAAGACGCTGCCGACGCCAGCTACAAGCGCGCTAAGCGCGAGCTCGAATTAGGGGCATTGGCTCCGCTCGACATTTATCGTTCCGAGTCGCAGGTTGCAACCCGGCGTGTACAAGTGATCCAGGCCGAGTACGATCTGAAGCGGACCGAGGACGCTCTCCGTTTTACGCTCGGAGCGTCCGTCGACCCGCTTCTTCGAGCCCTTGACCTTGACCTTACAGAAATGCCGGTGCGTGACGAGGCCGCTTTCGATATCGACGCGACGACCGCACTCCAGCAGGCGATGGAAGTCCGTCCCGAACTCGAGGCCCTGAGGCAGGCGCTCGCCAATGACGACGTGAGCATCCGACTCGCTCACAATAACCTGTTGCCAGATCTGCGGCTGGCGGGAAACTATGCTGGCAATGGAGTGGCAGGTAGTCCAAGCGGCGGTCTGGGCGATTCACTGAACCAGGCTTTCACGTTTGGCTATCCGACATATGGCTTCTCGCTCAGCCTGAATCTCCCGATCAAGAACCGGTCTGCGCAAGCCGAGCTTGGTACAGCAATGGTTTCGCGGCGCCGCGACCTGTACTCCGAACGGCGACTGAAGGAGCAGATCACGCTGGATGTTACGAATGCAGTTCACCAACTGGAAGAAGCGAAACTCAGCTTAGCTGCCAGCCGGCAAGCGCTCGACCTTTCGCGCAAGAACCTCGCTGCCGAACAGAGGAAAATCGAACTAGGTACCGAGCAGGTTTTTTTTGTGCTGGACGCGCAAAAGGAAGTCGCGCAAGCAGAGACGATTGTCCTGCAAGCTGAAGTCAATTATCAACTCGCAGTTACATTGGTACAGCACGCAACCGGCAAACTCCTGGAGCCTTATCGCATGCAAGTGAAGGAATTGACCCGATAAGCGCGTAACGTATACCGAAGACCACCGCGTTGAGGTTATGCATTGCGGAAAAAGCCACGCTGACATGATGGGTTGCGAGAGGCCATCCTCCAATGAAAATCGGCACGAGCTTCCAGACCGAGAAGTCCAAACAACTCTACCAGCGTGCGTCGCGCTTGTTGATCGAAGGAGGGAGTTCTCCATCGCGAGGCCCGGCGAACTATGGTGAGTACCCGATGTTCATCGAGCGTGGGAAAGGCTCACGTCTCTATGACGTGGATGGCAACGAATACATCGACTGGATGATGGGGTTCGGAGCGCTGCCACTCGGTCATGCCGATCCGGATGTCTCGCGGTCGATCGCGGAAGGAGCAGCCACGGGAGCGCACTTCGCCACCGCAACCGCAATTGAGGTAGAGGTTGCGGAGTTACTCCAGAAGATCGTGCCCAATGCGGAAGTGGTGCGATTTGCAAATACCGGCACAGAAGCGGTCATGGCCGTGCTGCGAATCGCCCGTGGATTTACGGGACGGCCGAAAATCCTTAAGTTCGAAGGTCATTATCACGGGTGGTACGACGACGTCTTGATCGCGTCCAATCCGTTACCGCCCGAACAGGTTGATCTGGGAAATATTCCCGTCCGAGCCGTAGACAGTGCTGGTCTGAATCGCCATGCCCTCGACGACACGATCGTTGTGCCATGGAACGATCTACCGGCACTGGAGAATACGTTGCAATCGAATCCGGGCGAGGTCGCTGCCGTCATCACGGAAGGCATCATGGCGAATATGGGCGTTATCCCGCCTGCTCCTCGATATCTCGAAGGCTTGCAGAGTCTCGCGCGCCAACATGGCGCACTTTTTATTCTTGATGAAACAGTCACCGGATTCCGCATCGCACCCGGTGGATGCCAGGAGTACTACAAGCTCTCCCCGGATATGGTGACGTTTGGCAAGGCGCTGGGAAGCGGGTTGCCGGTCGCGGCGTTTGCCGGACGTGCGGATGTGATGCGCGCACTTTCAGGCGGAGCCGTTCTACACTATGGGACCCACAATGCTTCCCGTATCGGAATGCACGCGGCGCGTGCGAATCTTACGAAACTTACCGCCAATAACGGCGCCGCATTTCGCTATATCTGGAATCTGGCCGACCAACTGGCTTCGGGCCTGACCTCGTTATTTGCTCGCAAAAGTATTCCAGCCATTGTGCAGCGCGTCGGACCAATGTTTCAGATCATGTTCACTGACAAACCCTGCATCCGCGACTACCGTGAGTTCTGCCGCTATGTGGATCGCAAGAAATATCAACGTCTTTCGTGGAAGCTCTTTGAACACGGCGTGTATACCAGTCCCGCGGCCACGCTTCATTCGATTGTCACCGTGGCACACACGCCGGAAGACGTCGAAAAGACACTTGCGTCGATGGAACTGTCGCTCGCGGCCATTGATTGAAGCGACGAAGTACCGATCGTCTGGTAGAGGCACTCGAAAAAAATGAAAATAGTTTTTCTGGGAGGCGGCCGCATTACAACCGCAATGCTCGCCGGACTGCGTCTTGCTGGTTGCCGGCACCACCTCGCAGTGCACGATCCTCATCCGCGCAAACTGAAGCGCATCAAGAAGGAGTTCGCCGTGACCACCGAGCCAAGTCTGGCCGGTGCGGTGGCCCATGCCGATCTTCTGGTCGTCGCGGTCAGACCGGAATCTGTTCACGATCTTCTGTTGGACTTACAGAAAGCGATTCCGTTGAATTTCAAACGAGGCTGCTCCATGCTCGCGGTCAGTCTCGCAGCGGGCGTGACTCTCGCTGCGCTGCGCCATGTGTCTGGCAAGCGTGTTGTTTGGGCTCGAGCCATGCCCAGTCCGGTCTGCCGGACGGGGAACGGCCTGACTGCTCTCACGTTTGACCGGAAAATGCCTAGTATTTCTCGCGATCAAATCCGCAGGGTATTTGCGTCAGTGGGCACGGTTTTGGAAGTGCCGGAGAGTCAGTTTGACGCGTTTACCGTGAACTATTCTTCGAGCCACGGTTATCATGCTCTCGCCGCTTTGGCGGAGGCTGCCGTTGCGAACGGATTGGATCGCAGGATTGCCCTGCTATCGGCCGCGCATGCGCTGGCGGACGGAATTATCGCGTGGCGAAAAGGGAAGATTCCGCTGGATCGCTTGTTGAGGGAAGCGGCGACACCCGGCGGAGTCGCTGAAACAACCATGGCGGCGATGAATCGACGTGGCTACCAGCATGCGGTTGACGCCGGATTCCGCGCGGGACTTGCGCGCATGCGCGCAAATGCCAGCCTCGGGCGCCAGCGCACAAAGAACTCCGGCCGGCGTGGCGGACCGGGCGCGATGGAGAGCTAGAAATGAATTTGCAGGACGTCCACAAACGTGCCGGTCAGTTGCTTTCGCTGGAAGGCAAAGTAGCGATCGTCACTGGAGGAGCGTCGGGAATCGGTCGCGGCATCGCAATCCGTTTGGCGGAGTTCGGTGCTGCCGTGGCGGTCCTCGACAAGAACTCCGACGGCACACGCGAGACGGTTCGACGCATTGAGGAGATACACGGGCGAGCGATGGGTGCAGCTTGCGACGTTACCTCCCGCCTCGATTGCCATCGCGCAGTCGAGCAGACGGTGGCGGAATACGGTCGTATCGACATCCTCTGTAACAATGCTGGTATTGCCATCCGCAAAGACACCCTGGCCTTGGAAGAAGAAGAATGGGACACGGTTGTTGACGTGACATTGAAGGGAGTCTACTTGCTGTCCCGCGAAGTGATTCCGCACATGATCCGAGCTGGTGGTGGCGCGATCATCAATACGGGATCGGGATGGTCGTTGAAAGGCGGGCCCAAAGCTGCCGCCTATTGTGCGGCGAAGGGTGGCGTCCTGAATCTGACGAGAGCGATGGCCATCGATCACGGGAACAACAATATTCGCGCGAACTGCGTTTGCCCGGGTGACATCGACACTCCGATGCTGGCATCAGAGTGCCGCCAGTTGAGCGAAGACAGTGTCCAGTTCATGAAAGATGCAGCGCGCCGGCCTCTGGCGCGAGTGGGGACGCCGGAAGATGTCGCCACTGCCGTCTTGTTTCTGGCGAGCGACATGTCGAAATGGATCACCGGTACTCACTTGGTTGTGGATGGAGGCGGTCTCGCCTGATGCTTGACGAGTATTCTTGCCCAGAACTCGGGGAGTCCCGGCGGACTCTAGTTGGACAAACCCACTCTGCCCAGGTATTTGATAAAACGCGGATCGCCGCGCAAGTCATCATAGTCAGGGTTCACTTTCAGCGATGTAAGCGATGTGGAGTGGCTCCCCAAGCACTTCTCCATCCAGGTAAAAGCCTCTTCTTTGTCCCCGGCCGCCGATACCACGAATAGG
Source organism: Acidobacteriota bacterium (assembly GCA_016196065.1). NCBI lineage: Bacteria > Pseudomonadati > Acidobacteriota > Acidobacteriota bacterium. The sequence continues at coordinate 227,269 of JACPYL010000018.1, read as the reverse complement.
ATGGTGCCTGGACTGGTGTCGAAAAGATCGCGGTTCCTGTCCAGAATCTGTCTGGCCTCGTCGCGGTGTCCAATCCTGGCGCTCAGAATGCTGAAATTGGATTGATAATCGAGAGGGGTCGCGCCTGCCTGACGCAGAGCCTCGAGCGCTGCCTGTGCTTCCTCTTGCATCCCTTGACGGGCGTACGAGCGCATCATCCAGGAGTAGGAACTCAGGAATCCCGGATCCATTTCCAACGCTTTGCGGGATTGTGCAATGACCTCATTGTAGCGGCGGGCGAAGTAGAGAATTTTGGCGCGGTCGGCCACGATCGCAACCGACAGCGGATCGAGTTCTTCCGCGCGTCGCAGCTCCTCCAACCCTTCGTCGAAGCGTCCCTGGGCTGCCAGATACTCGCCGTACCAATGGTGAGCGATAGCGTCATTGGGATTCAGTGCAATCGCCTGCTTGTATTCCCGCTCCGCTTTCGGCCAGTTCCATTCATAATTCATCGCGATCAAGCCGAGTGCGGCGTGTGCTTCCGCATTTTCCGGATCCAGAACCAGGGCTTGCCGTGCCGCCTGTTCGGCTTTGGGAAGGGCGATGGTTGCGGGTTCGACCCCCCAGCCACCTTCAAAAATATAGGCGCCGGCCAGGCCGACATAGGCCTGCGCGAAATCGGCATCGCGTGCGATCGCCTGCTGAAAATACTTCTCTCCGTCCTTCGCGCCGGCGGCAGTCCGCTTGTTCCAGAAAAATCGTCCTTTCAGATAGAGCAGGTTGGCGTCGGAGTTAATCGCGCGGGACCGCCTCATGCGCGCCTGCTCCTCGGGCGTCATCGTGGCCCTGACCGCCGCTCCAATCGCACGCGCAATTTCCGACTGCAGGTTCTGCGCTTCCGCCAGGGGACGCTCATAGGATTCCGCCCACACGTGCTGCTCCGGATTGGCCTGCACCAGCTGGGCCGTGATATGCACGTTCCCATTGCGCTGCGAAACCGTGCCTTCGACGATGGCATCGACTTTGAGTTCACGCGCAATCTCCGGCAGCGTCTTGCGCGTGCCCTTGTACTGCATTACCGAAGTCCGCGAAATCACCCGCAGGGCGCGGATCCGCGCCAGTTCCGTGATCAGGTCGTCGGTCACTCCATCGGCGAAGAATTCCTGTTCGGCGTCCTGTGACAGATTGGTCAGGGGCAGCACGGCAATTGATCGGATCTCCCGGGCTGCGCTCGCCTTGCCGGCCCGTTGGAAAAACGGAACGAACAAAACGACTCCGGCGAGGACCAACGCCGCTCCCGCCAATCCCGCGACTATTTTCCAGTTCGGCTGCCCCGTCCTGCCTGTTGGCTCGGCGATTTCTGATGGAGGTGATTGCTGTTCGACAGGAACGGCTGCGGAGAGTGCGAATCCCTGCCCGTTCGGCACGATTCGAACCGGCGCCACAAACCGGTAGCCGCGCTTGGCGACCGTTTGAATGATCTGAGCATCTCCAACAGGTTCGCCTAGAGCCTTGCGCAATTGTGAGATGTTCTGCGCCAGGCTTACTTCCTCGACAAATGTATCCGGCCACAACCGATGCATCAGCTCATCTTTGGACATCAGGCGACCGGGATTCTCCACTAACGCCACCAGCGTGTCGAAGACCTTCGGAGCCAGGGCGATCGCGTCCCCATTTCGCAGCAGGCGTCGTTCCGCCGTCTCCAGACGAAAGTCGTTGAATTCGAAAGTGGGCTGCATCCGTAGGTGTCCGAGTTTTCGCCGTTATTGGAGGGGGGAAATGTGCTCAGGATTCTATCAAACAAAAATCAGAAATTCCTCAAGACCCCGAGGCGCAGGTAATGTCAAATGATCCGCACAGATCATGGGCCTGCAACTCGCAGAGCCCAAAGCGCTTACCTTTTCCCCGGGCGCTGAACCAACAAGACACCAGGAGACCGTTCCATGCCCTCTAGAACCGCGCCGAGCCTTACCCTGTTGAACCGCATTCTTTGTGCCTTGGCAACCGTCGTTGCCTTCGGACTGACTGCTTTGGCTCAGATCACACCAAGCCAGGACGCCTACACTAACACGGCCACTCCCACCACCAACTTCGGCGCCAAGACTTTGCTCGACGTGCAGAGCGCTTCGCAGAACACCTACATCCAGTTCGACCTGTCCTCCATTCCCTCGGGCTACACCGGCAGCAACATCGCCAAGGCCACGCTGAAGCTCTACGTGAATACCGTCCCGGCGGCAGGCAGCTTCAACGTCGACTTCGTCAACGGCACCTGGGACGAAAAGACGATCACGGCGAACATCCTGCCTGCGCTGGGGACGACGATTGCGGCCAGCATTCCGCTGAGCAGCACGAACGTGAAGGACTACGTCCTCATCGACGTCACTCCGGCTCTGCAGGCCTGGCTGAACGGAACGCAGCCGAACGACGGCATCGCCCTGGTGGCTAATGGCTCGCTGAATGCGACGTTTGACAGCAAAGAGGCGACGACGCAGAGCCATCCCCCGGAACTGGACGTGGTGTTTGCGAGCAGTGGCGGCGGTGGAATTACCGGCATCAACACCGCAAATGGCAGCGGCCTGATCGGCGGAGGTAACAGCGGCACGCTGAATCTCTCGCTGACGAATGCCTGCGCGGCCAATCAAGTACTGAAGTGGAGCGGCTCGGCGTGGAGCTGCGCCAACCTGACCAGCGGCGGCACGGTAACCAGTGTTGGCCTGAGCGCCCCCGTGAGCGACTTCACCGTGACGGGGTCGCCGGTCACGACCGCCGGTACTCTAGGCCTGAACTGGGCGGTTGCTCCGACCAACGGCAACGTGGGCAACACCATCGTGAAGCGCGACAGCGCGGGCGGCTTCGCGTCGGGACTTATCAACGCCAGCATCGCCACCGACACCGATCTGAGCACGACCATTACCGGTTTTCAGCTCGGTGCGACGAAGGAAACGTTTGGCGTCTTTGGCTATGCCGCCAGTCCCCACGGAGTTGGGGTCTTCGGCCGGGGTGTGGGTTTCAGCGCCACGAGCTCAATTCGTCCTCCACTCCGTGGCACCGGCGTCTGGGGCGATACCAGCGCACTGCACGGCACGGCAGTTTATGCAACCGTCGACGACGGATTCGCCGTGCAAGCGATCGGCAGTGGCACCACCGTCTACACAATGGCGGTATTTAACGCGAACACGCAAGGTCCAATCTTCTTTGCTCAGAACGGGTCGGGCGGTTCCTGTTCGATAGAAGCGAACGGTGATCTATTTTGCTCGGGATCGATCAACGGCAGCGCGAAGAACTTTCGCCTCGATCATCCGCTGGATCCCGCGAACAAGTACCTCACCCACACTTCCATCGAGTCCTCGGAGATGCTCAATCTCTACACGGGCAATGCCGTCCTCGGCGCGGACGGTTCCGCTACCGTCTCCCTGCCCGACTGGTTCACCGCTCTCAACCGCGACTTCCGCTACCAGCTCACGCCCATCGGAGGATTCGCTCCGCTCTACATCGCGGAAGAACTGTCTGACAACCACTTCGTCATCGCCGGAGGCCGCGCTGGTATGAAAGTTTCCTGGCAGGTCACCGGTGTTCGCCACGACGCGTACGCCAATGCGAATCCGCTCAAGGTGGAACAAGACAAAGGAAAGGAACGTGGCCACTATCTCCATCCCGAACTCTTCGGGGCAACGCCGGAACAGAGCGTGGGCTGGGATCACAGTCGCTTGCCGCGAGTTAAGTCTTCAGCGAAAGAGACTGGCCGCTCCAGGCCGTGACAACTTCAATCTGCACACAAAACGATCGCATCCCAGGGGGAAATCATGCGTCTTGGAAACATTCTGCTGTTGCTCACGCTCGCTCTCGTAACCATCGCCGCCTCGGAGCAATCCATCGACTACTCCGCCGACGTCTTGGCTCCCGCCAGCACGAAACAACTGTGGCAGAAGGGCTGGGACAACTTCGGCGAGCCCCTCAACCTCAACTCCAGCAACATCACCTGGGCGCTGTCGAACGCCAAAAAACTGACCGTCACGTTTGCCCTCGTGGGCGCGACTCCGAACAAGTTGTATCAAGTCGGCATTCACATCTTCTGTAACACCGCACCTGCGGGCTTCGGGCAGTTTCCAGTGACCAGCAATGGCGGCAACTGCATCCCGCTCGTCCGTCAGGGCGTCAGCGGCAGCGTGGCGGCCGTGGAATTCGGCGTCGTCACCACCGACAAAAACGGCAAGGGCTCGTTCAAGGTCGTGGTCGGCCCGATTGCGTCCGGAACATACAAGTTCGAATTCACCGCGCGTGACGGCGCTGGATGCAACCTGATCGGCGGCGCCGGAAACGGCACGGACTGCTTTGCCGATTTCCAGTCGCCGGGACCGTTTGGAACCCTGAACACCATGGTGGTCCCCTAATGCCGGCAGCGGTATGGCCGGCAACTGATTAATGAGGAGGCGAGTATGAACTTGGGGAGTGTGTTCAACAACGTGCAGATTTATGAGCCTTAGCTCCTGACCAAGCCGGAAGCTGACGCTATTTCGGCGCCGGCCCGGTCGACTCGCGGATCACCAACGTAGGTTCGACAGCGATCTCCGCGATGGGCTCACGATTTTCTTCGATCATGCCGATGACGGTCTCGGCTGCCATCTGGCCCATTCTTACGAGTGGCTGCCGGACCGTGGTGAGGCTGGGATTATTGAAGGCCGCCCACTGAATGTCGTCGAATCCGACAACGGAGATATCCTGTGGAACGCGCAGCCCTTCTTCCTGGATGGCGCGAATCGCTCCGATCGCGGCGATATCGTTGTAGGCGAAGAGCGCTGTAAACGGCTTCTTGCGGGCGAGCAACTCCTTCGCGTAGGGATAGCCCAATTGCGGCGAGGGGTCGTCGATCTCAAGGTTGACGATGAGTTGGGGGTCCATTTCCAATCCCAGGTCCTGCGACACTTTGCAAACTGCCTTCCAGCGATCCGCGGAATCTGAACTGAAGGGCTGGCCTTTCATGAACGCGATTTTGCGGTGTCCCAGTTGATACAGATGTTCGAGGCCGACGCGAATTCCCTTTTCCTGATCGAGGATGATGTTGGTCACTCCGGGGAAGGCGCGGTGCCCGGCCACGCTGACCGTGGGCACTGGGGGAGCTTCCTGAAAGCTGGTGTCGACCGTGACGAAGCCCTCTACTCCGCGTTCCACCAGAAGCTGTGAATAGTCGCGCAACATCGCCGGATCGTGGCGATGGATTACCGTGAGAAAGAAGTAGTTGTTCTGCCGCAGGTGCGCTTCGACACCGCTGATGACCAGGGATCCGTAGGAGTCGCCAATTTCCTCGAGGATGAGCCCCACCGAGTAAGTGCGCTTTTGACGCAACGATCGGGCAAGAAAATTGGGACGGTATTTCAGTTCCTGCGCCGCTGCCCTAATGCGCTGCCGGGTGTGCTCAGGAATGGAGCGCGCCGAAGGGGCGTTGTTCAGCACGGCGGAGACGGTACCGGGCGCCAACCCGACATGCTCCGCGACTGCGCGCAGGGTCACTGCCCCTGGTGTACTGAGTCTGGACTTCTTGCTTTTAGCCATGCCCCGGAATCGCCGCAGACCCTCTGCGACACCCACACCTCGACTTTCTCCAGTTCGAGTCTTGTGCCGCCCCTGGCAGGAACGCCTTACTTGGCCGCTTCTATCGTAAACGCGTCTGTGATATTTCGCACCTTTAATGATCGTTTAATTTCGTCTAGTTCCGCCTTACTCTTCAATTGCAGAGTAATAGGCTCGTTGGGGAGTAGATCAAAATAATTGTCGGAAACTTCGACGTCCTGATCTCCAAAGCTCACGTAGACATGCTTCGCCAAGACTGCCGACTGCAACCGCAGCGTGTAGTTTCCGCTGCCGCCCGTTACTTCCGACTGAATTGAAGCACTGGGCAGCGCCAAATTGCGCACGTGATCGAACAGGACGACGTTGCGTGAAACTACTTTCCCGCTCTGTATCAAGTCAACGACAGCAAAGGCATGTTGTGCATCGGTGCCCTTCAGCAGTTCCTGCCGAGGGAAAGATGCGTAGACCTTGCTGGAAAGCTCCGGGACCGTAACTGTCTGTTTCTTCTCCAGGATGGTCTTGCCCTGAAAATCAAGCACGCGAATACTTAACTCGGCGTCCGTAGGCTGTACTTTGTCGGAAACGATGTACGCGGACAGAGTACCGTTCTCTTCCCAGGGCGAAACCAGCAAATCATCGTAGAAGCGACGAGCGTAATAGTGGAGGGCCTTCCAGCGGCCGTAGTAGTCAATGCTCGCCCACGACGCGACTGGCCAGCAGTCGTTCAGTTGCCAGTAGAGCGATCCCATCGTGCGCGGACGTTGCCGCCGGAGGTGCTCTGCGCCGACTTTGATCGCCTCGGCCTGCATCACCTGGCTGACATAGAGGAACGATTCGAAGTCCTTGGGCTCGCGGAATTCGCGGAGTACATAGGTACGAATGCGTTCGTTGCCGCCGACATTTTTCTGATGCTCCTGCATCACCGGGGAGATGATGTCGAGATCTTGTGGTTCGGCGAATTTACGAACCGTTTGAATATCGGGGAATGATTGGAAACCGTATTCCGACATGAAGCGCGGAAACTGATGTGTGTACTCGGAGATTGGTTCCAGCGCATGCCACACCGACCAGTAGTGCATGTCTCCGTTACGCTGGCCGCCCGGATCATCTTCAAAATTGGCGGAGGGAGAACTCGGCCAGTAGGGAACCGGCGCACCATTCTCTGCGACCACGCTCTTGATGACGTCGTGGAAAAGGACGACGTAGTCTTGCCAGACGCGCTCCCGCTGCGGCGGCGTCAACGTTTCTTTGAAATAGACGCGGTCGCCCCAATAGCGCCAGCCGGTCTCCACTTCGTTGTTGCCGCTCCAGAGCGAAATGCTGGGATGATCGCGGAGGCGCTTTACCTGCTGCGTCGCTTCTTCGCGGACATTTTCCTGAAAAGCGAGGTCTCCGGGAACCATGGCGCCGCCGAACATGAAGTCCTGCCAAACCATGATGCCGAGTTCGTCGCAAATGTCGTAGAAGTCGTCGGTCTCGTAGTAGCCTCCGCCCCAGTGGCGGATCATATTCATGTGTGCGTCGCGCGCCGACTGCAGAATCTGGCGATGTTGCGCTGGGGTGACGCGCGTCATGAAGCTGTCGAAGGGAATCACGTCAGCGCCTTTGGCAAACACCGGGATGCCATTCACGACAAACGTAAAGCTCTTTCCCCACTGGTCGGGCTGGCGGCGTAGTTCGAGCGAGCGAATTCCCGTGCGTAGCTCGGCGCGGTCCTCGACCATCGCTTTCTTCCCGGTGCCAACAGAGAGTCCAGTTCCCGAAAATAGTGTGGCGGAGAACTTGTACAGTGTCTGCGAACCGTAGCCATTCGGAAACCACAGGCTGGGGTTCGCGATGTCAAAGGGGAGCGTTATGTGATTGATCCCTTCTTCCAGATGAAAAGGACTCCTGTATTGCGTGGAAGAAAGAGCGCCCTTCCCTGGACTGGGGTGCTCAACAACAACAGTCACATCAACTTTGCGAGTAGCGACGATGTCGAAGTCCGCTGACAGTTTGGCCTCATCCTTCGTGACTTTGATCTGGCGGATATGGAAGTTATCGATCCGCAGATCGTCCCATGCGATGAGTTTTACCGGGAGCCAGATCCCCTCCGTGATATAGCGCGGACCCCAGTCCCATCCATAGTTGTAAGGTGCTTTGCGAGTGTATGGATCGGTCGCGACCCCTTCTTCGCTGACAATCTGAACCTGTCCTACCGTCGGCAGGCGATAGGGCATCGCCTTCACTTTCGGCATCATCAGCCTGATTGGAGAATGAAAGACGACTCGCAACGTGTTCTTGCCGGCTTTCAATTTGTCCTTTGCCGAAATCCGCCAAGAGCGAAACATGTTGTCCGCTTTGAGGATTTCGGTGTCGTTCAGATAGACATCCGCGTAGGTGTCGAGTCCCGCGAATTGCAAGTCAACATGTTTTCGCGCGAGCGTTGCGGCATCCACATCGAATTCTGTCTGGTACTCCCAATCCGTGAGGCCGATCCATTGCAGGGACTTTTCGTTGTCGCGATAAAACGGATCCTCAATCAGCTTGTTGTGCAGGAGGTCCATCTGCACTACTCCGGGCACTTCGGCCGGGTGCCACTGCTCCACACCGGGATGGCTTTTGTCGTTCAGTGCTCGGAAACGCCAGCCGGAGTGAAGGGGAACCGTGGTGGGTGGCAATGCAAAAACGGGGAGGGCGAATGAGAACAGGAAAGCGAAGATTACACAAAACCCGAAACGTCGGGTAGAGACCATGATGGACTCCATGAACATTTATGGTTGCGGCTGGGATTATACCCGCGGACCGTGGGCGGGTAAAGCTGAAGCACCGAACAAAACCGATTTTCTATCGTCTGCCAGCCAACTCTAAATAGAGAGACAACAAATAGAGAGACAACGCTTGCTGCGTCTCTCGTGGAATAAACGTGGGCGAAACAGTATTTCTACTCTGACAATTTGGGCCCGACAATCGCTCGTCCCGGGAAGACGTTCGTTGCTAATTTGCCCTGATCGATGAGAAGCGTGCCTCCGACGACCAGGTACTGCACGCCAACGCTGGGCTCCATCGGCAACTGAAACGTCGAACGATCGGCAATCGTTTTCGGGTCGAACACGACGATATCGGCGTCGGCGCCTTCCTGCAATCGTCCCTTGGCGCGCCCTGCGGGGGTCGATTTCTCCAACACTTGAGCAGGCATCAGCGACATCTTCCGGATCGCATCCATGAGAGTCAACGTCTGCTTCTCGCGCACATACTGGGCGAGAATTCGCGAAAACGTTCCAGCATTTCGCGGATGACCTTGGGCGCCATCGCTGGCGATCATGACCATGGGGTGGGGAATGATCTGGTCCACCATTTCCTGTGTGTTGGCGTAAATCAGCACACTCTGCGTCACCGTGGAACTGTGCAGCTCGTCGAAGCGCGCCTTGGTCAGATGCTCGCCGGTGTTGGGGAGCACGAGTTCGTTGTAGCTGATGCCAAGTTTTTCTTGCCAGCCCGGATTGAACAGCGCCGAGTTTAAGGAAGTCATTCCGGGGATGTACGGATATGCCTCGGTTGTCACGTCGAGGCCGCGCGCGCGTGCGCCTTCCACCATCGACAGGCACTCCATGGCATCGCGCTGGCAAGTGCTGTTGATGTGCACGATATGCAGGGTGGCGCCCGTGATCGCGGACGCGCCGATCACTTCGCCAACGGCCTCAATCGCGGAGCCCGGTTCGACACGCCCGGCACTGCGCATGTGCGTGTAGACGGGAACACCCTGCGCGGCAGCGAACCGGAAGATCTCGATCACTTCCCGTCGAGTGGCGCCGGGTGTGTATTGAATTCCCATGCCGATCGCCAATCCGCCGGCAGCGAGTTCTGCGCGCAATTGTTTCTTGATGGCTTCGATCTGCTCAGGCGTCGCGTGCTGGTCGGTGGCGGGTCCACTCTTGGGAAGAATTTCAGGGATGCCGGCGTGAGCCGTTGCAGCGCCTGAAAGAGGCGCACCGAATACGAGCGACCGTGCCGCCACATGGCTGGCCGCGCTGCCGTAGTGGATCAGTGATTTCCCTTCCTTCATTTTCAGAAACTCTGCAACATTCGGAACTCCGATTTCGAGTTCCAACGCAGTGGTCACCCCATCGAATGCTTTGACGCGCTGGCTTTCAATTTCCTGGCCGTGCTGATGCAGGTCAATGAAGCCGGGCGCGACGACCAGTCCGGACGCAGTGACTACCCGTTTTCCACGCAAGGCATCGGTAGAGATGCGCGCGATCTTCCCGTTGTTGATGCCGACGTTGCGGACTGCATCGAGGCCGGTTTCGGGATCGAGTACCCGGCCGCCTTCGAGAACGAGGTCATATTGCTGCGCGAATACGATCGAAGACCACAAGACCAGCAAGCACAACGTCAGGAAGCGCATGGATTCTCCAATTATTCAGCAGACAGAAATACGATGCATACCGGTGATGGTGCTTTGAGTGTCTGGCCAATGTCGGTCAGGCGACCGGTCTTAGGATCGATTTTGAACACGACGATGTTGTTGGATTCCTGGTTCGCGACAAACAAAAATCTTCCCGTTGGGTCGATCGCAAAATTACGCGGAGCCTTGCCTTTGGTTGAAACGTGCTCCACCAGTTGCAACGTTCCTTTGGCGGAACCGGTGTTGAATACTGCGATGTCGTCCGGGCCTCGATTCGACGCATAGAGAAATTTGCCCGATGACGAGGCTACGATTTCGGCGGAATCATTGTGGCCCTTGAAATCCGTGGGTAAAGTAGAAATCGCTTGCAGGTTCCGTAATGCTCCGGTGCGCGCGTCGTACGCGAAGCTCGTGATGCTTCCACTCATCTCACTCAACACGTATACGAATTTTCCACGCGGATCAAAAACAAAATGCCGCGGTCCGGCACCAGGCTCGACTTTCCCAAATGGCGGATCGTTCGGAGTCAATGTGCCCTTAGCAACATCGAAGCGATAGACCAGCAGTTCATCAAGACCGAGGTCGGCCGCAATGGCGAAGCGATTGTCTGGCGTCAACTGGATTTCGTGCGCGTGCGGCCCTTCCTGGCGCTCGGCGTTCGGGCCATGACCGCTGTGCTGCACGACGGCAGAAGGCTCGCCCAGTTTGCCGTCTGCAAGCACAGGGAAACTGGCCACGCTCCCTCCGGTGTAGTTGGCAACCAGAAGATGCTTGCCCGACTTGTCGAGCGTGATGTGGCAGGGGTCCGCTCCGTGTGAGGAAACCTCGTTCAGGAACGTGAGTTTGCCGGTCTTATGGTCGATTGCGAAAGCGCTGATGCCGCCGCTCTTCTCACCTTTGTAATCGCCAACTTCGTTGGCAGCATAAAGGTAGTGATGGCTCGGATCGATCGCCAGAAACGAGGGGTTGGTAGTTTCCGCTACGAGTTCAATCGGTGTCGACTTGCCGGAGGCGGGATCAAAGCGAAAGGCATAGATCCCTTTACTTTCCTGGCCCGTGTAAGTCCCTACGTAGACGAGGTAGGAACCCTTCGCAGGGCGGTCTGCGGCATGTGCGAAGGAAAGTAGGAGAAGAAATGTCAGGACAAGAAATTTGAATCTACGATGCATGTTTTTCCCCACGTGCGGATTGGAAATGCGAATACGGCCATTACAAATGGCTCGATGCTATTTTTGCTTCACTGCAATCGCGGAAATTTCGATACGAGCGTTGTTGACCAAGGCGACCGCTTGGATGGTGGCGCGTGCGGGTTTTGGGTCGGGCATGAATTCGCGATACGCTTTATTCATCTCGCCAAACTCGCGAATGTCGGCCAGATACACGGTGACGGAAACAATGTCTTTCAATTCGAATCCCGCCGCCTTAACAACTTTCTGGATATTTTCCAGCGCGGCTTTGGCTTCTGTGCTGATTCCGCCAGCAACCAGTTTGCCCTGATCGTCCGTACCTTCCTGCCCCGCGACGTACAGGGTGTTGCCTGCCACGATGCCGTCGTTGAAGGGGAGATTTCGGCCAGGGGAGAGATTGATCGCCCTGTGTTCCTGGGCATCACAGGCGGGAAGAAATAACGATCCTGCGGTCAACGATGTGATCGCTATGACAAGCAACAGCACCGTACGGCTGAACTGTTTTCCCACTCTAGTCTCCTGGTCTCGGATGAGGATGCGTCATCGAAAGACATCAACACTTCATGCAGACATATATAACCAGTTGAGGTCCAATAAGTAAACTTTTCACAAACATTCTGGAGCAGAGAAACCGGCGAATTGCCGGGCTGGGCGCTTGACCTCCAAGACTCTACTCCACTACAGTCAAAGTCGTTAGCCGGTGGGCAACCTGTGAACCTTCAGGGCCACGCCCGAGCGGCTGGGGCAACAACTTCCGGACTCAAACCGGGCCCATTCAGATGAGGCAGGATTGCGCATGAGCACAAAGAGCGCCGCAAACAGGGCCACGTTGCACGAGAAACTGCAACTGATGTCTGCTTCTGAAATGGAGCGGACGCTGGTGCGCCTGGCTCACGAAATCCTCGAAAAGAGCGGCGGCGTGGAGAATCTGGGGCTGGTTGGAATTCGCCGGCGCGGGGTTCCGCTGGCGGAACGGCTGGCCAAGATTATCCGGCAGAGAGAAAAAGCTCCGGTCCCGGTCGGCACGCTTGATATCACGTTCTATCGTGACGACCTTTCCACGGTTGGGCCGAAGCCAGTTGTGCAGAAATCGGAAATCGGGTTCGCCATTGGCGACAAAAAAATCGTGCTGGTCGATGATGTGCTGTTCACGGGACGAACGATTCGATCGGCGATGGATGCGCTGTTCCTTCATGGCCGTCCGAGCCGGGTTCAATTGCTGGTGCTGATTGATCGGGGCCATCGTGAGTTGCCGATTGAAGCAACATTTATAGGACGCACCGTGCAAACCACCATGAATGAAGTGATCGAAGTGAAGCTCACCGAAGTGGATAATTCTGACAAGGTGTTGCTGATGGAAAGAATAACGGAACGAGTGAACTAATAAGGGGCAGTGATGACATCTCAAAGAACTTTGACCCAAGAAGACACCGCGCCAGTTACGGTTGCAACCTCTCCCGCCCGCATTCTTCAAAACTATGTTGGCGGCCGTTGGGTGTCGGCGAAGGCCTCGGGCCTGGTGGACGTAACGAATCCCGCGACGGGAGAAGTGCTGGCCCATGCTCCATTGTCAGGACGCGAAGATGTCGAAGCCGCGGCGGCCGCGGCCAGTGCAGCGTGGCCGGATTGGCGCTCGCGCTCGATGGGCGAACGGACGGAATTCATCTTTGCGCTCCGTGAACAGTTCCGGAAACGGATTGACGAACTCGCGGCGTCCGTGACCCGTGAAGGCGGCAAAGTACTTTCCGATGCCCGCGCGGAAGTCACGCGTGCGATTGAAGTGATCGAAGTAGCCTGCGCGTCTCCGATGACCATGCAGGGACGCGTGCTGGAAGGTGTGTCACGCGGAATCAATTCAGAAACGGTCCGGCAGTCGGTTGGAGTTTGTGCAGCCATCACCCCGTTCAATTTTCCGGCGATGGTTCCGATGTGGTTTCTGCCGTTTGCGATCGTTTGCGGAAATACTTTTGTACTGAAGCCTTCTGAGCAAGTTCCGCTCACTTCCGAAATCATCTGTCACATCCTCGAAGACATCGGCCTGCCTCCGGGCGTAGTGAACCTGGTGCATGGCGGACACGATGCAGTGAATGGCATCCTCGATAGCCCCGGCATCCGTGCGATCTCGTTTGTCGGATCCGTCAGCACGGCGAAATACATCTACCGCCGCGCAGCGGAAAACGGCAAGCGCGTACAGGCTCTGGGCGGTGCGAAGAACTACATGATCGTGATGCCCGACGCTGTCATTGAAAAAACCGTTTCCAACGTGTTGGGCAGCGCCTTCGGCAACGCCGGGCAACGCTGCATGGCCGGTTCCATACTGGTGACGGTTGGGGCCGCGCAAGGCAAAATCATGGGTGTGCTCAAAGCGGAGGCCGAAAAATTGGTTGCCGGTGACGGCACCGATCCAAAATCGAGCCTGGGCCCTGTAATATCGAGCGCTGCCTGCAACCGTATTCACGAAGCGATCGACACCGGAGTAAAAGAAGGCGCGGAGTTGCTGGTGGATGGAAGGCGTCCGCAGCGCGCCCCTGCCGGCGGCAATTTTGTGGGACCAACGATTCTGAACAACGTAAAGCCCGGCATGCACGCGGCGACCGACGAAATTTTTGGACCAGTGCTCTCCGTCATGCACGTGGAGACGCTTGATCAAGCCATCGACCTGGTGAATTCCGATCCCCGAGGTAACGGTACTTCGATCTTCACCGAAAACGGCGCCGCCGTCCGAGAGTACAGCCGTCGTGTTGAAGTGGGTATGGTGGGTGTGAACATCGGCGTGGCTGCATCACCCGCTTATTTCCCATTCTCAGGATGGAAGGATTCTTTCTTCGGTGACCTGCACGTGCACGGTTGGGACGCGATCGAGTTCTTCACGCGTAAGAAGACCGTGACTTCGCGCTACTTCTCCGTGGGAGAGACCGGCAAGTTCTTTACCGAACAGGGTGACAAGAAATAAGACCGATTCCCAGCGACTGAAGCGACTACACGTATTTGAGCCACCAGTCGTTCCGCCTTGCTTTGAAGTCGGCAAACCATCGGCAAGCAAAATACAGCAGCACGATGGTCATCGCCCATACCAGGTAAAGGAGCGGCAGGCTCCACATATATCCTTCCGGCGGTTCGGGATTACCCATTGGGTGATTGGTGAACAGCCACGGGCTGACTATACCGAATCGAATCTTCGAAACCACACACGCGAGCACGTGGATCAATGGAATATGCAGCACGTAGAAAAAGAATGGCACGCGCCCGAACATTGCGATCTGGCGTGCCAGTGCTCCGCGTAGCCCTTCGAGCAGCGGGATGAGGGCCATGATTGGCCCGAGCGTCATCAGTAAGAATAGGAGCGATGCCGGATATTTACTCGTGTTCAGGAACGACAACGCGGCCGGCATCGATTGTGAGCCGTTTTGTCCCGGCACCGGGTGATGCCACGGTCGCGGATCGCCATACAAATTAAATCCTCGCAACAAAAGAAATAGTCCGATCGCCGAGAGTCCGATGATCAGGCAGAGTCGATTCCTTCGGCCAGGCTCCAACAGCAGAATTGTGCCGAACGCATATCCCGCTGCCATGACGCCGATCCAGGGAATAATCGAGTAAAGAACGATGAGGTTGGGACCGTTCGGCCCAAACTGGATGGGTCCGGCGAAGAAGCCGACGTAGAGGAGTTTCCAAAGTCCTGAAATCCGGCTCTGGTCAAGCCCTTCCAATAGTTTCCCCATATGGGGATCCATCAGGTTATGGAGCGCGATGATCGCCACTCCGATTGTGCCTACAACTTTCAGGGGCAGCTTCACCAATCCAGCCATCAGGATCATGCAGATCCCGATCACCCAGATCACGCCTGCCATTTCGTAATGCATGAAATCAAAATTAAAAGTCCACGCCACGCGGAGAACGGTGAACTCAAGCGCGATCAGCCAGGCGCCGCGGATCAACAGAAACTTCGAAAAGTCGGTGTGCTTTCGACTGTAGAAATAGATACTTGTGCCCGCCAAAAAAATAAACGCTGGAGCGCAGAAGTGAGTGATCCACCGCGTGAAGAACACTCCGGGCGTCGGTCCACCCGCGGGAACTCCCGCAAACACTCTCACATGATCGATGGCCATCAGGATCATCACTGCGCCGCGAATGAGGTCGATGGAGGCAATTCTTGTAGCCGGCGGTGTGAATGCGTCGGTCCCAGTTGCAGTCTGGCTGGAAGGTACGCCCATGGTTGCTCACCTCAATTCCCGTAAGTTGATCGCGGTGCGGAGCTCAGAGCCTGCTACGGTTGCGAATAGAGCGAGCGTTTCAGAAATTCTCCGGCACCTGGCCGTCCCAAGAACTTGTCTGCTTCGACTACCACTTTGCCTCGCGACAGTACGATGTCCGGCATCCCTGTAACTTCGATTCCTTCAAACATGGAGTAGTCCACGCGCATGTGATGTGTCTTCGCGCTGATCGTGTGTTTTCGGTTGGGATCGAAGATGACCAGATCTGCGTCACTACCCACGGCGATTGTGCCCTTGCGCGGATAGAGTCCAAACAATTTCGCGGGCGTGGTCGAGACAAGTTCTACAAATCGATTCACGCTGAATCGCTGTCCAGCCACGCCGCCGGAATAGATCAGACTCATGCGATGTTCAATGCCCGGGCCGCCATTCGGAATTTTGGTGAAGTCATCCTTCCCCATTTCTTTTTGCTCTTTGAAACAAAACGGACAGTGATCGGTGGAGACAACTTGCAGGTGATCCGTCTTCAGTCCATTCCAGAGCTTTTCCTGGTTCCACTTCTCTCGCAGCGGCGGAGTGAATACGTATTTCGCCCCTTCGAAACCGGGAGCATCCATGTTTTCGAGCGAGAGGTAGAGATATTGCGGACACGTTTCCGCATATACAGGAAGCCCACGATCGCGTGCTTCGCGCACTTTTTCGAGAGCGTCATGGCAACTCAGATGGACGATATAGACGGGCGATCCCGCCATCTCCGCCAGAGCGATCGCGCGCGAGACGGCTTCCGCCTCGGCTGTAGTTGGCCGGGTCAGCGCATGGTACTTCGGAGCCCTTTTTCCTTCCGCGAGCGCCTGCTGGACGATCACGTCGATTGCGCCGCCATTCTCCGCGTGCATGCAGATCATGCTGCCATTCTTACTGGCGGCGCGCATTGCTTTGAAGATGCTGGCATCGTCGAGCATGAACACGCCGGGATAGGCCATGAACAACTTGAAACTGGTGACGCCCTCGCGGACCAGCGCATTCATTTCCGCAAGCTGTGCGTCTGCCAGGTCGGTGATGATGCAGTGGAATGCATAATCGCAAACCGCCTTACCCGAGGCCTTAGCCATCCACGCATCGTAAGCGGTGCGCAGAGTCTGTCCCTTGTATTGGATGGCGAAGTCGATCAACGTCGTGGTGCCGCCGAATGCAGCAGCGCGCGTGCCAGTTTCGAAATCATCGGCGCTGGTGGTCCCGCCAAACGGCATGTCGAGGTGCGTATGGACGTCGATCCCGCCCGGGAAAACATACCTGCCGGCCGCATCAATGACCTTGCCTGCATTTTCGCGCGGAAGGCTCTGCCCGATGGCATTGATTTTGCCGTCCTGGATCGCGATATCGCTCGCGTAGGTGTCGGTAGCCGTGACCACACGACCGTTGGCAATGATGGTATCGAAGCCCATGTCGAGGTTCTCTCCTGCAACAGTGCAGCAAAGATTTTATGCTAAACTGCCGAACTTCGACGTTAGATTAACTGGGCGCTCATAGGAGCAGTTCATGCAGTTTGGCATCACGATCAAGCCCGACATGTCGGTGGAGCGAATCCTTTCTCTAACGCGACAGGCAGAAGCTGCAGGCTTTGAATACGGTTGGATTTTCGATTCGCACGTGCTGTGGCTGGACCCGTATCCACTGCTCACACTGATGGCGACGAACACGAAGAAGATGCGCCTCGGTACATGCGTGACTAACCCTGCCACGCGCGACATCACCGTGACCTCGAGCTTGTTCGCCACGTTGAACTTGATTTCCGGCGGGCGCATGCAACTCGGCATCGGCCGCGGCGACAGTTCGCGGCGCGTGTTGGGCAAGAAGCCAGTGACGTCGGCGCAACTGGAACAGTCCGTCCATGACTTTCGCGCTCTGACGGGAGCCAATGAAACCGACTACGAAGGCCGTCCCGCGCGGCTTACGTGGGCGAACGGCGGAGTTCCTCCCGTGTGGGTGGCGGGATATGGTCCCAAGGTGCTCGAACTTGCCGGACGAGTCGCCGACGGCGTGATTCTGCAATTCGCCGATCCTGATTTGATTGCCTGGTGCATGGGCTTCGTGAGAAAGGGTGCAGAATCCGTCGGACGCGATCCGAGCAAGATTGAAGTGATGGCCGCCGCGCCGGTGTGGGTCTCAGACGATTTGAAAATTGGGCGCGACCATGTGCGCTGGTTTCCAGCGCTGGTGTCGAATCATGTCGTCGACCTGGTATCGCGCTACAAGCCGGAAGAACTGCCCTCAGCGCTGACTTCCTATATCCGCACGAAGGAACAGTATGACTATCTTCATCACTGCGAAGTCGACAGCAGCAATGCAGACTTTGTGTCCGATGAAGTAACCGACCGGTTTTGTCTGCTTGGCCCAGCCGAGGCGCACATCGAGAAACTCCGGGCGCTGGCGCGAGTGGGCGTCACTCAATTCAACATTTATCTGATGTGCGGCGAGGAAGAAGGCACATTGGAAACGTACAAGAAGGAAGTCCTACCCAAGTTTCGTGCCCGCTCATAGGAGTTGCATACTTCATGGAAGCCATCTTCACGCGCGCCCTTCCCGTTCTCCCCGCCGCCGACGTCGCTGCGTCTCTGAAGTGGTGGATTGAGGTCTGTGGTTTCACAGAGGTTTTTCGTGACGCCACGCCGCCGTCGTATGCGGGCATTCACCGCGGCGATGTCTATCTCCACATCGCGGGCATGGATGACCATGCCCTCGCCCGTACGGTTGGTGATCAAACAATGGTCCGTATCGCGGTGAAGGGTGTGGAGGCGTTTTATGCCGAATATCATCAACGCGGCGGGAAAGTTCATCCCAACGGCTCTCTCCAAACTAAGCCGTGGGGCTCACGAGAGTTCGGCGCAATTGATCCCAACGGCGTTTGCGTGACGTTTCTGGAATGAGTGCTGGGGCGTGTTGGCAGGACTCAGTGCGATAGCGTTCGGGCCGATAATTTCATGAAGCTGTAGTAGACAAAGAACGACACCGCGAAACCCACGAACCACGAATAGTCATACAACACCCGCACCGACGGCACGACTAAGCCAATCAGCGCCGTCCCCGCTCCCGCCGCCAGAGCGATGATCGCGAACCAGTTAAAGCCGCCAGAATATTCGTACGCGCCGCCGCGCAGATAGAGATCATCCACCAGCAAAACCCGACGTCGAATCACGAAATAGTCGCAGATCATGATCCCGGCGACAGGGCCGAGGAATGCCGCGTAGCCACCCAGCCAGCCGAGGATGAACGTCCTATAGTCGGCCAGCAGTTTCCATGGCATGAGCGCGATTCCCATGAAGCACGTCATCACGCCGCCGGTGCGGAAGCTGATCTTGCGTGGCCACAGATTGGAGAAGTCATTTGCCGGTGACACCACGTTAGCGCCAATGTTCACGTTCAACGTCGCCAGCAAGATGGCTAACAACGAAATCACCACCGCAACCGGCGAATGAAACCGGCTGAGCAACTGGACGGGATCCCAGATTGCGGTTCCATAGATCACCACGGTTGCCGAAGTCACCAGAATGCCGATCAGCGAATAAAGCGTCATGGTGGCGGGTAGGGCGAGTGCCTGGCCGATGATCTGTTGGCGCTGGCTGCGCGCGAAGCGGGTGAAGTCGGGGATGTTGAGAGACACGGTCGCCCAGAATCCGACGGTGCCGTTGAGGGCAGGTATCAGGAATTTCAAGAAATCAGCGAAACTCCCGAAGCGGGAAGTGGCTGATACCATCGGGCCAAATCCGCCCGCGGTTTTATAGGCCCAAGCGAGTAGCAGAACTCCAACGGCAAGAAGAACCGGCGCGCTGATCCCTTGGAGAAATCGAATGTACTCAATGCCCTTGAGAATCACGGCGAGGTTGATCAGCCAGAACGCCATGAAGCAGATCGCGGCGCCGTGCGGGATGCTACTCCACGCCGGATACAAGGTTGTGATCAGCGTGTTGATGGCTTCGCCGCCGATCCAGGTTTGAATGCCGAACCATCCGCAGGCAACGAAAGCGCGGAGCACGGCGGCAACATTTGCGCCCAGGACGCCGAACGACGCGCGCGCGAGCACTGGAAAGGGAATACCGTAGCGTGCTCCCGGGTGCGAATTCAACAGCATCGGGACGAGGACAATCGTGTTGCCAAGAAACACCGTTGCGACTGCCTGCTTCCAGTCCATCCCGCCCTGGATCAGGCTGGCGGCCAGCATGTAGGTAAGAATATTGACCGACATCGATACCCACAGCGCGGCGAAGCTGTATGTGCCCCAGGTCCGGCGCTCCGCGGAAACGGGCGCCAGGTCAAGGTTGTAGAGCGGACTGGACTCAATGCGGGATGGTGATGTCTGCATATGCGCTTTGGTCGCTCAACCAAATTGAACTGTCATCCCGAGCGAAGTAAGGAGTCTGCAGTTTACCGGCACAATGCAGATCCCTCCCTTCGTTCGGGATGACAGTTCTGAAAGTCTTCATTTCTACCCACAGTCAATCCGTGGACCCGCTCTGCGCCGTCAACGCCCCATACGTCTCCGGTCTCCGGTCGCGGTAGAACTGCCACGTCTTTCGGACTTCGCCAATCATGTCGAGATCAACGTCCGCGACCAGCACTTCGTCCTTGTTGCGGCTCGCCTGGGCGAAGATCTGGCCACGCGGATTGCAGAAGTAACTTTTGCCATAGAACTCGCCGATATTCCACGGCTTTTCGCGGCCGACGCGATTGATTGCGCCGACAAAATATCCGTTGGCCACCGCATGCGCCGGCTGTTCGAGTTCCCACAGGTGCTCGGAGAGTCCCGCAACGGTTGCGGAAGGATTGAAGACAATTTCCGCGCCGTTCATCCCCAGCGCGCGGGCTCCTTCGGGAAAATGGCGGTCGTAACAGATGTACACTCCGACGCGAGCGAATTTCGTATTGAAGACTGGATAGCCCGAATCTCCGGGAGTGAAATAGAATTTTTCCCAAAATCCGGGATGCACGTGCGGGATGTGGTGCTTGCGATATTTGCCCAGGTAAGTGCCATCCGCGTCGATGACGGCAGCGGTGTTGAAATACAGCCCGGGCATCTGCTCTTCATATACCGGAACCACGATCACCATGCCGTGCCTGGCAGCAATCTGCTGCATCAGTTTCGTGGTTGGTCCGCCGGGAACGCGCTCCGTCATCTCGTACCAGCGAATATTCTGTTCGGCGCAAAAATAAGGACCATAGAACAGTTCCTGCAGGCAGAGCACGCGCACTTTTTTCCTGGCAGCCTGTTCGATCAACTTGAGGTGCTTGTCGATCATGGCTTTTTTGATTTCAGCCAATGGACGGTTGCCGCCGAGCGCATTGGTTGCCTGGATGAGTCCACAGCGCACGATACGGGACATGGAAGCACCTCCGAGAGAGAGTCAATATATCAGAAGCGCAAATCAGCGGAGCGCCGAAAGCAGAGCGTTCTTCCAGAGTTTTGTGTCGATGGTCCAGCACACCTTGGCCTTGGGAGCATTGCGTACCGCGTCGGCCCAGACGGACTGATTGCGCTCGTCGTTGGCCTTGTCGAGACGATCGACCACGGTCATACCGCGTGTGAGTTCGCTTTGCGTCTCGACCTCTACGTAGTGGTCGCTCCATTCGGTTCCAACAGTCGGATCAAGCGCAATACACATCGCGACGGGATCAGGCAGTGAAATCCCGTCTTCGCCTGTTTGTATCTTGTAAGCGGTACGTGCGTGACTGTTGGATTCGATCGCAAAGTGCGCAAGGGGCGTATTTAGTTTCTGAATCTGCGCGATGTCGTCTTCCCCGGCCACGGAATCTCCGCGACTCAAATGCCAACCGATGAGTTCGATGGGCAGGCCAGTCAACATCACGATTCGCGCAGCTTCAGGATCGACCCAGATGTTGTATTCCGCCGCCGGCGTCACATTTCCTTCGCAACACGGGGCACCGCCCATCACGACGCAGCGTCCTACTTTCGAAACAATGTCTGGTCTCTTTGCGACCGCCAGCGCGAGATTCGTGAGAGGCGCGAGCGTCACAATCACAATCCCAGGATTCGCTTCGACCGCTTCGATGATGGCATCGACCGCATGCAATTTACCCGCGGCCCGACGCGGGGGAGGATATCCGTGATCGCCCAGGCCGTCGCGTCCGTGGAACCAGGTTGCATTTTCGTAACGGCGAAGCAACGGTTTGTCCGCGCCTGTATATACAGGCACATCGGAGCCGCAAAGTTCCGCTGTGTAGAGCGCATTGCGGGTGGACTGCTGAACGTCGACGTTACCGGCAACGGTTGTGATCGCGACGACGCGGACATCGGGCGCACGCAATGCCATGATGATTGCAACGGCGTCGTCAGAAGCAGTGTCGGTATCGATCAGGAAGGCGCGCTGCATATCTACCTAGTGGCTCATTAAGTTTACAAAGATCTTCTCAAACTTCTGTGTGTCCACTTTCATTTGCACGCTAGCTGGATGCAATTGCTCGGGCGGCGTCAGATGAGCCTTCCATTTTTCCTTATCGACGGGACGTGGCCCGCTGTAGGCGAGGAAGAATTGTGGAACTTCATCCGAGGGCTTCCACACTACCGTGTGTCCATACTTCGGCCCATGCGTGATATCCACGTCAAGGTACATCGTCTCGGACTTTTCTATCACTGAGGGATCGAGGATCGACGCCACTGTGAGTTCGTCCCACATCATCGACCACATGGAGGTTCCGGGCGGCGGTTCACGGTCGAGATAAACCTGCTTGACGTGATTTGCAAGAGGGCCACCGGCACTTACTACTCTCTTCATCAAATTCTCGCTCGACCAAATCTGTTCACCCGCCTCAAAGGGCGTGATCACAATTTCTTTCCAAGGCTGGCGAAGCACGATGGCGGCTGCTTCCGGATCCCACCACCAGTTCAGCTCCGAGCCGCCGGCACTGCTTCCGCCCATGATGTAAATTGCCTTGGTGAGCGGAACAATGTCGTGGTCCATGGAAACGGCGAGCGCGATGTTAGTGAGCGGACCGGCGCAGTAGAGGACCACTTCGCCAGGATGAGCACGGATCGTATCGATGAGGAAGTCCGCAGCCCGCCCGGGTTTCGGCTTCACCTTTGGATAGCCGCCGGGAGGCGCCCATGTCTCCTTCGGCGGTGGAGCGTCAGGATTAAACGAGCCGTGCCAGGCAAGGTACGAGCCGAAAAGATGTTCACGGGCTTCCTGCTCGCGCTGACTATTCACTAGCGGACGCTCCGCGCCCTTGACTACAGGTACGTCGGCTCGTCCGGTAATCTCCGTAGCCCACAACGCAAAAACTGTGGCAGGCTCCATCCATTGATCTCCGCTTACCGTGGTGATGCCAAGCAGGTCCACTTGCGGCGCTCGCAACAACATGAGCAAGGAAAGAAAATTCGTTCCCTCCGGACCCGCACTATCTTGATCAGCAATGATTTTTATTTGTTTCTGTGCGAAGACGTACGTGGGCAGACATAAGACAGCGGTGAGAAAAAACGCTATGGCAACCCGTTTCATGGAATGCGTGCCTCAGGACTTCGATCTTGCTGACCACTCCTGGTCGAAGCGCGCCCGGTCGTAAAACGACTTTTGCGTGCCGACACCAGTCGTGGATAGTCCTGCGTACAGGTTGGCGCGCCGGACGGCCTCCCGCTCGGGCAGGCCTTCACCAAGAAAGGTGGCGAAGCTGCCAATAAACGCGTCTCCCGCTCCAGTGCTGTCCACGCTTTTCATCGTGAATGCAGGTACGTGTTCCATGCCTTCACTTCCGGCGAGCAGCGAGCCATTTGCGCCGAGCGTGATAATGACGCGGCGGATTCCACCTGCCAGAAGCTTCTGCGCGCACTTCTTCGCGTCGTCCACATTCTTCACCGGCATCCCGGTAATCGTTTCCGCTTCGCTTTCGTTCGGGACAAAGTAATCAAGATCGGCGATCGCTTTGACGTCGATGGGTTGCGCTGGGGCTGGATTGAGGAGGCAGCGAATGCCATTCTTACGCGCGAACTTGATGGTGTAGTAGACAGTTTCCAGTGGTATTTCAAATTGCAGGACGATGCAGTCGGCGCTCTTCAGGACGTCGGCTGCGGAATCCACGTCCGCCGGTTTTAGGGCGTCGTTGGCTCCTTTGACGACCAAAATCCGATTCTGTCCGGCGGGATCAACAAAGATCGGAGCCACACCGCTTGACAGGCCGGCGACCTGTTTTACCTGTGACGCATCGATACCTAATTTTTCAAAATTCTTGATCGTTGCGGGTCCGAATAGGTCATCACCAACGCGTGCGACCATGAAAACATCGGAGCCACAGAGTCGGGCGGCGACGGCCTGATTGGCGCCCTTGCCACCGAATCCCATATCAAATTTCTGGCCAAAGATTGTTTCTCCCGGCTTGGGGAACTGGTCGGTGAACGTAGTCAGGTCGACGTTGGCACTTCCTACCACTGCAATACGCGGACGCTTTGCCATATTTTTCTGTTACTCCAGATCGCGAACGGCGAGTTTAGCCAGAGCAGATACGGGTGTCAACAGGCCGGGGCGGTGACGCCCTGCACCGCAGCGAAGAAGCGCCGAAGCTTCGTCTCGTCGAGTTTGCCGCTGCTTCGCACGCTGGAACAGAGGTCCAGTCCGAATGGTCCAACCTCCTGAATCGCCTGGGCAACGTTCTCGGGCGTTAGGCCACCAGCAAGGAAAAGCGGGACATCGATTCGCTCTCGAATCATCTTGCTGAATTTCCAGTCATGGGTCTTCCCGGTGCCGCCGAGCTCTTTCACTGCAAGTTTCTGATTGCCTGAGTCAAGCAAGATCGCGTCGGCGTAGCGCGCAGCGGTACAGGCTTCCTCCACCGATTCGGGGCCCACGACATGAACAACCTGAATGATGGAAATTCCCGGCAAAGCATCTTTAAGTTCTCGATGGGTGCCGCCGGTCAGGTGGTCGCAGATTTGAATGCAGTTGGTGCGGCAGAATTGTTGCTGAGAGATGATTTCACTGATGCTCTGTCGCGAGGTCAGCAGGAACGTTGCAATCGGGGGAGGAACCGTGGCGGCAATCTCTGCAATTTGCTGATCCGTGATGACGCCCGGCCCGCTTGGCATGTGAGAGACCAATCCCAGCGCGGAGGCGCCGCACTCGATGGCCAGAGCCGCTTCTTCCTTGCTGCTGATACAGCAGATCTTTACCCGGGGAGTGACGGTAGCCTTCATGTGCGCTATTCGCCGTAGGGAACCCAGATGTTTTTTACCTGGGTCGCGTGCTCGAGAAACCAGCGTCCTTCGGCCAGTTTGGGATTGAACCAGTCGATGGCGCGGCCCTCGTTGGTGAATACTTGTTTGAGGTTCCCGATGGAAGCCGATTTAGCTGCCGCCGCCTGTGTCTCGTCGCCAAAGCACCAGATCGCGTCGACGTCATCATGCTCCGCGATTGTCTTTAAGAGTTGCGACGCATAGCCAGTCACGATGTTGACCGCGCCGCCCGGCAGATCGCTGGTGTCGAAAAGCTGGTAAAGATCGCCAGTGATCAGCGGATACCGTTCTGACGGGATCGCGATCACAGTGTTCCCCACTGCGAGTGCCGGCATAACTAAGGAAAGAAATCCCAGCAGAGGCGCTTCGCTCGGACAGATCACGCCAATCGTTCCAATCGCCTCATGCATGGCGATGGCAATATTGCGAAACGGCGGATTGTGCACGGCGCCATCGAATTTGTCCGCCCATGCAGCATAGGAGAAGATGCGCTCAATGCCG
Source organism: Acidobacteriota bacterium (assembly GCA_016196065.1). Taxonomy (NCBI): domain Bacteria; kingdom Pseudomonadati; phylum Acidobacteriota; species Acidobacteriota bacterium. The sequence continues at coordinate 202,198 of JACPYL010000018.1, read as the reverse complement.
AGGGTGACTTCTGCGTTGGCTTGTTTTTCTCCGACTACCGCCGCGAGACGACGCGCAATCTCATCGCGTCTTTGCGAGAGATTCTCGGCGCTGTAGTAGAGCACCTGGGCGCGATTGTGGGCCGTCGTCTTTGCCCAACCGTCAGCTTTGCGGGCGGCTTCCACAGCGTTGCGGATATCTTTCCGGTTGCCGAGCGGAGCTTCTCCCAACAGGCTTCCGTCCGTGCCGCGAACCTGCATGCTGTATCCGGAATCCGGACGAGCCTGCTTGCCACCGATATAGAGTTTCACCGTGCGATCAATGGCGGGAACGCTAGTGTCAGCTGCCTTCTCGTGAGCAGTCGCATCCGGAGTCTTCGCCACTGGCAGAACCGGGGTACTCTTGAACCACTTCGGTTCCAGGTATTCGAGCAAGCCCTCGCGCCCACCTTCGCGTCCGTAACCGCTTTCTCGATAGCCTCCAAATCCGCAGGCTGCGTCAAACAGGTTGGTGCAATTCACCCACACGACGCCGGCTTTCAACTGTGCCGCTGTCTGCAATGCCACGTTAATACTTTCACTCCAGACGCAGGCGGCCAGTCCGTAGACCGTGTTGTTCGCCAGTTCTACCGCTTCTCGTGGAGTGCGGAAGGTCATCGTCGCTAAAACCGGTCCGAAGATCTCCTGCTGCGCGACGATCGAAGTGGGATGGACATTACTCAGCAAAGTCGGCGGATAGTAAAAACCGCCCTCCGGCAATATGGTTGGCGGTTGCCAGCAAGTCGCTCCTTCAGCGACTCCCTGGTCAACCAGTTTGCGAATTCGTTCCAGTTGTACCCGAGCGACGATCGGGCCGATGTCGATGCCTTTGTCGAGTGGCGATCCGAGCCGCAAAGTGCTCATACGGTCTCGCACTTTGGAGATTAGCGTTTCGGCGACACTCTCTTGCACGAGCAGGCGCGATCCAGCGCAACAGACTTGTCCTTGGTTGAACCAGATTCCATCGACCAGTCCTTCGACTGCGCCGTCGAGGTCCGCGTCCTCGAAAATAATGAAGGGAGACTTGCCTCCCAACTCGAGGGACAGTCGTTTGTGGCTGGAGGCGGTGGCCGAGCGGATCGCGCGTCCCACTTCGGTCGAACCCGTGAATGCGATCTTGTCGAGATCGGGATGCTTCACGAGCGCTTCGCCGGTGGAACCGTCGCCCGTCACGATGTTCACCACTCCCGCTGGCAGTCCAACTTCCTGGCAGACCTCGGCGAACAACAGTGCGGTGAGAGTTGTGAATTCAGCAGGTTTCAACACGACCGTGTTCCCGGTAGCCAAAGCGGGCGCAATTTTCCATGCCAGCATCAGCAGAGGGAAATTCCAGGGAATGATCTGTCCGATGACTCCACAGGCAGCGTAGTCAGGGAACTCCTGCTCCAGCAACTGTGCCCAACCGGCGTGATGATAGAAATGTCGAGCAACCAATGGAATGTCGATGTCGCGGCTTTCGCGGATCGTTTTGCCGTTATCCATTGTTTCGAGGACAGCGAACAGCCGCGAATGTTTCTGAATCTGTCGCGCAATTGCGTACAAATAGCGCGCCCGAATGTGGGGCGTAAGCGCTTGCCATTTCGGGGACGCTGCTCGTGCAGCTTTCACCGCGGCGTCCACGTCTGCACTGGATCCCTGCGCCAGGGAGGCGAGTTTCTCTCCGTTCGAAGGATCGAAGGTGTCGAAGTATCCATCTGCCGACGGTTTCTGCCATGCGCCGTTGATGAAGTGCGCGAAGCGCCGTCCGTGTCGATCGAGCCAGGCAACGGCTTCTTTCGGATCCTCGGGGGCGGGACCGTATTCCATGGTTGCAAATTTTTCGGCAATGCTCATTCGTGTGCTCGATTCTTTCCTGCCGACTACGCCAGCGGGTGGCGATTCTCGGCCGAGTAGCGTCCCGTCACGTGATGTTCGAGTTGCCGCTCGATGTCGCCTAGCAATCCGCTCGCACCAAAACGAAACATTTCTGCGCGCACCCACGAGAGGCCAAGCTCTTCCTTCATCATGGCTAGCCAATCGAGAGACTGTTTCGCCGTGCGAATGCCGCCCGCTGGCTTGAAGCCGACGGCCATACCAGTACGTTGCGCGTATTCGCGGATGGCGCGTGTCATCACCAATCCCACCGGTAAGGTTGCATTGGTCGGCTCTTTGCCGGTCGATGTCTTGATGAAGTCGGCGCCGGCCATCATGGCCACGACGCTGGCTCGCGCAACATTGCGGAGAGTCAACAGGTCGCCCGTTCCTAGAATTACTTTGATGTGCGCCGTGCCGCAGGCGTGTTTGAACGCGGCAACTTCGTCGTAGAGCGCCTGCCAATGGCCGCCAAAAACATGGGCCCGCGTGATGACGACGTCAATTTCATGCGCTCCAGCCTCTACGGACCGACGAATTTCCGCGACCCGCTCTGCGAGCGGCGAAAGGCCAGCAGGAAATCCCGTGGAGACGGCGGCAACATGGATGCGCGTGCCTTCGAGCGCGTGCAGGGCGGTTTCAATAAAAGTGTGATACACGCACACAGCCGCGACTTTGATGTCGAGTCCTGCGATGCCCAATTTTTCGACGAGGTCCTGCCGAATCGGCTGCCGTGCTTTCGCGCACAACCGGCGGACTCGTTCGTCAGTGTCATCCCCGGAGAGCGTGGTCAGATCCATGCACGTGATCGAACGCAGTAGCCACGCCGCTTGCCAGTCCTTCTTAACGGTTCTTCGCGCAACCTGGGACTGGGCTCGCCGTTCGACCGCGCTGGTGTTGACCCGTACGTCTTTAACCCAATGTTCGTCGAGTGGGATTCCGGTATTGCGAAACAGGGGACGCCCGGCCAGATCGGCAATGACATTCTCCGGTGATGCGGCGTGGGGAACGTCGCGCCGCACGTCGCGCTGAACTATGTCATGCGCAATCCCGCGCTGTTGGTCGTGATCGGCTGTCATAACAAACCCCGCGCTCTCGGTCCGCGAAATGAAGGCGGAGAAAACAAAGGCCTTCGCGGGCGTGACGCTGTGCCATTTTACGGCAGATGCGAGGAAATATGTATCTGGGCCGATCTGCGCCAAAAGCGCCGCGTTGGCGATGGTTGACCACCGCGCGATACGACTTTCACCTTGACACTCGGCCAAGGCGGGAATAGGTTAAGGCGCGATTCTTAAAGTCGTGGAGGATGCTTTGGTAAGCATGAAAGGCAGCGCTCTATTTCAGCGAACAATCAGTTCCGCCGTCGTTTTGTTCGCGTGTCTGGTAGCACTGCTGGTTGCGCCCGCGGCGGGTGCCACGCGAAAGGTGATCTTCGATACCGACCCGGGTACCGACGATGCCATGGCGTTGATGCTGGCCCTGAATTCGCCGGAACTCGATGTCCGTGCCATCACGGTTGTGCCGGGCAATGTGACTGCACAACAAGGCCTGGAAAACGCTCTGCGGATGGTCTCGCTCGCCAATCGCTGCGATATTCCGATTGCGGCGGGAGCGCAACATCCACTTTTTCAGAAATTGATCACTGCCGAGTTCTGGCACGGCAAGAATGGCTTGGCAAATGTCGAACTGCCGCCCAGTAAGTGCAAAGTGGACGGACGGTACGGCCCCGACTTGATCATCCAAATGGTGCATGCGGCGCCACACGAACTCACACTTGTGCCCGTAGGGCCGCTGACCAACATCGCGCTCGCCGTTCTCAAGGATCCGTCGATCGTTCCCCTGGTGAAGGAAGTGATCATCATGGGCGGGTCGATTACGGGTGGCAATGTGAACGCCGCAGCCGAGGCGAATATCTACAACGACCCCGAGGCCGCGCAAATTGTTTTTCAGGCAGGTTGGCGCCTCACCATGGTTGGCCTCGACGTCGGCGACAAGACGCTCTTCTCGAGAAGATACCTCGCACAACTCGGCCAGACTCACGGGCCGATCAACGACTTCATGGTTCAGGTGGCGGGATATTTGATCGATCTCTCGGAAAAATTTGGCTCCCCGGGATCTCCCATGTACGATCCACTCGCGGTCGGAGTCGCCATTGATGCGACCCTGGTGAAAGCCCCGGAGATGCATGTCGACGTGGAAACACGTGGCGAATTCACGCGCGGCGAAACCGTGGCCAATCGACACGGATATGTCGAGCGCAACGTGCTGCACGGTGATCGATATTTGATCGAAGGCGCGGACAAAGTCGAGCCGAACGCCAAAGTCTGCGTCGATGTTGATGCCGACCGTTTTCTGGAGATGTTCGTTACACGAATTCGCGGCAAGTAGTGTCGTTGTGTCCGGGCTTCATCCCGGAACACCTGATCGCTTTCGAGGAGCAACCATGTATATACCCCCGAGTTTTGGAATCGCCCTGTTGATGATGATCGGAAGCGCCATGTGCTGGGGCTCCTGGGCCAATACCTACAAGGGCGTCAAGAACTATCGCTTCGAACTTTTTTATTGGGATTACGCGGTCGGCATCTTCCTGATGTCGCTCCTCCTCGCCTTCACCATGGGCAGCACGGGCAACGACGCCACCAGTTTCCTCAATAACGTGCGCTCGGCCGATACCTCGAATATCCTCTGGACCATGGTCGGTGGCGCGATCTTCAATCTAGCGAACCTCCTGCTGGTGGCCGCCATTGATATGGCCGGGTTGGCGGTTGCGCTTCCTGTTTCCATCGGAATCGCGCTCGTAGTCGGCACCTTGCTCAGCTACATTCTGCAGCCAAAGGGCAACATGCTGTTCCTCGCAGCCGGCGTTGCTTGCGCACTGATTGCCGTCATCCTCGACGGCAAAGCCTTCGGCAGCCTCGCCGGCGGCCGCACCACCACGCGCAAGAGCATCGTGATTTGCATCGTGTCGGGTGTCCTGATGGGACTATGGAATCCCTTTGTCGCCTACGGCGCGACCCGTGGCCATGCGCTTACGCCCTACAGCTCCGTCGTGTTCCTCACGCTGGGAGCCCTGCTCTCCTGCTTCATCTGGAATCTCTACTTCATGAAGAAGCCGCTCGCTGGTGAACCGGTCGATTTCTCCGGCTTCTTCAGCGCGCCCGCTTCCGGACATCTGCTCGGTCTTCTCGGCGGCGCGATCTGGACGACCGGCACGGTTTTCAATGTGGTCGCCGGCGGCGCAACGGGTTTTGCGATCTCCTACGCGGTTGGGCAGTCGGCCCCCATGGTCGGCGCTCTCTGGGGTGTGTTCGCATGGAAAGAGTTTGCCGGAGCGCCCGGCAGGGGGAAGATTTATCTGCTCGGCATGTTCGCGTTTTATTGCCTGGCGATCATCTTCGTAGCCAAGGCCTACTAATTATTCCTATCGAGGCGATGGCCGTTCGCGGTCATCGCCCTAACCGTTGCAACATCTCCTGCGCTTGCAGATGTCCTGGACGTTGCTTGAGAAGTTCCAGCAAAACGGCGCGAGCCTTGTCCGAAGCTTGCTCCAACGCATACACCCGCGCAAGGTTCAAATACGACTGGTCAAAGGGGGGCGCCACTCGGATGCACTCTTCAAATTTCGCTACTGCCTCGTCGCGCCGCTGTGTTCTCAGGTAGAGAATCCCCAGATTGTTGAGCGCTTCGGGGTACGCCGGTCGGGATCGTAGCGCTCTTTGGAAATGATCGAGAGCGTGGTTCGTATCATCAGTCTGGGCGAACACCATGCCTAGTCCGTAGTTGGCCTCGGCATCGTCGGGACTGATGGCAAGCGCACGCTCAAAGAAACTCCGTGCGTCATCCCACTGCTTCAATTGACGGTACGCACTGCCCATGTTTTCCAGCGCGACAACATGGTCGGGGCTCAATTGCAAAGCTTGTTTGAAATATCCGATTGCTTCTTCAGTGCGGCCTTCGCGTGCGGAAAGAAGTCCCAGGTTGTTCCATGCATTCGCCAGTGTGTCCGGATAACTTGCGCGCAGCTTCGTAGCTCGCTCGAAACTCTGACGAGCCTCAGCTGTATTCTGCTGATTGAGATACACACTCCCAATGCCATAGAGGGCCTCTGCGCTATCAGGATCATCGCGCAGAGCCCGTTCGAATGCAGCGCCCGCCTGATCGTAGTAGCCGCGTTGAAAGAACACAGAACCATAAGAAAGATAATTGCGTCCGAACTCAGTGCTGTCCGTCACGCCCGGAAACGGCAGCGCTTTCGCAAGCCTTTCCGCGGCTGTGTGCGGCTGATGTCGAAAATCCTGTTCGACGTGTTCTGCGTTCAGGGTGCCTTGATAGATCTTTACGATATCTCCCGTTTCACTTATCAGGAACGATGTTGGCAAGGTCAGGTCGCGATGGCGATCAAAGATGTAACGGTAGACGATGTTGTAGATGCCAGCCACATCGTCGGATATACGAAGAATTGGGAAAGTCAGACGTTGCTCGCGAGCGAACTTCTCAATATCCGTTTGTGACTTGCCACTATCGATGTTTATTGTGACAACATGCAATCCTTGCGCTGCCCATTGCGTGCGCGCGCGTTCCAAGGATGTCATGTCGGCCTGGCTGCTTGCGGACTCAGTCGTCCAGAAACTAAGGAGCACAGACTGCCCGCGAAATGAAGCCAGAGTGCGGGACTCCCCGGCGAGGTCGAGCAGGGAGAAGTCCGGCGCGGAAACGGGCGCCAATAGCCATGTTTCGATGGTGACTGGCAAGGCAGCGTCATCAGGCTGGGTGCGTGAAGCAGAGGCGCCAGTCGTCCCGTTCGTTTCTACTGATTTCGCCTTGAGTGAGAATGGTTCGATTCGCGATGGCTCAGAGCCTTCCTTGATCCATATTCGATGGTTGATCGGTAACTCATGAAGTTCTTGTCTCGTTCCACTGGGCCAGAGGATCGACGCTTTCACGACGTCCTTAACGTTGCCAAGGCCGAAGAACACATCCTTGCTGTGTTGCGAGAGAAACCCCGACCCCGCCTGCAGAGTGCGCATCTGCCGGCCCGATGCTGTTTCCAGTGTGACTACTGCGCCGATCGCATCCCGGTTACTCTTCGATCCCTCCAGGCGAAATGCAATCGACGGAGGCATATCGTCCAGCACGTTTTGTAAAATTCGCAACTGCGGGGCATTCCGATTCTTGACGAACACTTCCTGTCGGCCATCGTGATCGAAGTCAGCAAGCGCGAAGGCCCGGCCATCCTCCAGGAAATCAATTCCGACCGCGCCGGAGACATCGGAAAATGTGCCGTCACGATTATTTGCATAAAAGACGTTTCGTTCGTATCCGCTCCAGGTGCCGTCCGCTCGAATCAACTCGTTGATCGCATTCCAGCCCTGTTCGTATTCACGGGATGGTTTGGCCTCCGCGGGAGACTTCGCAACAACCTGTCGCCAGAAAAAACTATTCAAGTCGTCGCGCGATGGGCCGGAAACCATGCCGTTGGTGACATAAAGATCCGAAAATCCATCGTGGTCAAAGTCCCACGCGTCGCTCGACCACGCCCAGCGGCCCATCCCTACTCCAGCCGACGACGTTGCGTCATGAAAACGATTGGACCGTGCATCCGATCCATCGTGGTGGAACAGCGAATTGCCCATTGCATGTTTGCGATAGCGAGCCCGGACGTCCGCGGATGCATGTGCCTGAAAGGCTTCCTGCTGGGCGATGCGCTCGCCGGCGGCTGTCCACATATTTGCGACGTATAGATCAGGACGACCGTCGTTGTCATAGTCAAGCCAGCTGACACCCATACCCGCGCCGACATCGGCCACGCCAGCCTGATCTGCAATGTCGGTGAAAGTGCCGTCGCCGTTGTTGCGGTAGAGATTCTTGCGGCCGAAATCATTGACCACATACAGGTCGGGCCAGCCGTCACCGTCGAAATCGTTCCAGGCACAGCAAAAGCTGTAGCGTGTGTTGTTCTTGTCGAGGCCAGTTTGTCCAGTGACATCGCGGAACGTGCCGTCACGCTGATTGCGCATCAGGAAATTCGGGGGCCCATTTTGGGCGTCGTAATAAGGAGACGGATATTTGTATTGATCGGCGCCCTGGTAGTAGACGTAGAGACAGAAATAAATATCGAGCCACCCGTCCCGGTCATAGTCTGCGACAGCCGCTCCCGTGAACGTCCCCTGCGGTGGAGTTGCGAAGTGAAACGCATCCCGCTTTTGGCGAAATTGTCCGTTGCCTTGATTCAAGTACAACAAAGGCCCACTGGCGCAGACGACAATCAGGTCTTGGCGGCCATCGTTATCGACGTCGACGAAAAGGGCACACGCAGTATTGTCGAGGACGCCCACACCCGAAGTCTCCGTAACGTCTTGGAAGGTTCCGTCACCGCGATTTCGATAGAGGCGGTTGGGCAAGCCAGCTGGCTGGCAAACGTACAGATCGTCAAAGCCATCGCTGTCGAAATCGCCGACCGCGATGCCATTGTGCCCGTAGATATCAATGCCGCAGGCACCATCCAGCACGGTGCGCCAGTAGTCAGTCCCGCGCTGTAAGTGCGATGAATAGGATGGGTTGTTCCTCAGTGCATTGTTTGTGATGTCCACGAAGATCGGCTTGGCCGAGCGGCTGTTTGTCTCTTCGAGAGCGTGCCAACTGTGCAAGAGGAACGAGCCCGGTGAATCTGAAGTCCACTGCATCTCCCAGTAGCCAACCCGCTGTGCACGATAGAAGTTGCGCTCCGTACCTACCAGTTCATAGCGAATACGAGTCTTGACCTGTGATGAACTCTGTGGGCTTTGAGACAATGGCCCAGCGTCAATGGTGGTGATCTGAAAATCAGCAGTCAAGAGTCCCGTAAACGTATTCAGACAAGACCGCAGGTCTTGAAGGAACGCATCCGCTTGCAGGGAAAGGTCCGTTGAAAATTTGTGCTGGAACGCTTCGACCGCTGGGCCCGGCCGCAACTGGCGCGACTCCAACGGTTGTAGTGACGCTCCGAGAAAACCCGGCGCGAGCCGTCCAGCAATCGCGCTTACGTCCTGCGACGATCGCAGCAGGCTCGCACTCCAGCCCGCAAGAATCGCAGAGATTTCGTACGCATACTTCTCGGTGATGAATTCGTCGAGTCCGGCCTTCGCCTTGAGCAACGTGGCATCGAGGGAGGTGGGGCTTCGGTAATGCGGATGTAAATGATAATCGCCCTCTGTAGATAGCGCTCCGCTTGTGATCGCCAGGTTGACGGAAGGGAACGCAAGGCCGCGTAAGCTAGCTGGCAAGAATGCTGCAGAAAGTCCCTGGCAGCATCGGATCAAGAAATTCCGTCGGCCAGTGTCGGCTGCGGGAACGTCGACGAGATGGCGCATCTTCTCCGGTCGACTCAGAGGAAAGCTCCCAGTTTCACTCTCGTGGAATCGAAAATCTAACACTCGTGCCGGGGAGCGTCAAGGCGCCAACCAAACCCTTTGCGGAGAAGAAGCACATACATCTTGCCGTTGGTAGAATGATGGGCCAGTGAACGGCCGGAGGGCAGCATGAAGGTATGGTATCGAAACTTTTTGTGCGTCTTTTCATTGGCAGTGTGTGCCCTCATTCTGACGGCAACAGTGTTCGCTCAAACTCCACAGATATCGCTCGATGAGATTGTCACTCCGTCGACGGTTGTTCTGAAAGATGGCCACCCCATACCGTTTGCTCTACACGGGTTCATAGAGTTCAAGTCGCTGGCAGAGATGTTTCCCTACATCGAGTCCCAGACCGGGCGCTGGCCGGGCGGTATTACGGCTGAGGAGCGATCGAACCTGGGGCGGGAATTGCTGCGTCGTGGAATTGAGAGTCGCGTGGTGTCGATGGCCGACGAACGTCCGCTGGAAGCGTTATTGACCCATACTAGTGACGAACTTCGCCAAGCGCTTGCCCGCGTCAAGGAGTCGACTCCACCGGGCTATGCCGAGGCATTTCTGGCCGTCCAGCAGAAGTGGAAGCATTCCGTGAATTGCTGGAGCGCCTCGTCGTCGATGAGTGGTCGGGTGCTTTCAAACTGGTATCCGATCGCGGAGGGCATCGACCTCTATGGCGCAACCTACGACTCCACGGAACATTTCTGGCAGGCAGTGAAGTTTCACCCGGATACAAAATTGTCCGACCTTACGGATTTACTTGATGCACTCGATCAGAGAGACTGGGCGGCGTGGATCGCGCGTCTGGACAGCGATCCAAAGCTATATCTTCCCAACGCGTATGCCGTCGAATTTCTGCGCCACAATCTGACACGGGACCGCCTGCACTGGTTTCGGGAAGAACTTGGCCGCCATGGATTGCCGCCCAGCGATCACGCCAGGGTGGCTCAGCAACGTGGTGCTGCATCATTCCGCTTCAGCGCATTCGAAGAGAAGGTGTTGTGGGGCGATCTCGCGGATCTTTTTCACCTGACCTACGCGTTCTCGATGCCGGGTGATCCGATTCGGCAGAAACTTGCCGATCACCATTTCGATTCCATCTATCTCGGCGATCGGCGGATGAATTTCATCAGTGAAGAATATCGTTCCCTGATGCTCGAGATCTGGCGCGTGAAGTATCTGCAGATGGCGCGTTTCGGCGAAGTGATCCGTTCGATCCCGATGGAAATCCGGCTCGAACATTTCCTGAATGACGGGGACTCGCCGGATATTCCGATTCCCATCTATGTTGGATACTTGAACCAGATTCGAGATCTTGCCCGCGCTCAACACTAACGTTGGCGCGAAATCTGGAAGGCCAGGAATGCTGTGGTAGGCTTACCGCTCGACCCGGAGAATGATGCGTGAGCGTGCCTAAAATCACGGTTGTCGGTAGCTACGCGACGGGACTCACCATGAAGGTGGACCGTCTGCCCAGCCGTGGCGAGACTCTGCTGGGAACCGGCTATCGAGTGGATTTCGGCGGTAAGGGTTCCAACCAGGCAGTGGCCTGTGCTCGTTTGGGGGCCAGAGTCAGCTTTGTGGCAAGAATTGGCAACGACAGTTTTGGCGAGTCGGCTCTGGGGCTCTATCGTAACGAAGGTGTGGACGTTGCTCATGTAAAACAAACCGGTGATGCGCCTACCGGAGTTGGATTTATTGTCGTAGAGGCTGCCAGTGGCAACAATTGCATCGTGATCGATCCTGGCGCGAACAATCTGTTGACGGCCGCCGATGTGACGCAGGCTGCAGGCGCATTCGAATCGTCAAGGGTCGTCCTGACTCAACTCGAGATATCGGTGGCAGCAGCGGAGGCGGCAATGGTGCGTGGGCGCGCGCATGGAGCAATCACAATTCTGAATCCGGCCCCGGTCAGGCCGCTTCCGCCTTCGATCTTGCAGGCCGTCGACATCCTGACGCCAAACGCGACCGAAGCGAAAGTGATTGCCGGGTTGGCTTCAGGAGCCGATGTCCCCCCTGAAGTAATCGCGAAAAAGTTGATCGACATTGGAGTCAGGCAGGTCGTGATGACATTGGGCGAGAAGGGCGCGCTGATCGTGACCGAGTCGTCGGCAACGCACATTCCCGCGATTCACGTGACCGCAACGGACACGACCGGCGCTGGAGACTCCTTCAATGCCGGACTAGCCATGGCACTCGCCTGTGGAGCTGGTCTTGAAGACGCGGTTCGGTTTGCCGTCGTTACCGGCGGCTTGGCGGTTACAAGAGAGGGTGTGATCCCTGCATTGCCGACTCGCGATGAGGTTCGGGCATACTATCGGCGAGCCGAGGCTTCGCAGCCCGCTTGGTTTCCTGCGGGTGCGATCGATCCACCTTGAGCTTTAGAATAAGAATGCCGAGGGGATGCACTCGGCGCTTTGAGCTGAACCCGGCACACGACCTATGCCACAACCTTCCGAGTACTTAGTCAGTGAGCAGCCCCGCGCTCGATGGATGCGGTTCGATACCGCTCAGCTGCTGAAGAGATTCTTCTTCTGTGAGCGTTCATTGCTGACCACCGAGGCGGCGTGGATCCCGGTTGTGGCCCCGCTCGGAATCAAGACTGGCTTGGCTCGCTTCGTGTGGCAAAACTCCGAGACTGCACATGCTCTGCGGGAGCGCGTCTTCGAATTACGCTTCCCGAGCCGCTTGCTCGAAGAAGAAGGCGCAGACCATGCGTTGATCGAACTATTCAGCGCGGTCAAGGATTCGCCGTCTGTCCCGGCCTTTCTGATGAGCATTGGCAACGTACTGCTGCCCGCGTTGCGCAACGCGTACCAGGGCTATCTTCAGGCGTCAGACTCCATCGCGGATGGTCCCACTCACCGTTTCTTGTCTCTAGCACTTTCCGAGAAGGCAGAACAGATCAGGGCATACGAGGAGTGGTTGGAATCCGCGCTTTCACTTAACCCTGAACTTCGCGCAGACGCCATGGTTTGGACTGATGCAGTAGCAAGTCGACTCGCGGCCGTCGGTGGCGTGGGCGTTGAGCCGTCGGCGTCTACGGCGTTGATGGGGCCTCTGTCGCACTCGAAGGCTTACGCTACGCCTCGCCGGCCCGGTCGCGATCCACGCTTTCTGTCCTGCCGCTTTTATTGGCCCGACATTGTCGATTCCAACTATCCCTACGGAGAAGGAATGCGACTACAAATGCGATCCGCGATCAGCCACTTGAATGAAGTCTGGGCGATCGAGGCTGGCGGCGCAATGCTGAACGCGTTTGCCGACGTGCTGCCATGGGAATGGATTCATAACGCTGCGCGTTGGACCTATGACGAGTCTCGCCATTGCCGCATGGGCTACGAGCGTTTGATGGCCTGGCGCCTGGATCCCGCCGAGATCCCCCTTGGCACCTATATCTACGAAAGTGCTTCTGGCGAAGATCCGATCTATTTCTTGGGCATGCTCTACTTTTTTGAGACCAAGAATATCCGCCATAAACCCGCTCGGGCACAACTGTTCCACGCTTATGGTGATGCCGTCAGCGAGCATGACATGGATTTCGACTGGGCTGACGAAACCATGCACGCCGGTTTCGGCAAACATTGGCTCAAGGAGTTGCTCGCCGTCCGCGGGCAAGATCCAACTGCTTATGACCAGGTCAGGGAGCAGTGCGAGAAGTTAGTCTCCGATTTCGTGACGACCGCGACCGCAGGCGAAGTCGCTGCCAGTAAGGATGCAGCTAGCGCTCTCTTGGCGAAGGCTGGCCGGAGATGATGCGATGATTGCCGGCTTTCACATCGTTAACAGGCCCATTCTGCGCGGTATATTGCTGCTGACCATCGTGGCTTCGTCCGTTGTTCTCACCGGACAGGCTTCTCATACTGCTTCGCCAAGGTCCAAGGAAACGCCCGAAGCGCACATTGGCAAGGGCTACAACGCGCTCAAGAATGATCGATACGACGTGGCCGCCGCTGAGTTTCAAGCTGCCTTGAAGCTGGATCCCAAGTTGGTCTTGCGGGCGCGCTTTCCACTGGGTGTGGCCCTGTTTGAATTGCATAAACCGGCGGAGGCTCGCAGAGAGTTTGAAATCGTTCGCCGTGAAGCGGGCGATCATCCTAACGTCCTGTATTACCTGGGCCGGCTCGACCTCGACGGGCGCAACTTCACCGGAGCGATTGACAATCTGACAAAAGCCGCAGCCGATCCACCCTTCCCTGATACGACTTACTATCTCGGCTTTGCCTGCTTCAAGCAGGGCGACCTTGCCGGTGCAGAGAAGTGGCTGACGGAAGCGGTCCGCACTAATCCTCATGATGCTCGTGTCTCTTACCAGCTGGGCATGGTGTATCGCAAACAAGGACGAGAAGACGAAGCGCAGCGAGTGATGACGCAGTCGAACGAGCAGCGACAGCGGGATACGACGGAGAGTCAACTGAGATTAGACTGCGCACTCAAACTGGATCACGGGCCTCGCGAGGAAGCACATGCGGTCTGCGAGCAACTCTACGATCCAGAAAATGCCGACAAGCTCACTGCGCTAGGTACGATCTATGGGCAGCATGGAGATCCAGAAGCTGCACTTAAGCCGCTTCAGCGTGCCGCCGAACTGTCTCCGCAATCGCCGCAGATGCAGTTCAACGTCGCGCTGGCATATTACCAGTTGCAGCGTTTCGAGGAAGCGAAGAGCGCGATCGCCCCAGCGGTTGCACGCTGGCCAGATCTGTCTCAACTCGTGTCTTTAGACGGGAAGATTCTGGCCAAACTCGGGGACGACTTACCTGCCTATCAGACGCTGCGCCACGCTCACGATTTGAATCCAGAGGATCAAGAGACTTCGGATCTGCTCTTCCTCTCCATCCTTAAACTGGGGTACAAGGCCGGAGAGATTGGGCAGTACCCCGATTCATTACGCTATTTCCAGGAAGCATCGAAAATGAGGCCTCAGGAGCCCGAGCCGCATATCGGGATGGCGGCCGTCTACTCACAAACGGGCCGTGCGGCGCTTGCTTCGGCAGAGCAGCGTGAAGCCGAACGGCTGGCCAAGAGCGCAGTTCCAGGCCACTAAGGTTCTCTGCCCGAGCGCCACGCTGCGCTAGTTCTTGGGCGGAGTCGGTGCTTTCAGCATGTCCACAAACATGGTGTAGAACTTTTCGGTATCGAGATCCACCTGTATCTCCACCGGCTGCACGTCAAGATTGGGTTTCGCCTCTTTACTCCATGTCAGCATGTTTCCGTAACCCGCGCCGCGACTTAGGTCCACATCCATGAAGCGGGTTTCTGATTTCGTAATCAGGCTGGGATCTAGCCACGCCGCCGCTGAAAGCTCATCCCATAAGTAGTTGTATTCTCCAAACAGGCGTGCATAGGTGCCGACGTAGTGGGCAGCAGGTGAGTTACCGGCCTTGATGCGGTCAATCATCGCTTGCGTCATGCGCGTCTTAACGGAAATGTCCACCGGCGTGCAAATGATCTTCTTCCATGGCGCACGCAGAACGATGTGGGCTGCTTCAGGATCGAACCAGATATTGAATTCGTGACGCGGATTATTGATGAACTCGGGGTCGGCGGTTTGCGGATTGAAACTTGCACCCATGAAGAACAACTCTTTCGCTAGCCCGGCAAAATCGGGGTCAATCGAAATTGCGAGAGCGAGATTCGTCATCGGGCCGCCCGCATAGATCGACACCTGGTGGGGATACTTGTGCACCATTCGAATCAGGAAGTGCGCGGCATCTTCGTCGGACGGCTTGGTGGTAGGCTTGCCTTCCGGCATCTCTCCAAGTTGGTCCGGCGGGTGGTAGAACCTTGGCGTCCATGCGCCCAGCCACTCGACGGAGCCATAGCGCTTTTCCCACAGTTCCGTATCGGCTTTTGTTCGAACCAGAGGATACTCGGCTCCGGGCACGACCGGAATATCGGTACGATCGATGAGTTCGAGCAGGCGCAACGTGTGCGCGACCTCGGACTTCAGCCAGCCATCGCCCGTAACGACCGTCACGCCCAACACTTCAGTCTGCGGGGATTGAATCAACAAGAGAATTGACTGCAGGTCGGTGCCGGCTGGTCCAGCGGCGTCTTGGTCAATGATGATCTTGCGCTTGCCCTGTCCCCATGACAGAAAACAGGAGGTCAGCAACGCAGTAAGTAGGAGCACCCGGATTCGGCCCAATCGCATATTCACCTCGAGAGTATCGAACTTCCAGAAACGCTAACGTCCGTATACATGGACTACGCTTTCCCTGCCAGCCGTCCAATTAATAGATCGAAGAATCGTGCTGAGTCTACGTCGACACCCACGTTGGTGTTCGGCACGTACTTGTCTCGCACCACCGGCGACGTTTTCGTGCTGGCAAGAGTCGGCGCTGAGCCCCGAATCGTCATGCTAGCTTGCACGTCCTTCTCCGTCCCTGGCTTACGCTTCAAATCGCCTGCAACGGGACTATAGCCGAGCGTTTCGCCAGAAGTCATCTCACCCGTCGTCTCGACATCGACATAGTATTCCTGCCACTTCAGAATGGTCGGATCGAGGAATGCAGCGACGGCGAGTGAGTCATGCATGTTGGGTCCGACCAGGAATCCTCGCTCGCGATTGTGATTGATCGCATTGCGGCCGATCTTGCCAGCCGCCTGGCTGACTGGATTCTGTGCAGCTTCCAATACGCGGACGTGGTCCTCCGTCAGGGACGTCTTACGGGTTACGTCGAGGCCGACCATGGTGATCGGAATCCCCGACTGAAAAACAATGCGCGCCGCTTCCGGGTCTACGTAAATATTGAACTCCGCTGCGGGAGTGATGTTGCCTCCCGATAGCGAACCGCCCATCATGGTGAGACCGCGAACCATGCCTGCAAGCTCGTTGTCGCTGTTCAACGCCGTGGCGATGTTCGTTAGCGGGCCAAGCGTGATTAGCGTTACCTCGTGCGGATACTTGCGGACGATGTGGCGAATATACTCGGCAGCAGGCTCCGCGACCGGCTTGATCGTCGGATCGGGAAATACCGCGCCGCCAAGTCCATTTTCGCCATGCGCATACGTCGCGGTTACCAGGCGGCGGACGAGCGGCATTCGGGCACCGGCTGCGACGGGGATATCCGTACGACCTGCGATTTCCACCAGGCGCAGGGCGTTGGGCAGCGTCAATTCAAGGGGCACATTGCCTGCCACCGGAGTGATCGCTTCAATCTTCAGTTCAGGCGAGCGCATGGCCAGCAACAGGGCGAGCGCGTCGTCCACGCCGGGGTCGGTGTCGATAATGACGCGGAAAGGGCCGCGACTTGCGGTCGACTGCCCGAAGGCATTGAGTTCACCGGCGAATCCACTGGCCGCCAAAACTGCTGCGGACGAGGTTACAAATCTCCGTCGTGTCATTCCGGACCATCGTTGTTCGCCCATGTTGCTCCTTATCTGAAACTGCCCCGAGAATTCCAGCCGCTATTTTACGGATCGTGGCGGCTGCGTCATCAATTTAATGTACAGATCGTACAACTTCGTAGTGTCGACATCGAACTGCACGGTGGCCAGCCTCTCATAGGGAGGAAGCACTGTGCCCGGACTCCAAAATAGCGTTTGTCCGTAACTGGGACCGTGGTCGATGTCGATATCGACGTAAAGCTCCTTCTGCCCGGTGATGATCGAAGGATCGACCATCGCCGCCGCGGAAAGCTCGTCCCACATGAAACTATCAACAGAGTAAGCGGTAAGGTAGCGCGCCACCGGAGTGTCGGCCTTCGCAATGGCGGACCGGATTTCTGCGCCTAGTTTTGTCTTAACCGAGACATCGATGGGTGTGATGACAATTTTCTTCCAAGGCGCCCGCATGGCGATACGTACTGCTTCCGGATCAAACCACCAGTTGAATTCGCGCCGCCCATCCACGCCTCCGATACCGCCGTTGTCCGAATACATACCGCTTCCCATCAGGACCAGGCTCTTCGCGAGTGTTGCCACTTCCGGATCCAGTCGCAAAGCGAGCGCGACATTGGTCAGCGGGCCGCCGGCCCATATCACCACTTCTCCGGGATACTGATGGACCATGCGAACGATAAAATGCGCCGCAGTTTCGTTGAGGGCTTTGGCGTTGGGTTCGCCCTCCACCAGCGGCGGCACGATGTTCGGCTCGTGATACCCTTCGCGAAATGCGGGTGGCGTGCTGGCAGGCCGGTTGGAGAAGTCGCTCCAACAGCCCTTGTAGCGGAACTTGCCGTACAGGGATTCCCAGCGCTCGCTTTCTTCTTTGGAGTTGAGCAGCGGAAATTCCGCGCCTTCAATGACGGGGGCATCGGTTCGGCCGGCGACTTCGAGCAGTCGTAGCGTGCGCCGGGTCTCTTCTTTGACCCACTGATCGCCGCTGACCGTGGTCACGCCTAGCACATCAAATTTGTCAGACTGAAGGAAGATCAGGATTGACTGCATGTCAGTGGTCGCGGGGCCACGCGCGTCCTGATCGACGATCACTTTAATTCGCTGTGCGCCAACCGCACCGGGCACGAATATGGAAAGAGCAGCGAGCAGAGCGGCGATATGCAGCCTCATTGAGCAATCCTCCCGAGCAATCTATGACGCTAACCGAAATCCCTCTTGCAGAACGCATGCGCTCATTAACAACTTCAGGGTCCGATCGTTAGCTATTTTTGATTCTCGTCGCTCTGTACACGACCTCTTCCGCGATCGGATCGCGGCGCGAAAAGAGCGCAACAATTCCACACATTTCTACGTGCTCCTGATTGTTGTTTTGCGAGCGGCTGCGCTGTTTACTGGAAGCCCCCACGGGCGTCACGGGATTATACGCGTCCGCAAGTCAAAAGAAATGATTCTTGGCGGAGACCGTGGCCTCGTTGCGAATTTGCTGCGCAGCCGGTGAGAGGCTAGAATTCACTGCGTTTTGATACGCTAACCTATCGTGCCCAACAGTCATTCGAAGTGGCGGCTCATGCATTGTTTCGTGGCGCTGATGGCGCTGCTGGCACCGGTTTTGGTCGACGCCCAGTGTCAGCCCACGAAGGCAAAGCCGGCAGACCCTCCACAGGCAAGCAAGACCACCTCGACGTCTCCACAGTTCTACGACGAACCTCAGTTCACGGTGGCCGGGGTTGCGGATGCAACCAATCTCGGTGGACACGGTTCGGACACGGTGGTGCGCACGAAGGAGTCCCTGGCCAAAGACACCGTCTCACTCAGCAAGCAGGCGGAGAGCGTTCATTCCGCCGCCGCTCTGGCACAGGAAGAAAAATCGCTGCGGCAGGCAATCGAGCGCGATTCGAACAATGCCGCGTTACATCATCAACTTGGCGGTATTGAAGAAGAACTGAAGCGTCCGTTGGAGGCCGTCCGCGAATATCAGCGCGCCGCCGAACTGAGCCCGACCGAACCGTATCTCTTCGATTGGGGAACAGAACTTCTGGCACATCGTGCTCACGACCCCGCTATCGAAGTTTTCACAAGAGGGAATCGGCTCTTCCCAAATTCAGTGCGGATGCTGATTGGACTCGGAGTCGCATGGTATGCGCGCGGGTCTTACGAAAAGGCTACTGATTGCATTTGTGCGGCATCGGATTCGAATCCCGTGGATCAGGCGCCCTACCTCTTTCTTGCGAAGATGCAAAATGCCGGCGTGGTCCCCTCCGTGGCCGTGATCGACCGTCTGGCCCGATTTGTCCGCCTCTACCCGCAGAATGCGCTTGCGAACTATTACTATGCTGCCGCTCTCTGGAAGCCTGCTCAAGGCACAGCAGATGCAGCAGTCAAGACTCACGTAGCGTCCCTCCTGGACGCCGCTGTGCATCTCGACCCAAAGCTGGGGCCTGCGTATTTGTTGCGGGGAATCATCTACGCAGATGCGGGAGATTCGTCCAAGGCGATTGCCGCGTTCCAGCGGGCGGCGGAGGTGAATCCACAGATGGAGGAACCGCACTATCGATTGGCGCAAGCGTACCGGCGCGCGGGAGAGAAAGGGAAAGCTCAACAGGAATTGAAGTTGTACGAACTGTCGTCCAAGATGGCCGCTGCCGAGGCCGAACGCGAGCGGTTGGCAATCCCGCAATTTGTAGTTGCGCTGCGCGACCCACAGCCCGCGGCTCATCCCGACAAGCCGTAAACCGTCAGTGTGCGTTGGGAGTGGGTGCGCTCATCAGGCTGACAAAAATTTTGTAAAATTTCTCCGTGTCCAGATCCACCTGAATCTCCACTGGCTGCACGGTCATTGCCGGTTTGACTTTGTCGCTCCACGTCAGCGTATTTCCGTATCCGGGCCCGTGGTCCAGATCGACGCCCATGAAGCGAGTTTCTTTCTTCGTGATGATCGTCGGATCGATCCACGCGGCTGCCGCAAGTTCGTCCCACATAATGTCGGCGCCGGGGTTGTACATTGCAAAGCGCGACAAGTACTTCGCCAGGGGAGTGCCGCTCGCCTCGATCTGTTTCACAAGCGCCGATGTGAGATGCGTCTTTACGGAAACATCAGTCGGTGTGCAGACGATCTTTTTCCAGGGGGCGCGCAATACGATCTGCGCTGCTTCCGGATCAAACCAGAAATTGAATTCGTGACGCGGAGTGTTGTCGAATTCGGGACTGTCGCTCACCGGCGCAAGGCTGCCCCCCATGAAGACGAGTTCCTGCGCTAACTCGGGGAACTGCGGATCAAGGGAAGTCGCGAGCGCCAGGTTCGTCATAGGGCCGCCCTCATAGATGGTGACTTCGTGTGGATACTTGCGCACCATTCGGATCAGAAAGTGCGCGGCATCCTCATCGGCAACCTTGGTGGTTGGTTGGCCTTCTGCCATGGGAGGAATGACGTCGTGCTCGTGCCACCAGCGGGTATCCCATGCGCCCGCGTAACCGACTTTTCCATACCGTTGCTGCCACAACTGCGATTCTTCCCGCGTGCGGACCAGTGGAAATGCGGCTCCGGCCATGACGGGAATGTCAGACCGGCCGATGATCTCCAGCAATCGGAGAGTGTGGGCAACTTCTTCGTCGCGCCACTGGTCGCCGCTGACGACGGTTATTCCCAGTACTTCGACCTGCGGAGATTGAACCAAAACAAGCAGCGTCTGCATGTTGCTGCCGCCGGGTCCCGAGAAGTCTTCGTTGATGATGACCTTGCGGCGCTGCTCCGCCATCGCGATGCAGTTTGCCAGCAGGAAGATTGCGACTGTCCATCGGATGGTGGATTGCTTCGTCATTTGTGCGGCGCCCGCGTCATCAAGTCGATGTAGATTTTGTAGAACTTTTCCGCGTCGATGTCGAACTGGACATTGGCCAGCCGCATATAGGGAGGAACCTTAGTCTTGGCGTCCCAGAACAGCGTCTTGCCATAGCTCGGGCCGTGATCGACGTCGATATCCATGTAGAGTTGCTTTTGCCCGGTGATAATCGATGGATCGATCATCGCCGCGCCAGCAATCTCGTCCCACATGTAGCCGGGCAGGGAATATTTGTCGAGATATTGCGTGACTGGAGTGCCCGCTTTCGCGATCGTCGCTTTCATTTCCGTCGTGAAGCGCGTCTTGACGGAAATATCGACCGGCGTGATCGTCATTTTCTTCCACGGAGCGCGCAGGACGATGCGAGCCGCTTCCGGATCAAACCACCAGTTGAACTCGCGCCGTGCATCGAGCGCTCCCGGATCGATGGCCCCCTTGTCGGCATACAACCCGCCACCCATCAGGACAAACTCTTTTGCCAGCGTAGCCACTTCCGGATCCAGCTTCAGAGCCAGGGCGTAGTTTGTAAGGGGTCCCCCGGCCCACAGGACGACCTCTCCGGGGTACTTATGCACCATCTTGACGATGAACTCAGCCGCAGTGCCAGGAGCTACCTGAACGTGCGGAGCGCCTTCCTGCATCGGAGGGATCACGTCAGGCGCGTGATAGGGCTCGTCATAGATGGTCGACCTCTTTGCCGCGAAATGCTCCGTCCAGCAGCCCTTGTATTCCAGCTTGCCGTAGAGAGCTTCCCAGCGTTCGGACTCCTCTTTGGAATTCAGCAGAGGAAACTCAGCTCCCTGAATGACGGGCACATCCGTCCGTTCGGCAACTTCCAGCATCCGCAGCACATGCTGCGTCTCTTCCCGTACCCACTGATCGCCGCTCACAGTGGTGATGCCCAGCACGTCAAACTTTTCCGAGTTGAGAAAGACGAGAATTGCTTGCTGGTCGCTGGTGCCGGGACCGCGGGCGTCCTGGTCGACGATGACTTTGACCTTCTGGGAGGAGGCGGGAACTGCGAACAGACTAACCAGCAAGAACGCGAAGGCACTCTTTGGAAAGCGAACCATGTTTCCTCGCGAGACTGTCGATTACAAAATTGAGGGCAGACTGACTGTCTGGATGGTTTCCAGAAACTCAGTCTGCCCGAGGTTGATATCCGCCCGCCGTACGCTCTAGAAATGCAGCTTGAGAGCGAACTGTGTCAATCGAGCGTTGTTCACAGTCTGCGAAATCTTGCCGAACGTGCCAGAGGCTAGGTCACTGTCCGGTTGGAAGAATTGCGCGTGATTGAACAAGTTGAAAAACTCCGCACGGAATTCCAGATTCACACCTCTCTCGCGAAGCAATGTGAACTGCTTAACCACAGAAAAATCAGTGTTCACGAAGCCTGGGCCATAGAGAGGGGATCGACCGGCGGTGCCAAGCTGCCCTGGTGCTGGGTCTTCAAAACAATCCGTGTTAAACCACTTAGCCGGAGTTGGATTGCCGATCTTCCCGCTGCAAGTCTGGTTGGGCCGGATGGAGTTGTTTCCGTTGTTGGCGAAACTTACTCCGGTTGTGTTGTTGCTGGTCGTGATGAAAATGGGAAATCCTGAAGTGATCCTTTCAATGACGTTGATCTGCCAATTACCGAGAACGGCATCGACCGGTGTACTCCAGCTGTTTCCGAATTCCTTGCCCTTCCCGAAAGGCAAATCGTAGATCACGCTCGCCGAGAAGTTGTGATTGAGGTGGATTTGCGAGAGCGCCCAATCCCCCTTGGAAGTGCCGGGCAGCGGGAAGTAGGTAGCTCCCGTGCCGGTTCCAAGGCCATCGGAGAAGCCGCTGTCGAACGCTCGAGCGTAAGTGTAGCTCAGCAGGGCATAAAGGCCGTGCCGAGCACTCTTGGTCTCGGCTTTGATTTGTAGCGAATCATATCGTGCTGAACCGATGTCGTTAATGTTCTGAATGTTCCCGAACTGCGGGTACGCGACCGTGTTCCCCAGACCGCAACCAAGCTTGTAGTTGGGGTCGAACGTCGGGTCGCCTGGATCGCAGGCAGAGGGAGACTTCACGTTTAAGTTTTGTCCATCCACCAGGATGTGTGTACTCTTCGACCCCGCGTAGCCAACCGTTAACACGATATCGCCCGGTAACTGACGCTCGACGTTGAAGTTGTACTGCTGCACCGTTCCCATTTTGAAGTCGAGATTCTGCGAGAAGATGTTGCCGCCAAAGTCGGCCGGGTCGGTGGGCTGAGAGATGATTGGGAATCCCGATGCGCACGTCTCAGCTGGACAAAGAGCACTTGGAGAAATCCCTTTGCCAGTTGCTGCCAAGTCGAATGTCTGATGGCAGGCAGCTAGTTCGAACGGGCATGCATCGGGGAAGAATGCCGCGAAATTGGATTCCGCGAAGAAGGGTGGATTCTCCCACAAGCCCTGCCCTCCCTGGTTCCAGGAAGAATCGTGGAAGATCGCGTAGCCAGCTCTGACCGCAGTCTTGTTGCTTCCAAAGGGCTTCCATGCCAACCCGATACGTGGCTCAAAGGCGCGCTTGTCCCATTGCACGCCAACTCTGGAGTCAGAACCCTGCCCCGGAATGAGGAACTTGCCGGTTGCAAAGTCAAAATTCGCTTGGCGATTCTGAGCTTCGGTGACGGGGGTCACGAGGGCCCAAGCCAAGCCGAGGTTCAATGTCAGGTTGTTAGTTACACGCCAGTCGTCTTGAATGTACGGGCGGAACAGCTTCCAGCGCCGGCCTGTCGTTGAGCCCTTAAAGGTCTGATCATGGAGAGCCAAGTCGGGCAAGCCGAGGGCAAAATTCGCCATGTTATCGCCCGCCCACGCGTTCGTGAAGACAAGGAATCCATCTTGAAATGCGTTGGTGGCCACGTTCAATTGGTTGATGCGCAGCTCGCCGCCAATCTTGATGTTGTGCTTCCCGCGGATCATGTCGAACGAATCCGCGATCGTGAACACGTTCGTACCACCCTGGAACGGTGCAAACCCGCGATCGCCCAGAGACCAGAAACCGCCCCCGATGATCATGGACGTCAACCCGCAGCTGATTCCACCCAGGTTCGCTCCCGGAATACCCAGTTGTTCGGAAATGCAGGTCCCGCTCCCCTTGGAACGAATGTGATTGAATATGCGGTTATAACCTGCACTGAACTGGTTGATGCTGTTCCCCGAGAAAATGTGGGTCTCGGAAAGTGAGACGTTACGCCCATGGTTGTCAATGTCCTGCGTGCTGCCGAAGGCATTGGCTTCGGCAAATCCTGGAGATCCGCCAGGGATGAACACCGTCGCTTGGTCATAGCTAAACCGCGCGAACAGCGAGTCCTTAGAGGAAAAATTGTGATCCAGCCGGATGTCGAATTTCCCCTCGTCAACCTTCCTTGAAGGAGCATTGATGAAGTTGTTCCCGTTGCTCACTGCCGGGTCCGTGTTGGGCAAAGGATAGAAATCCGTGGAAGCCAGCATTTGGGCTGCCGCCGGATCAAGCAAGTTGCCGGGAATCTTGTTGCAATCCACACCGGGAGCTTGCGAACCGTCGGCATTTCCCGGAATCGGAGATCCTTCGCCGTCACACTGGAAGTTTGTATTGTCGGCTCCCGTAACAAACGGATTGTGAATGTACCCGATTGGGTTGTCAGCTCCCGTGATTGTGTGACTGAAGTCGCCATTCCGCATTTCTTGCGTGGGTACGATTCCCAGGAAGTTGTTGCCCTGCCGCGACCGCTTTGCCTCGTAGTCGATAAAGAAGAAAGTCTTGTCCTTTACGATCGGGCCGCCAAGGGATCCACCAAACTGGTTGAGATTGAATTTCTCTACTTTTTGCGCAAAAAAGCTTTTGGCATCAAACGAGGTATTGCGGAGAAACTCGAACAGCGAGCCGTGGAACTTGTTGCCGCCCGCCTTGGTCGACAGAATTACCGTCGGGCCCGCGCGGGTTCCATATTGCGCCGAGTAGTTATAGGTAAGGACCTTGAATTCCTGGATGGCGTCAATCGAAGGGATGATCGCGATACCTCCGGCAGTTAGTTCGTTGTTGTCATTGCCGTCGAGCAACCAGTCCGTGGCACTGGCTCTTGATCCGCCGACTGAAAGCGAAAAAGAACCGCGCGTCGAAACTTCGCTGCTGGGTCCGCCGTTGAAGAAGCTGTTGGGATTGGTCTCTTGCGTAGTGCCCGGAGTAAGCGTCGCCAACTGAACGAAATTGCGGCCATTGAGCGGCAACTGGGCGACTTGTTCCTCGGTAATGACCTGACCAAGAGTCGGATTCGTGGTCTGCACAGCTACTTCTTCGGCGCTTACGTCCACGGTTTGACTGACCGACGCTGGAGCGAGTGAGAAGTCCAACTCGCGGTGTTCGTCGATCTGCAATTTGACATTCCTTTGTTCGGCAGCCTGAAAGCCCTGTGAGTCTACGCGGACGGTGTAATCCGAGACAGGCAGCAATGGGACGGAATAGTGTCCCGACGCATCCGTTTTTGCGTCACGCGAGATGCCCGTGGCCTCGGACGTGACTTTTACGGTCGCGCCCGCAATGACTGACCCGGTTTTATCCGTGACTGTGCCGGAGAAACTTCCGTTGGCTTGGCTATAGAGGAATTGGCAGATGGACAAAACAACGATGGTAAGCAGCGCGCTTCGTTTCATCATAAATTGGTCACCCCACGTTGGTCGCTCGGACGCGAGCGAATGGACTCTCCACTGCGCAAGTGAAACTGGAGCGTCCCTTTTTTACAGTCCCGCCATCTAACTGGATCGCCTTCTTAAAGTCAAGCGGTTTTGTGCCGCCTCACAGAGCCTCGACGCGAGCGGATAATTTGCCGGGACCCGCATCTATCAGCTCCATTCTCGGTCTCCAATTTTTCGTATTTCCCGGCTCGAAGGTTTACAATTGCGCCGCTTCAAAGACTCGTCCGATCGTCTACCCCGGGGAGTATTTCCGCGTGACTGAACCCAGTTCTTCGCTGCCGACATTTCGAGTCGCCGACCTCATCCGCAGGAAGCGCGATGGCGGTGCTTTGTCGCGCCCCGAAATCGATTTTCTAGTGGACGGCTGCACGCGCGGTACCGTTCCGGACTACCAGATTGCGGCGTGGCTGATGGCAGTCGTTCTTCGCGGCATGACCGGCGAAGAGACAGCGTTCTTGACCAACGCGATGTTGCATTCTGGCGAAGTGCTCGATCTGAGCTTTCTGCCTGCCAAAAAAGTCGACAAGCATTCGACCGGCGGCGTGGGAGACAAGACTTCGCTGATTCTTGCGCCTCTCGTGGCAGCTGCCGGTCTTTACGTTCCGATGATCAGCGGACGCGGTCTGGGACATACGGGCGGCACTCTGGACAAATTGGAATCCATTCCCGGCTTCCGCGTTGGGCTATCAGTACCGGAGTTTCATCGCGTCCTGGAAACTTGCGGCTGCTCGATGATCGGCCAGACGGAGAAGATCGCTCCTGCCGACCGCAGGCTGTACGCGCTGCGCGACGTGACGGGGACGGTGGAAAGCCCTTACCTGATTTGCGCGTCGATCATGAGCAAGAAACTCGCCGAGGGAACGGACGCGCTCGTCCTCGATGTGAAGACCGGATCGGGCGCGTTCATGAAGAAGGAAGAAGACGCCGTGTTCCTCGCCGAGTTGATGGTCGAAACCGGCGAACGCATGGGAAAGCAGATGGTCGCCCTGATCACCAACATGGATCAACCGCTGGGCAGGATGGTTGGCAATGCGCTCGAAGTCATCGAGTCGATCGAAGTCCTATGTGGTGGTGGGCCGCGCGATCTGCGTGAACTTTGCCTGGAGCTGGCCGCCTGGATGTTCTATCTCGGACAAGCCTCAAAGTCTGTCGCCGAGGGCCGGCAACTCGCCGAGCAAACGATTGCATCCGGCAAAGCATTGGTCAAGTTCCGGCAGATGGTGGAGTTGCAGGGTGGCGATCCCAGAGTGGTCGACGATCCATCGCGGCTGCTAACGGCTAAACACAGCATCGACATTTCCAGTCCGCGCGCTGGATACGTAAGCGCGATCCAGTGTGAGCGAGTCGGCACAGCCTGCGTCATCCTTGGCGGCGGGCGCGAGCGTAAGGAAGATTCCGTCGATCCGGCTGTGGGAATTGTTGTACACAAGAAGATTGGCGACCAGGTGTCGGCAGGCGAACCGCTGTGCACGATCCACTGCCATTCCGACGCACAAGCCGCCGGCGCAAAAAAATTACTCGAACAGAGTTACACGATTTCAGATGCGGCCGTGGGCCACAAGCCTGCCTTGATCCATCGAGCGATACACAAAGGGGGACACTAAATGGGACGGTTCACTGGCATTCTCGGCCTCCTTGCGATGCTGGGCCTGGCCTACGCTTTCTCCACCGACCGCAAGGCGATTCGCATGAAGACCGTCGCCTGGGGCTTGGGATTACAGTTCGTGTTTGCGGTGTTCGTTCTGAAAGTTGACGCCGGACGCGCGCTCTTTCAAGGAGCGGGCAACTATGTCACGAAGCTTCTGTCCTACGCGTACTTTGGATCGCACTTTGTCTTCGGCGATCTCGCCAACCCCGGCTCCCAGTTCGGCTACTTCGCGTTCGGCGTATTGCCCACGGTGATCTTCATTGCGGCATTTTTTGCCGTTCTTTACCACTACGGCATCATGCAGTTCATCATCCGGATTGCGGCCGTGATCATGACACGGGTCATGGGTGCAAGCGGTGCTGAATCCCTGAACGTTGCCGCTTCTATTTTCATGGGACAAACCGAAGCGCCACTGACCATTCGTCCGTTTCTAAAAGACTTGACGCGGTCAGAACTGATGACGGTGATGACCAGCGGCATGGCGCATGTCTCCGGCGGGATCATGGCCGCATACATTTTCTTTGGGATCGATCCCAAGCATCTGCTGAGCGCAGTGATCATGACCGCGCCCGGCACATTGCTGATGGCGAAAATGCTGGTCCCCGAAACCGGGCAACCCAAAACAGCCGGCCGCGTTGTAATGGACTCTGACGAAGAGAAATCCGACAAAGAAGAGAACCTGCTCGGAGCGATCTCGCGCGGCACGACGGACGGCCTACATCTTGCCTTAAATATCGCGGCGATGCTCATCTCGTTCCTTGCACTGATCGCGCTGGTCGATGGGGTCTTCGGCTGGACTCACAATCACATTGCATGGTTCCCGCAGAGCCTGGAGAGCATATTGGGTGTGGTCTTTGCTCCGATCGCCTGGCTCATCGGCATCCCGTGGCGCGATTGCCCCACGATTGGGTCGCTGCTGGGCACGCGTATGGTCCTGAATGAGCTGGTCGCATTTTCCAAGCTCGGTCCGATGAAAGGAATCCTCGATCCGCGCTCTTTCACCATCGCGACCTTTGCGCTCTGTGGGTTTGCGAACCTAAGTTCGATCGGAATTCAAATCGGTGGCATTGGAGCCTTGGCGCCAAATAAAAAGGGCGAACTGGCGCGCCTTGGCGTCCGAGCTATGCTCGCGGGCACGATGGCAAACCTGATGTCCGCTTCCATCGCTGGCATGCTGATGTAGGAGCCAAGGCGAGAGGGTCTGCTTTGAAAAGGGCACACCTTCATGCGTGCCGAACCCTGAAGTCAGTAATTCGAGATTTTGTTTTTGGGTGGCGCAGCGCTTTAGCGCTGCGATTCTGTCGCACTAGAGCGCGGCTTCAGCCGCCGAGGTCGATACCTGACGACTGACTTTGTGCGGAGCAAGAATGACTCACCGCTCAAGACATTGCTTTTGGGTGGCGCGGTTCACCGCAGCGACTAGCGCCGTCTTCGATCTTCGGCTTCGGACACGGAGGTTCCCCGGAGCCTGGCCAGCGCCTCGTCCGTGGTCACGACCCGTGCCCCCATCTTCTGCAACTCCGCAACAGTTCTGTTTCCGGCACCCGCATCCAGAGTCTCAATCGCATCCCGCACCACAGACACGCGCCGATTCCGCGACAGCAGTCCCCTCGCCGCGAAACCCACGCAAAATTCGGTCACCACCCCAAACACGACAAACTCCGCCGCCGAGCCGAGTCGCTCCACCAGTGACTCCGCATGCCGGCTCTGAAAGATATCCAAAGTCTGTTTTTCCAAAACGATCTGCTGAAACTGCGAGAGATCGGCCGGCAATGTTGCCGAAGGCAGGTTCTCCACCCGAGCCACGCGATCCGCGAGTGCCTCCGGCACAAAGTCCGCGCCCGGCGTGCCTTTCATACAATGCGGAGGGAACTGCTGAAACTCCGGGTCGTCTTTGGGATGGAAGCACCCATGCGAAACCAGAAACACTTCATCGCGCCGCGCTGCATCGGTCAATTTGCGGATATTCGGCAACAGCTTTTCGGCGCCGGGCACATAGAGCTGTCCGCCGGGCAGCATGAAGTCTCTCTGCACATCCACTTCCCAAAAAATGAAGTTGCGGGATACCATTTCGTCCTCCGCTCGCTGAACGCTTTGACAGTAGTTAATGATAAATCGCATCGGCAGGAAAGAAGAAACTCATGGCCCACGGTGAAGCCGCAAAGCCCACTTCTCAAACGAAACTCGTCATTCGTAACATCGGACTCCTGCTGAGTGGCGATCTCGATCAGCCGCTCCTCGACGCCGACACCGTCGTAGCAGTCGGCGCTCGCATCACCGCCGTAGGCAAAGAAAAAGATATCGACACTTCCGGCGCGACCACGATCATCGATGCCAAAGGTGTCGCGCTCGCGCCCGGCCTCATTGACAGCCACGTCCATCCCGTCTGCGGCGACTGGACTCCCCGCCAGAATCAACTCGGCTGGATCGACAGCTATCTCCACGGCGGCGTGACTACGATGGTGTCCGCCGGAGAAGTGCATACGCCGGGACGTCCGAAGGATGTTGTCGGACTCAAGGCCATGGCCATCTTCGCGCAACGCGCATTCCATGCGTTTCGTCCGGGCGGCGTGAAAATCTATGCGGGGGCGCCGGTCATCGAGCATGGAATGGTGGAGGACGATTTCAAGGAACTCGCCGCCGCCGGAGTCACCATTCTCGGAGAAGTCGGACTGGGAAGTGTGAAGGACGGTAAGACCGCCCGCCAGATGGTCGGCTGGGCCCGCAAATACGGTATCCAGAGCACCATTCACACCGGAGGCCCATCGATCCCGGGATCAAGCCTGATCGACAAAGACATGGTCCTTGAAACCGACGCCGACGTAATCGGCCACGTCAACGGCGGCCACACCGCGCTGCCGGACGATCAGATCACAGCACTCTGCGAGAAATCCACCCGCGCGTTAGAGATCGTCCACAACGGCAACGAGCGCGCCGGACTGCTCGCGCTGCGCACGGCGCGTGAACTGAACCAACTGCACCGCGTGATTCTGGGAACAGATTCTCCCGCCGGATCGGGCGTGCAGCCGCTGGGAATCATCCGCATGATCGCGATGCTCTCCGCGCTCGGTGACATTCCTGCCGAAGTAGCGATCTGCCTCGCCACCGGCAACACCGCCAAAATGCGCAAACTGAATTGCGGCCTCATCGCGCCCGGCCGTGAAGCCTCCTTTGTATTGATGGACAAAGCGCAGCACTCGGCAGGGAAGGATCTGCTCGACAGCATTCAGAAAGGAGATCTGCCAGGGATCGGGATGGTTGTGATTGATGGGGCGGTCAGTATTCAGCGGAGCCGGAACACGCCACCAGCGGGGATGGTGCCAGTGGTGGTGGAGCGCTAGTGAAGCTGCAGACTAATGAGTTTAGCCGTCTGAGTACTTGAATCATCTGGAATCGCCTAGCTTCGCTTTCGTACTAGGCCGCGCAAAATAGCAAGTCGATTTGCTGGCGCGCTGGGGGAAAGGAAGTCAGGAATGGTGTTCTTCGTACGGCGAGGACGAGACAGAAACGCGACAGGCCATTCCGTTATTCGTCGTTTCTTTATATGGGTATACTGGCCTGGATTTGGTTCTGCGATGTGTTCCTTCTGCAGGATTAGAGCAAGTGGCTTTTCTGCTCCTCGGGATTCCATTGAAAACCGAAGGGCGGCGGGGTAGGAGGTGAATGCGCGGTAATAATCGCTTCCATCTGCTCTGTCAGGTGCGCCGCGCTCAGGATGGCACCACACGCGATATTCCAAGACAGCATCCCAGACAAATCCTCCCCCGGCGTAGCTAGATGCGCGATATTTGCCGACTCGTGCCGGATCGATTGCCCTCGGAAATCGTGTTCGCTCCATCATCATTGCCTATTGTAAAAGGTTACGTCACGAGGCGAACCCTGTACGTTTCAATAGCTAAGGGGCGGATGGGCATCGTTGAGTGGATTCCCGTCGCATTGTGTGTCGAACTCATTCCATCCCGAGCGAAGCCGCAATCGACTTCTTATATTCCCGAGCCTTCGCAATCGCCGCCGCTTCATCCACTGTAAGCAGCTTGTGATCCCGCATCACGACGCGCCCGCCGATCACGACCGTCTTCACGTCTGACCCCTTCAGCGAGTACGCAATCGCCGCATAGATGTCATACATCGGTACCGCATTAGGCTCATCGAGGCTGATCAAAATCAAATCCGCCTTCTTGCCAACTTCGAGTGACCCAATCTCTTTCTCCATGTGCAGAGCCCGCGCCCCGTCGATGGTAGCCATCTCCACCACCGCCTTCGCATTCAGAGCCAGGGGACTCATCTTCGTAATCTTCGCCAACTTCGCCGCCAGGTCGATCTCCTCCATGATGTCGAGATCGTTATTGCTACCCGCCGGGCCGTCAGTGCCGAGGCCCACCGCGATTCCCGCAGCACGCATTTCCGGCACCGGAGAAACTCCGCTGGCAATCATCATGTTGCTCGACGGATTATGCACGCACCCCACACCCCGCGCCGCCAGAGTCTTACGGTCCGCCTCGTCGACAAAAATGCAGTGTGCCGAAACCACATCCGGCCCCAGCAGCCCGATCTTGTCCAGATACTGCACCGGAGACATCCCACTATTTTTCAGGCTGTCGTCCCACTCCTTCTTCATCTCCGAAGTGTGAATCAGAATCGGCGCGTGATACTTGCGCGCCAGCGCCGCTGCGTCCTGCAATGTCTTCTGCGAACACGTGTAGATCGAATGCGGTGCAGGAGCCGCATGAATCAGCGGATCGCCCTGCCACCTCTTTAGGAATTTTTCCGTGTACTCGAGCATCGCGGCGTTGGTTTTGTTGTCCGGCGCCGGGAAATCGATAAACGTCTCGCCCAGCACGCCGCGCATCCCGGCAGCTTTCGTTTCTTCCGCTACAGCATCTTCGAAGTAGTACATGTCGGCAAACGTCGTGACGCCGGAGCGAATCTGTTCCGCCGCTGCCAGTCGCGTCCCCCAGCGGACAAATTCTTCGGTTACATTCTTTGCTTCCGCCGGGAAGATGTATTTGTAGAGCCAGTCATTGAGCGTGACATCATCGTGGATGCCGCGGAAAAGCGTCATGGGGACGTGCGTGTGCCCGTTGACGAAGCCCGGGAGAACGAGCGAATTCTTTGCGTCGATGGTCTGTCTTGCCGTGTACTTTGCTTCAATATCAGCGCGCGGTCCGACTGCAACGATCGTGTCGCCCGTAATCGCCACGGCACCGTCGTCGAGTATCGCGCGCGGCCCGTCCATGGTGACGACCATGCCGCCGGTGACGAGAACGTCGGCGGAGACCTTAGATTGCGTATAGAGCAACTGCGAGGCCAGGACCAGTGAGGCAAAGAGAACTGCGAACGATCGTAGAGAGAGTCTCATGGGTGATAAGTATCTTGGGGAAATTTCTTCTCGAAATCCTTCCACAGCCATCCGGCCCTCAAATATCCCTCAAACAGGAAGATCGGGAGTAGGACCAGCCATATAACAAAGAATTGGGCCGAAAAAGCATGTTCTTGGTGCCTAAATAGTTCCGCCACGGGCAAGACGATCAGCCACACGAAAATGCTGCCGAGTGTGGTGCGAAACCGGAAGCGACGTTTTCCTTGTAGCTTAATGTGGAGCCAATATGTCTCTTCCGTATGTTTCGAAATAGTCATGTTGACTCGCTTCTACTATAGCGGGACAGAGGTCAACCCAAACATTCTCTTGTTGCGGCCTACGTTAACACAATTCACTTCAGTCCATCCTCGCCCTTAATCTGATCCTTGGTCAGCCCGCCCACTCGCGCCAGAGGACGCCCGCTATCCGTCACCGCAATCGCCACCATAATCTCATTCGCGCGTGGAGCATCGTTGATCCGCACTTCCATCCCATCAAAATGACTGCGCACGTAAGCCGCGTCCTTATGTCCTAGAGGAATATCGAGCACCACGCCCAGTCCGCCGCGCTTCTTCGATGATGGAATTAAGGCCGCGCCTTTTCCCAGCACGCGCCGCACGGGAGTTCCCAGCTTCGGATGCAAGATCGCTGCTACATGTTCGAGTTCGCCATTTTCGCCCACGGCAGCTGCCTTGCCATAACTCTCCGCCGCCGGCCCCGCGATCCCAAGCGCTGAAACCGCCCGCTGCGTGAGCAGTTCGCCCAATTCTTCGCCGATCTCCATCAGCTCCGACAAATCCTCGACGTACTTTCCCGCCAGAGGATTCTCAATGACCGCCACCGCCGCTGCCCGCCGTGTTGGCGGAGTGATCGTGCGCTCCATCTCCGTGACCGTCTCTTCGACAAACGTCGCGATCTTGCGAATCTTGGCTTTCATCGGAGTCCATCCTCTCCCTTAATCTCGGACGCTTTCAGTCCGCCCACGCGAGCGTGCACGCGAGAGCCAGTCGTCATCACCAATGCCAAGAGAATTTCATCGGCGCGCGGAGCGTCGGTGATGCCAACCTCCATTGCGTCAAAGTGGCTGCGTACGTACGACGCATTGATATGCGTGATCGGCACGTCGAGTCGTGTGCCGGGGCCGCCAACTTTTTTGGTGGAAGCGACAATTGCCTTGGCACCGCCCAAAACCTCGCGCATCGCATAACCGCCGGGGACATGCCACAGGGCGCCATGTTCGATCTCGCCCGCCGATCCAACAATCGCTCCTTTGCCGTAGCCTTCGATCACTTTCCCATCGCCGCCCAGTGCCTTCACAAGCGATCGCGCCATTTCCAAGCCAAGCGGCTTCAGGTCGTCCATGAAGCTTTCGATTTTTTCAACATACGACCCGGCAAACGGATTTCTAATCACGACCAGCGCTGCCGCTCTGCGCAGAGGTGTCGCCGCAATGGGACCGCCCTCGTGGAAAATCTCCTCGACCGAGAGAAATTTCTTGCGAACCTGAACCTCAGGCATGAATCAAACTCCCGTGGAATGAAGTGGCGATCGTACTGGCGTTACGCTCTTGGCTGGAAATGTACGTCTCTCCTTGGAGTTTAAGCGCAGCGGAACGAATCAATCCCTCGCTTCGAAGCTGTTCTGCCTTTCGGAACCCCGCCGATAGCGCATCGTGAATCTCAGCAGGACTCAGTTCACCCACCGATTGCGTGACCATAAGTTCGCCCAAATCGCTGTCGGGCGCGAGTTCACAAGCGGCAACCCGCTTGATCTTCGAATACCCCGGCAAGTTTACGGCATTGGCAATGACTGTCGCTGCCGCGTCCGCCATCGCGGCATTGTCGGCGAGCACCGTGACCGCATCGGCAATTCCGAGGGAGAAACTCCGGCCGCGCCAGCCGCTGGTCGCGATGCCGCGTACCGGATCATTTGAGCTGATCGTAGTTGTCCCGAACAGTGATGGGCGCTCGGGTCGATCGACCATTCCTACTACGAACTTTTCTCCGGGAGCCATGTGAAGCGCGATGTCGCCGCCGTTGTTCACATAGGCGCGCGCGAGTTCCGCCGCATACGTCATCGAACAGAGAATCTCTTCAGCCACGGCTCCTGCTACGGCGGCCATCGGTGTAATAAAAATTGCCGAAGCGTAGGGAGAGACCGCATTCACCATCCTGCGCGCAACCGATCCCTGCGGTGACGCCCCATCCGCCTGGGTCGGTTGCCGAAGGAATTTGAGTTCACCGCACAGTTCGTCCAGAATCGTGAGAAAACGTTCGCTTGCGGCGCGATAGCTCGCCTCAACTTCAGAAGGAGCGCCGAAGGCTTCGATCACGAGATCGATGGGACCATCGTGAAGGTGCAGGCGGCGGCCGTCGGGGAGCAGTCGGATCCGAGCGCGTGTGTTCATTCTTCCGCACCCGTTTTTCGAAGTGGCCAAGGATTGTCGACTCGGGACGTCACACGCCGTTGCGCTTCATTGTCGCGTTGGATCGAACGCAACGGCCTCACGTGATCCATGTAGCCGCCCAGAGTTTTGTAATTCGACAATTTCAAAGTGAACTCAATCGGAGCCACCAGCGCGGGTGTGGGCACATAGCCGAAGGCGTTAGCGGGCATCCGGCTTACGTCTGCCATGATCGTGATCCCGCCGCCCGGCCACACGTACACAGGCGCGCCGCCGCACGTCACGCGAGTCAACGCCTCTCGTACAGAGTGGGTGAGCTTCACCGGATTTTCAGTGACACCCGCTCGCAGCGATCCACCTGCTCCACCCATAAACAGAACGGTGCAGAGCGCTGGTTCGCAATTTTCCCTGATGCGCTGGACTGACTCCCGCAACGGTGTTGGCAAATCTTTTTCGATGGGTTGCAGCGTCTCGTCCAATTCAAAATATGCGAACTGTTCTCCCGTGGTGCTGACCATCAACAAACGCAACCCCGGTTTCGCCACTTTCGGATCGAATGGAGCGAGGATCGAGAGCGGGTCGGAAATGTTCGTTCCTCCCCAGGATGTGCCGGGCTCGGCGACTCTGAAATATCTCCCTGGAGTGGACCGCCGCCCCAGCAGCTTGATGCCAGTTTCAGCGACGCCCAACAATTTCCCCGCTTGATGTTCCGAGAGCACTCCGGTGATGTGATCGTCGACCACCACGACCTCATCGACTTTGCCGAACCACTGCTTGGCAAACATGCCGATCGTTGCAGAGCCGCATCCGACGCGCATGCGTTCTTCTTGCATGCCATCAACAATCGGCGGCTTGTCGGCCTGAACTACCACCTTTGCGCCGCCATCGATCTCTAATTCGACGGCCTTGCCATTGCACAGATTCAGAAGTGCGTCGCAAGTCGCCGTTCCCTCCTGGCGGCTGCCGCCGGTGAGGTGGCGCACGCCGCCGAGAGAGAGCATCTGCGATCCATATTCGCCCGTGGTCACATGGCCGACGGCTTCACCCTGTGCCCGCACCGTGTTGCATTCAGCTCCCAAATGCCGGTCGGTGTCGATCTTCAGCTTCACGCCGCAATAACTGAAGATCCCTTCGGTAACGATTGTGACCATATCGATGCCTGCAACTTCCGATGAAATAATGAACGGCGCTGGCTTGTAGTCGGGATAGGTTGTACCCGCGCCAATCGCAGTCACGAATGTATCTTCGTCGCGGACGAGCGTGCCGTCCCACTCGCGGCTCTTTTCAAGAAACGGGACCAGCGACTCTCCGCGTGATCGGGCTTGCTCCAGCATCACGTGGGGATCGAGGCGCACGAGTTGTCCATCGCGATTGCCGTAGCGATCGCAGGAACCGGTTCGGCCGGGCTTGATGTAGCAAAGCACGGGGCAAGCGTCGCAACGAATGGCGTCGTCAGCCAACTTTGCCTCCCATTTTCGATTGAGCCAGAATCGCCGCCCGTACTCGGTCCGGCGTCGCTGGAATCTTACGTAAACGAATTCCTGCCGCATCGTGCAATGCATTCAGGATCGCGGGAGCAGTTGGAATCACGGCCTGTTCGCCAATCCCTTTCGCTCCAAACGGGCCGACCGGCGAGGGATCTTCGATCAGGATTGATTCGATCGGCGGAATATCCCCGGCGGAAGGAATCAGGTAGTCGTGAAGATTCTCGCCCTTGCCAGGGAAGAATTCCTCCATCAGCGCCATGCCCAGACCTTGCGCCACACCGCCTTCAATCTGTCCTTCGATCAGGGTCGGGTTGATCGCCTTGCCTACATCATGTGCCGCCGTAATGTTCAGAACGCGCACCGTGCCGAGTTCGATGTCCACCTCAATTTCAGCCATGTGTGCACCATACCCGAACACGGCATACGGAGATCCTTGCCCATCCTGGTCGAGCGGACTCGTAGGCGGATCGAACGTAGCTTCGGCAGTGATCACGTATCCATGCTGATCGAGCGGCAAGCCGGCGAGATCGAGCACGTGAGAGTTGTCTCCGTCTTCAAGGACGACGCGGCCTTCCTCGAAGCGAATATTCGCGCTCTCGGAACGCTTAGCAAGCGCACGGATCGAGTTGCGCAACTGTGTCCCCGCCATGTGCGCGGCTTTGCCGGTGACGAATGTCTGGCGCGATGCGGAAGTCTTGCCGCAGTCGGGAGTGATCGCGGTGTCGCCGGAGAGTAGGTCAAAGCAATCAATGGGCGCGCCGAGCGCGTCAGCGCAAATCTGCGTGACGATCGTGTTCGATCCTTGCCCAATGTCCACCGCCCCCTGGTGCAGTGCGATTCGTCCGTCGCGCTTCAATCCGATACGAACCGTGGAAGGGTTGGGAAGGGAAGTGTTGCCGCAGCCATACCACATGCCCGCCACTCCCACGCCGCGACGCAGCGGTGCATCGGTGTTGGAGTTGAACGCCGCCGCCTCAGTCCGCGCAGCCTGCCATCGTGGACGCAAGGCTTCCAGGCAAGCGCGAATGC
The DNA here is from genome assembly GCA_016196065.1 of Acidobacteriota bacterium. Taxonomy (NCBI): domain Bacteria; kingdom Pseudomonadati; phylum Acidobacteriota; species Acidobacteriota bacterium. The sequence continues at coordinate 165,147 of JACPYL010000018.1, read as the reverse complement.
CGACGCCCGCTCCCATCACCTGTCCAGTGACGGTGGGAGTCTGATTGTCGAGTGCATTCAGGATGCGAAACTCCAGTCGATCCATGCCCACACGATCCGCGAGTTCATCATAGAGTTGCTCTTGCGCGATGGCCGCCTGCGGCACTCCGAAGCCGCGAAACGCCCCGGCTGGCACCAGGTTCGTGTGCACGGCCCGGGTCAGCGCCCTGTAGTGCGGAACATAATAAGGACCAGAAGCATGCACGGGAACTCGTGCCGATACGGTCGGACCCCACGAAGAATACGCTCCGGTGTTGAAATCAGCGGAGAAATCGAGAGCGAGCAACTTGCCGTCCCGCGAGCAACCCGCCCGCAGACGCATTCTTGCAGGATGCCGCTTGGTCGTCGAGAGGATTGACTCGGTGCGTGAATAGACCATCCGTACCGGCTTCCCGAGATGCCACGCTGCCAGCGCGAGGAACGGCTGGACTGACAAATCGAGCTTCGACCCGAAACCTCCGCCGACTGCAGTGGGAATGATACGGACCTTTTCCGGAGCGATCCCGAGAATGGTCGCGATGTCGGCGCGGTCCATGTATGGCGCCTGCGTGCACGCCTGAATTTCGATTCCGTCGCCAACGCGCCGCGCGAAGCCTGCTTCGGGTTCGATGTAAGCGTGCTCGACGAAGCCAGTCTCGTATTCGCCTTCGGCAGTAATGGCAGCGTCGGCGAGTGCCCGGTCAACATCTCCGCGGACAACTCGTCCCCGCACCAGCACGTTGTCTTCGCGCCCCTCGTGGATGCGCGGCGCTCCTGTTGCCAGGGCTTCGTCGATTTCTTTGAGGGCGGGCAGTTCGCTCCATGTGATCGGAAATTTTGCCGGGTCGAGAGCTTCGACAACTTCTGTTGCTCCCACGATGGCCGCAACGGCTTCACCCCGGTGACGCGCTTCCTGGTGCGCAAACACTGGCTGGTCGGCGAAACGCGGAATCACTCCATAGCAGTCTTTACCAGGCACGTCTTTTGCGGTGAGGACGGCCTCGATTCCCGGATGCGTCCGAACGAATTCGTCGAGATCCCCAAACTCAAATCGCGCACGATGGTAAGGGCTGCGGATCACTCGAACTGATAGCGCTCCGGCGGGCACTTCGTCCGCGCCAAAAACCTCGCTGCCTTCGACTTTCTTCTTTCCGTCGAGGCGGACTAGTCGCTGGCCGACCGCGCCACCAGCTGGCGGCGAGACTTCATCCGTGCCTGACGATTGCGAATCAAGAATGGCAGAGACAATCTTGCGATAGCCGGTGCATCGGCATAAAACGCCGCCGATGGCGTCCATAACCTCAGCTTCGCTGGGTGCCCTTTTTGTTTCAAGCAGCGCCGCGGCAGCAATCAGCATGCCCGGAGTACACGCTCCACACTGGGCAGCACCATGATGCAGGAATGCCTGCTGCAGCCGCATTCCGACTGGCGATTGGTGCAATCCTTCGATGGTGGTGACTTCACATCCGTCAACTTGCCCCGCCGCCACCAGGCACGCGCACACGGGATCGCCGTCGAGCAGGACGGTGCAGGCTCCGCAATCACCTGCGTCGCAGCCAACCTTGGTCCCGGTCAGCCCAAGATCCTCGCGCAGCACGCGCGAGAGGCGTTGCATCGGTGGAGTACAGATCGAAACACCGTGTCCGTTCACGGAGAACGCGATTATTTTCTGGTCGAGTCCCGCGCGTAGGTCGTGGGTTGTCGCCATCAGCGGGTCTCCACGCAGGCATCAAGGGCGCGTTTTGCCAGAGTCAGAGACGCATCGAGGCGATATTCAGCGGTGGCCCGAACGTCGGCGATCGGAGAAAGCGGAGCGAGGTGCGCCGGCGTCACAAGCGCGCTCAGTCCATCGCGCACAGAAGCGCCTGACAAATCGCTTTCCAACTTATGTAGCCGTCTAGCGACCGCCGAGCACGATCCAACTGCGATGCGAGCTGTTTCGACTCGGCCGCCTATGGTGGAAATGATCGCTGCCACCATCGAGATGGAAATCACCAGATAGCGTCGCGCTCCCAGTTTCAGGAATGACGAATGCGCCTCCTCGATCGTGCGCGGAATCCAGATTGCCGTCAGCAGTTCGTCCCCGCGACGGAGTGTCTTCCGGTTCCCCACAAGGAACTCCGCCAACGGCATGCGACGTGTTGCCGCACTCGACGTCAGTTCTATTTCCGCATCCAGAGCGAGCAGAGGAGGCACTCCGTCGGCAGCCGGAGAGGCGTTGCATAGATTTCCGGCAACCGTGCCCCGGTTCTGGATCTGCACTGAACCGACTTCACGGGCTGCGCTCTTCAATGCATCGAAGCAGCGGGGAAGAGGAGCGCGAATCACGTCGGTCCATGTGGTTAAGCCACCGATTCGGATGTGGCTGGCAGTGCTCGATATTCCGCGAAGTTCTCCGATGCCGGAGATGTCCATGACGGGGTCTTGCGCGACCCGATCCCCCAGCGAGGGATAGAAATCGGTGCCGCCGGATAGGACTTGAGTTCCCGGCAGGGCAAGTTGGACCACCGCTTCGTCAAGGGTTTTGGGCCTGAGATACAAGTTCGAGATCCTGGGCCGGGTGGCCGCCCGCGGAGAATGATAGCGCCCATCTTATACGAACGGCTCCATTTGTACAGGTCAGGTGTCGTCCGTTGAAATCCCCGATTACTCCCCCTCACCGACAGAGAGTTTGGTGTATGTCGATTGCCCTTCCAGACCGTAAAATGGAGTGGGGATGGTCTAGGCTCGGGGAAAGTCCTGCCTGATTCAGCCGATGAAATCCCATAAGACCCTAAGTTTGCTTTACGGAGGCATTACCAGTTTGGACCAACACCAGGAAGCAGTTGAGGATCGGGAGCTGGATGTGAATTTTCAAGGCGCAAGCCGCGTTCTCAGGCTGGACGAAATTGCCAATCTGGCGGCCGAGGGGGGCAAGCCCGCCGAAACCCTGATGAATGTCGTGGCCTTGATCGCGCGGCGATTTGAGACCGACGTTTGCTCGGCCTACTTGCTCGAGCCTGATCGCGCCAACCTGGTGCTGGCCGCGACGCTTGGATTACGCCGCGAGTGTATTGGCACGCTTCGCATGGGCATTCACGAAGGCTTGGCAGGACTGGTGGCAGAACAGATGCGCCCGGTCGCGGTCGAAGAGGTCAAGAATCATCCGCGGTTCAAGTATTTCAAGGAATCCGGAGAGGATGCCTATCATTCGTTCCTCGGTGTTCCGCTGATCGATCGTGGAATCTTGCAAGGCGTTCTGGTTGTCCAGACCGTGGCGCCCAGGGTCTTCCCGGAAGACGAAATTCGCATGCTGACCGCAGCAGCGACACAAGTCGCCCCAGTCGTCAGCGAAGCGCGCACGCTCGATCGTTTCATTGCTCCCTCGCAAGAACGGCTCTGGGCTTTGGCTCGCAACTTGTGGTGGAGTTGGGACCACGACTCGGTCGGGCTGTTCCTTGATCTCAACCCATTACGTTGGAGCGCTCTCAATCACAATCCCGTTTCCCTACTATCGGAATTTCCGCTGGCCAAGTTGGAGTCGCGAGCCGCTGAACTCGCTTTGCACAGCCGTATCAACTACGCGTATCGGCGCTTGCGGGAATATCAGGAGGCTGAGCGAACCTGGGGTGCACGGCATGCCGGCATTTTACGGACGCGCCCGGTTGCATATTTTTCCGCCGAGTTCGGGCTTCATGAATCTCTCCCGATCTACTCCGGTGGATTAGGAGTGTTGGCCGGGGATCACATCAAAAGCGCTTCCGATCTCGATATCCCGCTGGTCGGTGTCGGCCTGTTCTATGGCCAGGGATATTTCCTGCAACGGCTGGACCGTAGCGGCTGGCAGCGCGAGGAATATCTTGAAACGGACGTCAGCCAGTTGCCGATGGAAACCGCGATTGGCAAAAATGGTGCGCCGGTCGTCGTACAAATCGATACGCGTGCGGGATCGATTCGTGCAAAAGTCTGGCGTGTAAAAGTCGGACGCTGCGATCTCTTTCTGCTCGATTCCGACGTCGAAGGCAATCATCCCGAAGACAGAACGCTCACATCACGCCTGTATGGTGGCGATCGTCGCATCCGTATCCGGCAAGAATTGCTGCTCGGCGTAGGTGGCCTGCGCGCCTTGCGGGCGATGGGCATCCAGCCTGGGGTGCTCCATCTCAACGAAGGACATAGCGGGTTTGCCGTGCTCGAAGCGGTGCGCATGCGGATGGAAGACGAAGGCATCAGCTTTGAAAGAGCTGTGCCTCGCGTTTCCCGCGAAGTCGTTTTCACGACTCACACACCGGTCCCTGCCGGGCATGATCGCTTTGAGGCCGACCTGACTGAAGAACATCTTGGACCCCTGCGCGATGCGCTGGGTCTTTCGCAACAGAGCTTCATGGGGCTGGGTCGCGAAGATACCAATGCTGATGAAACCTTCTGTATGACCGTGTTGGGCTTGCGCATGTCGCGTCGCGCCAATGCAGTCTCCGCGCTGCACGGTGAGGTGTCACGCGCGATGTGGACTGGACTATCACCGGGCAAGCCCGAAGATAGTGTTCCCATCGGCCATATCACCAACGGAGTGCACGTCCCCTCGTGGCTGGCTCCGCAGATGTTCCGCCTCTACGACCGCCATCTTGGTACCGGATGGCATCTGCGCAGCAGTGAAGCCAAGATCTGGGAAGGAATCGATAACGTCGACGACGGCGAACTTTGGGAGACGCATCTTAACCTGCGATCGCGCCTGCTGGAGTTTGTGCGTCGTCGTGCTGTAGAGCAAGCGGCGCGCCGGGACGAACCACGAGAAACGCTTCAGAGACTCGAGCGTATTCTCAGCCCGGATGCACTCACCATCGGTTTTGCTCGCCGCTTCGCCACCTATAAGCGGGCCAATCTGATTTTGCGTGATCTTGAAAAGCTCGTATCGATGGTCAACGATCCAAAGCGGCCGGTCCAATTCGTGTTTGCGGGCAAGGCTCATCCTCACGATGAACCGGGAAAGCGCGTTCTCCAGCAAATTGCGGAACTGATGCGCGATTCGCAATTTGGCGATCGGTTCGCGTTCGTCGAAGACTACGACATCAACGTGGGACGACACTTCGTGCAAGGCGTTGACGTGTGGCTGAACAATCCACGCCGGCCGCTCGAGGCCTCTGGAACCAGCGGCCAGAAAGTGGTTCTCAATGGCGGGCTAAATCTCTCCGTCCTCGATGGCTGGTGGGCTGAGGCGTATGACGGTCTCAACGGCTTCGCCATCGGTACCGGCCGCACTCATTCCAATATGGATGTTCACGACGCGCGTGACGGTGATGACCTGATGCGCGTTCTCACGGACGAAGTGATCCCGCTTTTTTACAATCGCGATCGTGATGGCCTGCCGCGTGGTTGGATCAAACGTATGAAGCGCACGATCCGGACTCTCGGCTGGCGTTTCAACGCCGATCGCATGGTGATGGACTACACCCTGAACTGCTATATCCCCGCCGCTGGGGGGACTTCGAGCGACATGCGTCCCAGCGTTTAGAGCGCTTGAAGAAGCGTGAATGCGATATATGTGCAAGGCCAGCGCGTAAAGCTGCAACGCTTTTGCGCTGGTCTTTTTTCTTGGCATGGTCGGCCTTGACGGGGCCAATCCCATGGGGCTACGCTTCGGGTACAGTAGGATTCCGTCACTCTAGTCAGCCTATAGACCCGAACTGGCCTCTGGTAGCCGACTTCAGATGATCCCAGGGAGTTTCCAATGCAAGGAATGAAGAGACAAAGAGGTTTTTCACTCATCGAGTTGCTGATCGTGGTTGCGATCATCCTGATCATTGCCTCGATCGCCATCCCGAACCTTTTACGCGCTCGCATCAATGCCAATGAAACATCGGCCGTGGGTTCGATTCGCGCCATTAACTCCGGCATGATTTCCTACATGTCTTCGTATCCGACGGTCGGTTTTCCGGCCACGCTCAGCGCGCTCGGCGGTACTAATTGTGCTCCGCCCAGCCCAGCCAGTGCTTGCTTGATCGATACGCAGCTCGCGACCGGCAGCAAGAGTGGATACAACTTCACACTCGTGGGTGTGAGTGGAACTCCAGCCTCGACTTATCAGGTGATCGGAGCCCCGGCCGTTGCTAACCAGACTGGTGTGCGATATTTCTGTTCTTTCGCGGATAGCGTTGTGCGCGCTTCGGTCACTCCGATCGCAGCCTGCGACTACACGACGACGCCCTTACAGTAGCAGCGTTGTCGAAGCACTCAAGAATCCCACGGCACAGGCCGTGGGAGCGTGGAATTGGCGGCAGCCCCGAAGGGGCGCAAGAAATCTTGAAGACCAGCCCAGCCGCCGTTCCACCCAGAACACAGCGTCTCGAAAGCTAGCCGGCATCCGATAGATCCAACCTGTTGCCGATTTCTCCCTTGCAGTCCGTGTACTTCGCTGGGAATGACGCGACCCTGCGTCGAAATCGTACTTGGGGAAGTTGTGATCCAAAACGTGGGCGTGAATGGGGTTTACCCACAAACCTGCGCAAGCGTCGCGAGGCCGGAGGAAATCGCACCGGCGCATGGAGGACGTCCTAGCCCCGAGATACAAGACAAAAAAAAGGGCGAATCCGATGCTCTGGATCCGCCCCACTCTCTACAAACTAGAACTGGAACCGTGCTCCGAATTGCATCTTGCGGAAGTTACCCGTGGTCGATTCCACTTTGCCGAAGCTTCCGCCAAGTTCCCAGCCTGCATTTGGGAACGCGAAGCGCGGGGTGTTGGTTGCGTTAAACATCTCGGCTCGAATCTGCAACTTCATGTCCTCGCGGATTTGGAACTCCTTCGAGAGGGAGAGATCCAGATTCCGAATCCCCGGGCCACGCAGGTTCGAGAAATGGCGGGGTGCATTCCCCGCGATGTTGTCCCCGGGATCAGCGAAACAGTTCTCGTTCAAGTACGGTGCGCCCGTTGCCGCCGCCTGGTAGAAGTTGATTCCAGTCCGCAGGTTTGGACAAGTCACGTTGGGCCGCTGATTGCCATCGGTAAGTCGCCCGCTTGCCATCTGAATGGCGATCGGCTGCCCGGTTTGCAGGGTCATGACCGTATTGAGCGACCATCCCCCCACAATCGCGTCCGCCACACGATTCATCTCGGTCCCGATCAAGCGCCCGCGGCCAAATGGCAGGCCGTAGACTGCGGCGAGAACAAAGCGGTGGGTAGCATCGTTGGAACTGATCCCGTGTTCTGCTTTCAAATTGTCGAGGATCTGCGGGTTATCGAACTGCAAATTCCCGATCCACGCGTTCGATCCTGAGGAAGAATCATCGGTCGCCTTCGAAAGAGTGTAGTTCCCCTCGAAGCTCAGGTTGTGGCTGGTTCGTTTCTGGAACCGGATCTGCAGCGAGTGATACGTGGATGTTGCTCCCAAGAGCGGCAGCCCCGTGAACGCGCCGTCGAACTGGGGATACGGCCGCACCAGGTTCAACTGCGGAATCTGGGCGTCGTTGTAGATCGAGTCCGCCTCGCCAAAGATCGGCGCCGCGGCGCAAGGATTGCCCTGCGCATCCACAGTATTGAACAGACAGCGGAAAGGGTTATCCACATTCGTGTTCAGGAAATCCGAGACCGCATTGCTCTCTGGGTCGTGCGACGGGTTGAGGTCCTCTACCAACTGGTTGCGGACAGCCGAAGACAGGAAATTACGATTGCGTGTGCTGTTCGTTCCCGCCCACGGTAGATGGGTGCTGCGATTCGCGGAGTAGTCTGCCCCCAGCACAATGCCCCATGGGAACAAGTGCTGCACTCCCAAATTCCACTGGTAGATTTCCGCGTTGCGCGCCGTCTGTGTCCCCAGATCGTTGCCATTGTCGAATCCCCACTGTGCCAGCGGCCCATACTTGTTCCCCTGCGCCGGCGACAAACCGCTCGGGAATGGATCGGCAAACGACCCGAATTGCGTCTGGTAGTTATCCTTCGTGAATTTGATCTGGGCCGACTTGCGGAAGGCCGTGCCAGCGTACTGGAAGTTCGTGGCCACGTTCATGCCATAGAACACGCCCAATCCGCCGCGCAAAACGGTGTTGGATCCCAACTGGTAAGCAAAGCCGAACCGGGGGGCGAAATTGTTTCGATCGATGGGGGCCGATCGCCTGGAACCGCCGGCAAAATTCGTCGTGCCCATGATTTCGCCAATTCCGGGCACGTTAATTCCTGAATCCCCGGTGAAATTACTGAACTGCGAGCGATCGAACCGTTCGGTATAAGGGGTGCTCCACTCGTACCGCAATCCCAGGTTGACGGTGAGCTTGGGAGTGACCTTAAAGTCATCCTGCACGAAGAAAGCCGTCTCCTGTGATTTGTCCGCTACCGCCGGGATAATGTTGATATTTCCGCCGTAGGCAAATCCTGTCAGCAGCGTGGCAAAGGAGAACCCTTCGTTCGCATCGCCCAAGCCTGCGTTGGGTTGCGATGTGGTCACGTCGCGGGAGACGTCGAACAGTCCAGTCGGATTGTTGGGCTGCCAGAAGTTGTTGAAGAACTCGCGCTGTTCACCGCCGAACTTGATCGAATGTTTACCCGCAGACCACTGCAATGCCGCTGAATAAGTCCACAGGGTGTGAGCGAAGTTCGTATCCACGCAGCATTGATCGAATAAATTGAGACCTTCTCCCGACGTTTGGATCGTCGGCATGCGATGTAACCCGTTCGACGCCAGAATCGCTGGGAAACCTACGCTTTCGAGCGTCGGGTAGTGGTTTGAGATTCCCGGAGCGACAACCCGGTCCAGGCTGAGCCGGCTCGAGAACAACATCGTCGGCTTGACCGCCCAGTTGTACTCCAAGCCCACGTTGTGCACGCTGGTGAGATAGATCACGCCATCGCCGTCATTGCCCAGCACAGTCGGAACTGTGAATTCCGAATGATTGTGGCTGTAGCGGCCATTGATCTTGTGGTTCTGGCTAATCTGGTGATCGAGTTTGATGTCGTATTGCCAGTACGGCGCGGTACTCAACAAGACCTTGCGGAAGTTGGGATCGGGGAACACGGCATCCGCCACGTTCGGTTCCGGATACAGGTTGATGATATTTTGGCCGATCGGATCGATTTGATCTTGCGGAATTACATTCGGCGTTTCGAACGGAGCACGCGTGCAGCCACCCTCGCCGCACGATATGTTCTTCGGATCGAAAATCGTAACTGGACTATCGAGTGCCAGCAACTCGGAAAAGTCACCTTGTCTCATCAAGTCGGTTGGAACATACCCTTCCAGGTTCACGGGGTCGCTCTGGCGGAGCTTTTCGATGTCGAAGAAGAAGAATGTCTTGTTCTTGACGATCGGCCCGCTGAAGGCTAGTCCGTACTGGTCGCGGATGTGATCGGGCTTCTCTCCATTGTTGAAGAAATCACGTGAGTCAAACTGCGGGCGCTGTCCGAACCACCAGCCTGCCCCGTGGAACTTGTTGCCGCCCTGCCGAAGCACAAGGTTCACGACCGTGCCGCCGTTGTTTCCAAACTCAGCCGCGAAACTATTGTTCTGAACCTTGAATTCCTGCACGATTTCGACCGAGGGGGTGTAGTACACATTGGTGTTTCCGCCCTCGCCCTGTTCCGGCGCCGTCAGTGGGCTGCCATCAAGCCGAATTTCGGCAGTCGCGTTCCGTTGGCCATTCGATACAAAGTTTGTGCCCGACGGGTAATTGTCGTTGATCCCGGAACCACTCGTTTCCGTCACGCCGCCCGCCAGGTACACCAGACCAAACAAGCTCCGGTTGTACAGGGGGATGTCGCGGACGTATTCGTTGGTCACGTCCGTGCCGATGGCTGCACTTTCGGTATCGAGTAGAGGAGGCGCGCCCGTCACAATGACGGTCTCTGTGACCGTGAGCGGATTCAGGGCGAAATTGACCGTTGTATCCTGGCTGACCGCGAGCACGACATCTCTTCTCTCGACGGCGCGGAAACCCGTGGCCTCGACCTTCAGCGTGTACATCGCTGGACGCAGCCCGGTCAGGATATACAACCCTTCCTCGTTGCTGTGGGCGGTTACGCTAATGCCGGTGGCATTGTTGGTGATCGTGATCAACGCGGCGTGAACCAGCGCGCCCGACGGATCCGTAATCGTTCCGCGAATCTGGGCGGTGTAGCTGCCCTGACCGAAAACGAGAGAAATTCCGCAGAGGAGAAACAGCAGGGAGGCGATCAGTTTTTGGCACATCGACATATAGGACTCCTTCGAAAGGCGGCTTTCGATGTGGCTTACGTATTATTACGATTACATACTTTTACTTATCTTTGGCACAGGAGTCAAGGACTTTGCGGGGTGCGGGTTCCTTCCTAAAGCAATCAGCCTATGACTTTTGGAAGGAATTCCTCATGCAGGGACTGGGCCAGGGAGGTTTGCCGGTTTGCGTCCAGTTTGGCTCCATTTGCGGTGAGGTAGAGGACGTCGATGGCCATCTGGCCTTCGGTTTCGATCAGGGCGATTTCGATATTGCATCCCTGTTTCGAAACCTGCGAGCACATCTGGTAGAGCAGTCCAGGGCGGTCCTGCGTGATGACCTGCAGCAGAGTGCTGTGACTGGAACAGCCGTCGTCAAACTCGATCTGGGTTGAGATCTTCACTTTCGTGGATATCTTCTTCTCGGATCGCATTCGATCCTGCAACATCCGGGCCACATCCGCCTTCCCGCTGATCACCGCGGCGAGGCTTTGTTTCAATCGTTCCCATTCCTGGAGATTAAGTTCGAGCGTACGAAACCGGTCGGTAAAGAAAAAGGTGTCGACGACGACGCCCGCGCTATTGGAGAACGCGTTGGCCTTCACGATATTCATTCCCCATGCCGCCAGGGCCCCTGAAACCGTTGCAAATAGAAATGGCCGATCGGTGGTGATCAACGTCAACTCGTACCAGTGGCGGACCTGCTTGAGGCTCAACTGAACAGAGTCTTTGCCAACCTGCGCTGCCATTTCGGCATGGGCCAGCACGTCGCTGACTCCGTGCATACGCAAATACCGCTGCGGCAGGCCCTCCAAGAAATTGTTGATCTTCTTGCCCGCGACCGGCGCCAGTGAACGCAGATGCGCGAGCGTCGAATCATTGTTATCCGTATGGACGCGCTCGTCGGCGCTGCGGCTCAAATAGTTGGCCGCCGCAATATAGAGTTGCCAGAGGTTGTCCGCCTTCCATGCCGTCATCGCCTCGGGGTTCACGGCTTTAATGTCAGCGTATGTCATCAGGCAGAGCATTTTGAGCCGCTCGGGAACCCCGACCTTTTCCGCGAACGCTTTCACGTTATTCGGATCGAACACATCGCGGCGGGTGGCTGCTGACATATCGAGATGCCCGCCAACGAGGTACCGCACTGTCTCGCGGTCAACGGGTTCGAGGTCGAGCCGGTCGGCGCAGCTATCCGTAAATTGCAGACTGCCTTCCACGTGGTTGTCGCCGGGTATTGCTTTGCCGGAATCGTGCAGCAATAAAGAAAGGTGAAGTAGTTCGGGCTGCTCCAGTTCGTCCAGCAGTTCCGCGAAGCGCCGGTCCCACTCGGTTTTTGAATCGCGGAGTCGATGAAGGTTTTCGATTGCCAGGAACGAATGTTCGTCCACGGTGTAGCGATGGTAAAAGTCCCGCACCACCAGCGCTTCGATCCCTTTGAGTTCCGGCAGTAGCAGCGGCAACAGGCGTAACGCATTCATCGCACGTAAAGCGTCGGCAGCATGCGGCTGGCACAATGTTTCCTGCAGATAAAGCCAAAGTTCCGCGCCCCTCGGCGGCGTGGAAGCCAGTGCCGGCAGCACTTGCTCAATTTTGTACTCCGTAGTTGTACTCAATTTCAGGCCCTGTTCGGCCATGAAGTGAAACAGGCGCAGCAGCGTCTCAGGGTTCTGCAGGGAGTCGGGCTTTTGCACGAAGATCAGTCCGTCGACGACGGAAAAATCGGGCGTGGAAACGCGCGACCGCCAGCTTTGGAACTGGCGATACACGGAGGACCAGGCAGCTGGAATCTCCTCTAAAAGCTGCGCGCTCACGCGATGCACGGCGCGGGCGTGGCCGAAGTACACTCGCATCCAGTCCGCGGCATTGGCGATCTCGACCTCCGCCGCGCCGATCTTGCGAACCGCGGCTTCGTCCTGCGCTTCCCAAGTCAGAGAATTGTCGTGACGGCCATGCCGGAAGTGCAGAAAACAGCGGGTAGAGACCAGGAATTCGAGCGCAGCATCAAGCGCTCTCCGCGATGAAACCGGAAGCAATGTTTTGGGATCCGGCCAACTGCGCAATTTCTCCATCGCCGATATCAGCGCCAGCCAGTAAGTGACGTTGTAGTCGCGCAGTCCGCCGGGTCCGTCCTTCACATTCGGTTCGAGATGGAACACCGTGTTGCCAAATTTTTGATGCCGGGCGCGGGTGATCTCGCCCAGGTTCTGGATCAGGCTCTGACACTCGCGGGAAACCAGGCGCGGAATCACCTTTTCTCGCAATTGCGAGTACAGATCGCGGTCCCCCGCCAGATAGCGGCAGTCGAGAAGAGAAATTGCAAACTCCACATTGTTGGGATCGAATCGCTCGCACTCCGCAAGCGTGCGCGTGGCGGGGCTGAGCTTCAGCCGCAGATCCCATATTTCCTGGGAGAAGCGCCGAATGGGATCTTTGTAAGCGTCTTCGGTAGTTTCGTGAAGAAATAAGAGATCAATGTCGGAGTGAGGAAAGAGCCATCCTCGTCCGAAGCCGCCGGTGGCGACCAGCGTGAAGCCCGTTGGCCCGGCCGAGTCGGTTGAGATGAATTCGTTCCAGAGGCGGAGCAGAATGGCTTCTACGACAGCCGTGCGGCCAGACAGTGCCGCGTTCCCATTTCCGGTAGCGGAAAATTCTTCCTGGATACGCGCGGATTCCGTGGCGTACAGTTCCCGTAGCCCGCTACTGGAGATGGACGCGCTGTTCATCCCGGTAACATTCCCTCCGTCCTCCGGCGAAATCATTGCGGAGGAGGGAGGCTGGTCTCCGCTGTTTCCAAAGCCTGTCTAGCACGGACCTAAAGTGCGCCGTCGCCACGCTCGTCGTTGCGAATGCGAATCACTTCGTCAACCCGTGACAGGAAAATCTTTCCGTCGCCGATCTTGCCGGTGCGGGCAGCGGCCGTGATGGCCTGCACAACTTTTTCCACCATCTCATCGGCTAATACGATCTCGAGTTTCACCTTTGGGATGAGGTCGACGGTGTACTCGCGTCCCCGATAGAACTCGGTGTGACCTTTTTGCCGGCCGTGGCCGCGGGCTTCGAACACGGTCATGCCTTCAACGCCAATTTCGTGCAAGGCGTCTTTTACTCCTTCGAGTTTTGAAACCTGGATAATCGCTTCGACCTTTGTCATGATCCGTCTGTGCTCCGATCCATGGCCTCGTTCCAGACTGAACTAGCCTGGCGATTCCCAGTAGTATCCTTCCTCACCATGCTGCGAAAGATCAAGCCCCTGCACTTCATGTTCTTCGGAAACCCGTAATCCGATCGTTACATCGACGACCTTCAGGATTGCCAGCGTTCCGACCGCGGCCAGCACCCAGGCAATCGCGACACCGACGAACTGGTTGAGCAACTGATGCGTGTTGCCTTCCAGTAGTCCTGACGCAAGTGTATTCCCTTGCGCGTCTTTGAAGATAGGATTCACCGCACTGGAAGCGAAGATTCCAGTAAGGATGGCTCCCAGCGTGCCGCCTGCTCCGTGCACGCCGAACGCATCCAGCGAATCATCGTAGCCAGCCAGCAATTTGACCTTGGCCACCATCAGGTAGCAGAACACGCCTGCCAGCAGTCCAATTGCAATCGCCGACATGGGTGAGACGAAACCTGCAGCTGGGGTGATCGCAACCAATCCCGCAACCGCGCCTGAGATCGCGCCCAACGCACTCGGTTTACCGTTCCTCCACCACTCCGCAGCGCTCCATCCCAGGGCAGCCGCAGCGGCTCCGAAATGAGTAGCCACAAAAGCGCTGGTCGCCAGGCTCCCCGCCGAAAGCGCACTGCCGGCGTTGAAGCCGAACCATCCGACCCACAACAGGCAAGCACCAATAAAACTCAATACCACGCTGTGCGGAGGCATTGGTTCTTTGGGATATCCAATGCGGCGCCCGAGATACAGAGCGCATACCAGCGCTGAAACTCCAGAAGTCACGTGGACCACGGTGCCGCCGGCAAAATCCAGAGTCGGGAAGCGGCCGCCCAGCGCGGCGTTCAGGAACCCTGCTTTTCCCCACACCATGTGCGCCATCGGCGCGTAAACCAACAGCGACCAGAGCACCATGAACACGCTCATCGCACTGAACTTCATCCGTTCCGCAAACGCTCCCGTGATCAGCGCCGGAGTGATAATCGCAAACATCAGCTGGTAGATCATGAATGTTTGCAGAGGAATGGTGGCGGCATAATCTGGATCGGGCTGGGCACCGACACCACGCAGAAAAACGTTTTGCAATCCGCCGATGAAGCTGTTCCCAGAGCCGAAGGCCAGGCTGTAGCCGATCAGTCCCCAAAGAATCGTGACGATCGCCATCATAGCGAAGCTTTGCAGCATGACCGATAGGACGTTCTTCTTTCGGACTAGACCGCCATAGAACAAGGCTAGGCCCGGCCCGGTCATCATCAGCACCAGCGCCGAACACATCAGCATCCAGGCGTTGTCGCCGGCACTCTTGGCATCGACCACCGCTTGCTCCAGCTTCGCGATTTTCGCAGCCTGCGCCTCGCTGGCGGCATTGGTTGCGGCAGGCGACGTAGCGGCGGACGTTTGCGCCAGCGCGCTGGTCGCCAACACCCACACGAGCGCGAACAACAAGACGAATTTCAGCACCTTGGCCATTGCGACCTGTTGACTCCTCATTCTCAAGAACAGATGCGACATAACACTAATAGTCTGGGACGCCCTACGGAAGTCAAAACTACTTATTCATGCGATTAGAATTCTTTATGTCGCCGGGTGGGAATCTCTGTGCTGCGGAAATCTTCATCTCAACTATCGAAATTCTGAGTTGTACATGGGCGGCCTCCGGACTGTAACAAAGAAGATGGCATTCCAGCCCCACGAGACACTAAGCGTCACAGGGAGGGGACAGCAACGAAGCCATGGCACAGTCTTTTTACAAGTCGAATCCGTACGACCTGCCGCCTGCCCAGGGGCTGTACGATCCAGCGCATGAGCACGATGCATGCGGCATGGGGTTTGTGGCCAGCATCCAGGGCCACAAGAGTCATGAAATTGTCCTGCAAGGCATTCAGATTCTGATCAGCTTGACGCACCGCGGAGCTTGCGGCTGCGATCCTGAGACGGGCGACGGCGCCGGCATCCTGATCCAGATCCCGCACAAATTTTTTTCCCGCGAGTGTGCCACGCTGGGATTTGCACTGCCCGCTCCGGGAGCGTATGCCGTCGGCATGACGTTCTTGCCCGTGGAGCAACATCAGCGGCTCCAATGCGAGGGCATTCTGGAGAGGATCGTCCGCGAAGAAGGGCTGACGCTCCTCGGTTGGCGGGATACGCCCGTTGATGGCGCCGCCGTCGGCCGAGTCGCACGCGTTTCGCAACCCTATATCCAGCAGGTTTTTGTCGGATGTCCCGTCGGCATGGACGAAGACGCCTTCGAGCGTAAGCTCTACGTCGTACGCAAGCGCACGGAATCGGAAATCGAAGCCTCTGAGATCGAAGACAAAGGGATGTTCTACATTCCGTCGCTCTCGGCCCGCACTATCGTCTATAAGGGCTTGCTGCTGGCACCGCAGATTGCCAACTTCTACACCGATCTCTCCGATCCGGATGTGACCAGCGCCCTGTGCCTCGTGCACCAGCGTTTTTCGACGAACACTTTTCCGAGCTGGCAACTGGCCCATCCTTACCGCTACATCGCGCACAACGGCGAAATCAATACGCTGCGTGGAAACGTCAACTGGATGCACGCCCGGCAGTCTGTGCTGAAGTCGGAGTTGTTCGCCGGAGACCTCGAAAAGCTTTATCCGATTGTTGCGCCCGGCGGCAGTGATTCGGCGAGTTTCGATAACGCCGTGGAACTACTTTTCCAGGCGGGACGATCCATCGCGCACGTCATGGCGATGCTGATCCCGGAAGCGTGGGCAGGGAATCCGCATATGAAGCCGGAAAAGCGATCCTTCTACGAATACCACGCTTCGCTGATGGAGCCTTGGGACGGCCCCGCTGCGATTGCTTTCACAGATGGGCGTGTGATCGGCGCGACGCTGGATCGGAACGGCTTGCGCCCGGGTCGATATGTCGTGACCCACGACGACCTGGTTGTGATGGCGTCGGAAACTGGAGTGCTCGACATTGCGCCGGAGCGAATCAAGACGAAAGGCCGTCTTCAGCCCGGGAAGATGTTCCTGGTCGATACGGTCGAAGGCCGCATCGTTGCCGACAAGGAAATTAAGAAGCGTTTGGCTGGTCGCCAACCCTACGGAGAGTGGCTGAAAGAAAATCAGATCACGCTGGATCAGTTGCCGGAGCCCGCACGATTGCAGGCTGCCGATCACGCGACCATCCTTTGCCGCCAGCGGGCCTTCGGATACACGGACGAAGACCTGCGCATGATCCTTGAGCCGATTGCGTCGACCGGCGATGAACCGGTTGGGTCCATGGGCACCGATACTCCCCTTGCTTGCCTATCCGACCGTCCGCAACCGCTGTTCAACTATTTCAAGCAACTCTTCGCGCAGGTGACCAATCCGCCCATCGATCCCATCCGCGAGGAAATGGTGATGTCGCTGGTGAGCTACATCGGTACGGAACGGAACATCCTCGAAGAGACCCCGGAAAACTGTCACACGTTGAAGCTGCCTCATCCTCTCTTGACCAACCGCGAGTTGGAGAAGCTTCGGCGGGTGTCGCGAGGGGACTTACTGGCCACGACGTTGCCTGCACTGTTCCGCGCAAGTGAAGGCGAGGCTGGACTCAAGAGCGCCTTGGATGAGCTGTGTCGCCGCGCGTCCTTAGCTGTTCGGTCCGGTTACACGCTCCTTATTCTGTCGGATCGCGGCGTGGACAAGAATTACGCTCCCATTCCAAGCCTGCTGGCACTGGCGGCTGTGCACAACCTGCTGGTCCGCGAAGAAACACGTACCCAGGTTGCGTTGATCATCGAGTCCGGCGAACCGCGCGAGGTCATGCACTTTGCGTTGCTGATCGGATACGGAGCGAGTGCGATCAATCCGTATCTCGCTTTCGAAACGCTGGCCGACCTTGCCTGGCGAGGCATCTTGCCCGACGGCGTCGACGCGGAACTCGCGCAGAAGCACTTCATCAAGGCGATCAACAAGGCGCTGCTCAAAACCTTTTCGAAGATGGGCATCTCGACGCTGCAAAGCTATCGCGGCGCGCAAGTGTTCGAAGCGATTGGGCTCAACAAAGACCTGGTAGACGCCTATTTTGTCGGCACCACTTCGCGCCTGGAAGGTATCGGGCTGGAAGTGCTCGCGAACGAAGCGCAGCGCAAGCACGAGCACGCATTCCGTCCGGTCACGGAATACGAGACTGAACTCGCCGTCGGAGGGAGCTACCACTTCCGCGCGAATGGCGAATATCACCTGCTGAATCCTCTGACGATCAGCAAGCTGCAACACGCTGTGCGCCAGTCGAGCTTCAAGACATTTCAGGAATATACCGATCTGATCGACGATCAGAGTCGCAACCTGGCAACCTTGCGCAGCCTGCTGCAAATCAAGAAGGCGGACACTCCAATTTCGATCGACGAAGTCGAGCCGGCCAAAGAGATTGTGAAACGATTCACAACCGGCGCCATGTCATTTGGTTCCATCAGCAAGGAAGCGCACGAAACGCTGGCGATCGCGATGAACCGGATCGGCGGCAAGTCAAATACTGGAGAAGGTGGCGAAGACGAAGGCCGATTTAAAGCAGACGCTAATGGCGATCTGCGCCGCAGCGCCGTCAAACAAGTGGCCTCGGCTCGTTTTGGAGTGACCGCCAACTATCTTGTGAATGCCGACGAACTCCAGATCAAAATGGCGCAGGGCGCGAAACCTGGTGAGGGCGGCCAACTTCCGGGTCACAAGGTTGACGACGTCATCGCGCGTTTGCGGCATTCCATCCCCGGCGTGGGACTGATCTCGCCGCCGCCTCATCACGATATCTATTCGATTGAGGACTTGTCGCAACTCATTCACGACTTGAAGAACGTCAATCCACAGGCACGCATCGCGGTGAAACTCGTCGCCGAAGTGGGCGTAGGCACCGTCGCTGCCGGTGTCGCGAAAGCCCACGCCGATGTGGTCTTGATCAGCGGAGACAGTGGTGGCACGGGCGCCTCACCGCTCAGTTCGATCAAGCATGCCGGAATTCCCTGGGAACTGGGACTGGCCGAGACCCAGCAGACACTGTTGTTGAACGATCTGCGCAGCCGCATCCGCGTGCAGACCGACGGCAAATTGCAAACCGGGCGTGATGTGGTGATTGCGGCGTTACTGGGCGCGGAGGAATTTGGATTTGCTACCACGCCGCTCATCGCGATGGGTTGCATCATGATGCGCAAATGCCATCTGAATACATGCTCCGTCGGCATTGCCACGCAGGATCCCGTGCTCCGCAAGCAATTTCAAGGTCAACCTGAGCACGTCATCAATTTCTTTTTCTTCCTCGCCGAGCAGGTACGCCAGTACATGGCGGAGATGGGCTTCCGCAAATTCGATGACATGGTCGGCCGCGTGGACATGCTGGATTCGCGTCCCGCCGTCAATCACTGGAAGGCGCGCGGCCTCGATTTATCTGCCATCCTTTACAACCCCCCACTTCCCGCGAGAGTGGCGCGGCATTGCATACACGCACAGGATCATGGCTTGCAGGACGCTCTCGATCACCAGTTCATCGAGCAAGCGCGCCCGGCCCTGGACGCACGACATCCCGTCAAGTTCAGTTTGCCGATCCGCAATGTGCATCGCTCCGTGGGCGCCATGCTGAGCGGCGAAATCGCGCGCCGCTACGGCTCCGACGGGTTGCCCGACGAAACCATTCAGGCCCAACTCACCGGGTCCGCCGGCCAGAGCTTCGGAGCATTCCTGGCGAGCGGAGTAACGCTCACGCTGGAAGGCGACGCTAACGACTATGTTGGCAAGGGCCTCTCGGGCGGACGGTTGGTGGTCTACCCACCCAAAAATTCTGGTTTTGCCGCAGAGGAAAACATTCTCGTCGGCAACGTTGTTCTCTACGGGGCCACCAGCGGAGAAGCGTTCTTCAACGGCATTGCCGGCGAACGTTTCGCGGTCCGCAATTCCGGAGCCACGGCAGTTGTCGAAGGAGTGGGTGACCACGGCTGCGAATACATGACCAAGGGCTTGGTGGTTGTGCTCGGAGCCTGTGGTCGAAACTTTGCCGCCGGAATGAGCGGCGGCGTCGCCTATGTGTTTGACGACCGCATGGACTTCACCGAAAAGCGCTGTAATCGCGCCGGTGTCGATCTTGAACCCTTGATTGAACCGGAAGACATCCGGATCGTGCACGATCTTGTCACGCGTCACTTTGCATTGACGGGAAGCACCCGAGCCCGCTGGCTCCTCGACAATTGGCTCGAACTACTGCCGCGATTCATCAAGGTCTTCCCGCACGAATTCAAGCGAGTGCTGGGTGCGAGCCGCAGTACACAGGCCTACATTCCGGGCCAGAGTCTGCCTTCGCTCGCGGTAGAGCAGGTGCATCATGGGTAAGGCCACGGGCTTCATGGATCACGACCGCGAGCTGCCCACTCGCCGGCCCGTGTCGGAACGCGTAAACGACTGGTTCGAGATCTATCAGGATTTCCCGGAAGAGAAGCTCCGCCATCAGGGCGCGCGCTGCATGGATTGCGGCGTCCCGTTCTGCAATACCGGATGTCCCGTCAACAACATCATTCCTGACTGGAACGATCTCGTGTATCGCGGGCGGTGGAAAGACGCCGTCCGGCAATTGCACGCCACCAATAATTTCCCGGAGTTTACTGGCCGAATCTGCCCGGCCCCGTGCGAGACCGCTTGCGTGCTCGGGATCAACCAACCGCCTGTAACCATCAAGCAGATCGAAAAAAATATTGTCGAGCGAGGCTTCGAAGAAGGTTGGATCAAGCCGGAGCCACCCACCCAGCGCACCGGGAAAAGAGTGGCCGTCGTAGGTTCCGGACCAGCGGGATTGGCGGCAGCGCAGCAACTTGCCCGGGCGGGTCATGACGTGACCGTGTACGAAAAGTCGGATCGCGTCGGTGGTTTGCTGCGTTACGGTATTCCGCACTTCAAGCTGGAAAAAGAAATCGTTGACCGCCGCATTGCGCAGATGGAGGCCGAGGGTGTGAAGTTCGTCACGAACGCGCATGTGGGGACGAACGTGTCTGTGGAAGAACTCCAGCATATCTACGACGCAATCGTTCTTGCCGGTGGATCGGAACATCCCCGTGACTTGAATATTCCGGGACGCGAACTCAGCGGAATTCACTATGCGATGGAGTTTCTGCCGCAGCAAAACCGGCGCTGCGAAGGCGATGTGCTGAACGCGGGCGCAGATATCCTGGCCACCGGCAAACGTGTGGTCATCATCGGCGGCGGCGATACGGGAGCCGATTGCCTGGGCACTTGTCATCGCCAGAAGGCAAAATCCGTGCAACAGTTCGAAATCATGCCGATGCCTCCCGAAGAACGTTCTTCGCAAACCCCCTGGCCACTCTGGCCCATGCAGTTGCGGACCGAAGCCGCGCATGAGGAAGGCGGCACCAGGGATTGGAGCATCGCCACTACCGGCTTCACGGGTGATGCGGAAGGGAACGTAAAGCAGTTGCACGCGATTCGCGTTGGACCACCACCCAAGTTCGAACAGATACCGGGCAGTGAGTTCACGCTCGATGTCGACCTGGTTCTCATTGCCATGGGATTTGTTGGTCCGGTTCGCACTGGAATGATTGATCAGTTGGGAGTTGTCCTGGATCCGCGCGGCAATGTTGCGACGGACGAAAATTCAATGACGTCCGTTCCCGGAGTTTTCGCCGCCGGCGATATGCGTCGTGGGCAATCTCTCGTCGTCTGGGCAATTTCAGAAGGCCGGAAGGCTGCGGCTGGCGTTGATCGCTATCTGCGAGAGACATCAATTGCCAAGGGATCCGCTTCAACCAGATTGCCAACCTCAATTGCGGGATAGATGAAGTCGACGAATCATCACGCCTGCATAAGGCCGGTGTAGATTGCCATTCCGACGACTGCGTCCACCCCGATCGCGTGCAGCTGATCCACTTCCTCTTGTGATCGAATTCCTCCCGCGGCGATGAGCTGTCGTGAAGTTGCCTGCCGCAACGTTCGTACAATTTCCATGGGAATTCCTTGCAGCATTCCTTCCGTGTCGATGTGCGTATAGAGGAATGCGGCGCAAAAAGGGTCGAGGGCGCGGATCATCTCCAGCGCCGTGATCGTAGTTGTTTCTTGCCACCCGCGGATTGCGACCCGTCCACCTTTGGAGTCCACGGCGAAGACCAGTTTTTCGACCCCGAGATCCTCCGCCAACTTTCGCGCAAACGCAGTGTCGATCGCGCCATTTGAAATCAAAGACGAGCCGAGGATGATCCGGCGAGCGCCGAGTTCAAGCGACGCCCGAGCCGCTTCCAGCGTGCGGATCCCGCCGCCAAGCTGGCACGGCAGCCGTCGTGCAAAATCACGTACCAGTTCCGCGTTGTTGCCCCGCCCGGTTGCCGCATCCAGGTCAATCAATTGCACCAATGGATACTTCGAGAACCGATTTACCCATTCGTCGAAGTCATCGAACTCCAGTGCCTTCTTCTTTCCCTGAACGAGTTGGACGATCTTCCCGCCCATCAAATCTATCGACGGAATCAGCATGGCAGCCTCATCGGTATCCCTGCTGATTGGAGTGTTTGCTTCAGATCGACGAGTCGTTCCATGCCGTAGTGGAATATCGATGCGGCCAGCGCAGCGTCAGCGTGTCCTTTGCGGAAGACTTCGACGAAATGTTCGGCGCCGCCTGCCCCACCGGAGGCAATGACGGGGATGCGAACCGCATCTGCGACTGCTCGCGTCAACTCGCAATCAAAACCTGACGCGGTGCCGTCCCGGTCCATCGACGTCAGCAGGATCTCTCCGGCACCACGGCGTTCGGCGTCGCGAGCCCACACAACTGCATCTTTTCCAGAAGCAGTTCGGCCACCGCGCGTGAATGCTTCCCAGTGCTGGGTACTCTCTGACCGCTTGGCATCAATTGCCACCACCACTGCCTGCGAGCCGAACCGGTCGGCGATTCGCGTGATCAAAGCCGGATCCGCAAGGGCTGATGAATTAATACTGACCTTATCAGCGCCCGCTGCGAACACTGCGGCCGCATCTTCGAGCGTACGAATTCCTCCGCCAACGGTGAAAGGAATGAAAAGTTGGCGAGCCGTGCGGGACACGATGTCGAGGAGGGTCGCGCGATTCTGATGTGCCGCCGAAATATCGAGAAGCACCACTTCATCTGCTCCCGACTCGCTGTGGGCTTTCGCCAGTTCTGCAGGGTCGCCTGCGTCGCGCAAGTTCACGAATTGAACTCCTTTGACGACGCGTCCGCCGTCCACGTCGAGACAAGCGATGATTCGTTTGGTGAGCATGTCAGAGGGCACAGAAGTTCTGCAGAACACGGAGTCCGATGGCTCCCGATTTTTCCGGATGAAATTGAACTCCATAAAGATTGTCGCGCTCCACGGCTGCCGAAAATTTACCGCCGTATTCGCAGCTTGCGACCGTCTCTGCGGTCAATGGAACGCGAAAGGAGTGGGAGAAATAGACGAATGAGCCGGGAGAGATTCCCTTTAGCAAGCGGGAATCCGCTGAGATTGCGAGTGCGTTCCAGCCCACGTGCGGCGATTTCACTTTCGCGGGAAATCGTTCGCACGTGCCTTTAAGGACTCCGAGGCCAGCAACCTTCGGCGCTTCCGCGCTGTGCGCGAACATCCATTGCATCCCCACGCAAATTCCGAGAAAAGGCGCCCCGCAAGCGATTGCGGCGGTGATTGCCTTCTGCAAACCGGATCTGCCCAGACTCTCCGTTGCCGCAAAATGACCAACACCAGGGAGTACGACGCGCGCCGCAGTGGCAACCGTTTCGGAATCCGCAGTGATCGTGCATTCCTGCCCCAGCCAGTCCAGTGCTTTCTTGACCGAGACCGGATTGCCCGCGCCGTAATCCACGATCGCGATCATTACAGCACTCCTTTCGTTGTCGGAAGGAGGCGGATCATCCTCGCGTCACGCCAGCAGGCGGCACGCAGGGCGCGCGCGAACGCTTTGAACAGGACTTCAATCTTGTGGTGGCTGGAACGCCCGTAAAGAATTCGCGCGTGAACATTGGCGCGCGCGCCGCGGGCAAAGGCCTCAAAGAAGTCGTATACCAACTCCGCCTGCAGATCCCCCACCATGCGCGTGCGAACCTTGGTGTCGATCACCGCTGCCGTACGTCCGCAAAAATCCACTGCAACCAGGCCCAGGGTTTCGTCCATCGGCATCACGAAATAACCAGCCCGTAGAATGCCGCGCTTGCTGCCCAGTGCTTTGTCGAATGCCTGTCCGAGCACAATGCCGACGTCCTCCACGGTGTGATGCTGGTCGACGTCGAGATCCCCTCGGGCTTTGATTTTTAGATCGAATCCACCGTGATGTGCGAATAGCTCGAGCATGTGATCGAAGAAGCGGATGCCCGTCGAAATCTGGTAGCTCCCCCGGCCTTCGATCGTGAGCGACATCTGAATATTTGTTTCTTTGCTGACTCGTTTAATGCTGCTCTTCCTCATCGGGAGACTCCTTGCGCGACGCGGGACTCCTGCAGAGTTTCCTGCAGGGCTGCGAGCAGTCGGTCGGTGTGCGCGGGTGGGCCCAGCGTCATGCGAACGCAGCCCTCGCATCCATAGTCACTTGATCGGTCGCGGACCAAGATTCCCTTTTCCTTCATCGTCGCCGCGAAGGTCGGCAGATTGAAACGCGCGAGCACGAAATTTGCCTGGCTCGGCCAGAAAGGAATTTCGTTGGCTTGTAAGGATTTCTGTAGTCGTGCCCGCCCCGCGCAAACTTCGCTCACATATCGCCGGATGTATTCCTGGTCGGCGAGCGCATCAGGAAGGCAGTTGAGGGCGATGCCGTTTACGTTGTAAGGCGAACTTACCAGTCGCGCACTGCTAATCTGTTCAGCAGCGCCAAGCAGCACGCCCACGCGCAATCCAGCCAGTCCGTATGCTTTCGAAAACGTGCGCGCCACGAAGATGTTGGGTAGTTCGCGCCACGATTTCAGGAGAGTCTGACCACAGAATTCAAAGTACGCTTCGTCCACCAGAATTGCTGCGTCTGGCGCTGAGCGCGCAATCTTCAGCAGGTCCTCTTGTGGAGCCAGAGCTCCAGTCGGATTGTTCGGATTTGCCACCGCGATCAAACGCGTGCGAGGTGTGATTCTGTTTAGCACTGCATCCGTAGGGAACCGAAAATCTTGAGCCGCGGGAATCTCGACGACTCGCGCACCGGTCGCCGCAGCATAGATTCGGTACATCGAAAATGTCGGCACAACGATCAGAGCCTCGTCTTGTGGCTCCAGATATGTCTCGCACACCAGATGAATCGCTTCGTCGACTCCGTTGGTCAAAAGCAGTTCAGACGGATCCACGCCGAGAAATTCAGCAACGGCTCTCTCCACCGGCTCGCGCTCTGGATATCGCGCTAACTGTTCCGGATCGATTTGCCGCAAACGTTCCAGCACACGCGGCGAACATCCAACCGTATTTTCGTTGAAGTCAAGCCGCAGTCCTTGCCGGCCGCCGAGCGGAGGATGATAGGAAGGCAATGTGCGCACCGCTGCACGCGCGCTAAGCATGACTGCACCTCACGCGGATCGAGTGTGAATGACCCGCCAGTCCTTCAGTCTGTGCAAGACACTCAACAGTCTTTGCGATCCGCTGCAGTCCAGTAGAAGAAAGCTGCTGGACCGTGACGATCTTCACAAAATCCGTAACGCTCAAGCCTCCGCGAAAGCGGGCTTGACCCGCTGTCGGCAAAACGTGATTGGGACCGGAAGCGTAGTCACCCGCTGCCTGTGGCGAGTAGTCGCCCACAAAAATCGACCCGGCATTGCGAATGAACGGCAAGTCCTCTGCGTCGACGGTGATGTGTTCAGGGGCAAGGCGATTCGCCCACCCCCGTGCCTGATCGCGTGAGGAGGCTAGCAGCACCACGCCGTATCGAAGGGACTGCTGGGCGACCCGATTTTGTTTCGTCAACTCCTGGACTTCGTTTGCAACCGCGTCTGCCAATGCGCGTGTACAGGTGATGAATACGCCTAGCGCCTCCGGATCGTGTTCGCCCTGAGCCACCAGATCGGAAGCAATAAACTCTGGCGTTCCTGATTCGCTCAATACCACCGCCTCGGTTGGGCCCGCCAGTAAATCAATCGCACAGTCGAAGGAAACCAGTTTCTTCGCGGCCGTGACATACGAATTGCCGGGGCCAACGATTTTGTCCACACGCGGCACGCTCTTAGTCCCATATGCCAGAGCCGCAATCGCCTGCGCTCCTCCCACACGATAGAATTCGCGGACGCCCAGCAACTGTGCTGCGCCGAGAACCTCCAGCGATGGCTTGGGCGACGCAACCCGGATGTTTCCCACTCCTGCAACCTGAGCCGGAATCACAGTCATCAGCAAAGTTGAAACTAGCGGATAACGCCCGCCGGGCACGTAACATCCCACCGACTCCAGCGGAAGTACTGTCTGTCCAAGACGCATGCCATTGCGTTCTCGCATCCAGGACGCAGGCTTTTGCCATTCACAGAAACGCCGAATGTTCCCTGCAGCCTGCCGCAGGCTCTGTTTAAGCTGCGGCGTGAGAAATTCTGCCGCAGCCTCCAATTCTGCATCCGCTACGCGCAGAGATTGGCTTGCATCGAGCTCATCCCAGCGCTGGGCATACCTTCGCAAAGCGCGGTCACCATCGCGGCGGACGTCACGAATGATGCGCCGCACCATCGGCTCAACCGCAGCGGGTTGAAGTCCGCGCCTGCTGATGCGGTCCACGGCCCGCTCCGCAGCCTTTCCTGAAAGCACCTGCATTACATCACCACCTTGTTAAGCGGATATTCCACGATGCCCTGTGCTTGCGCCTCCTTCAGTCGTGGAACAATTTCCCACGACGCCGACTCCTCAATCACCGTACTGACGGCAAGCCAATTGGGATCGCTGAGCGTTGAAACCGTAGGATTCTTGAGAGCTGGCAGCACGGCCAGCACAGCCTCGAGGTTTTCTTTTCGAACGTTGAGCATGAGCCCGACCCGATCTTGCGCTTCCATCGCACCGCGTAACATGAGGGCGAGATTGTCGATCTTCCGGCGTTTGCCGGAGTCTGCGTAGGCAGTCTTGTTGGCAATAATCTGAGTATTGGACTCGAGCACGGTTTCAAGGATCCGAAGACGATTCGCCTTGAGGGAACTACCGGTCTCAGTCACCTCAACGATTGCGTCGGCCAGCATCGGCGGCTTGACTTCCGTAGCGCCCCAGGAAAATTCCACGCGCACGTCTACTCCCTTGCTGGAAAAATAGTTGCGCGTCACGTTCACCAGCTCTGTAGCGATGATTTTGTTAGAGAGATCCTCCGCCTTCTGGAACGGAGAATCTTCTGGCGCAGCCAGAACCCAGCGCACCTTTCCGCGGCTGCGCTTGGCGTAGATAAGATCGCTGACCGTCACGACTTCCAGTCCGCTCTCGATCACCCAGTCGAGACCGGTCAGGCCGGCATCAATTGCGCCGTGCTCGACATAGCGAGCCATTTCCTGTGCGCGAATCAACAGACATTCAATTTCCGGATCGGCAGTTTTCGCGAAGTACGACCTACCATCGGTATAGACGGGGAGGCCGGCACGCGCGAACAGTTGCAACGTGGCCTCTTGCAGACTGCCTTTGGGAATTCCAAGGCGTATCTTCACAACGCCTCCGTCGGCTGAGCCGCCACGGTAGAGCCGGCCGCGCGGAACGGAACCGCTTCCGTGAAGCACGAGCGCGTTCCCCGATGGCACACCAGGCCAGCACCCTCGACCTCCACTCCTACTAACACTGTGTCGCGGTCGCAATCGGTTTGGCAGGAAAGCAATCGGAGGCGGTTGCCCGAACTCTCGCCCTTGGTCCAGAGTTCGTTGCGAGTCCGGCTGAAGAACGTCACGTACCCGCTTTGCAGAGTCCGCAGCAACGCCTCGCGATTCATGAATCCCACCATCAGGACCTCGCCATTGGAGAGATCCTGCACAATTGCTGGGACGAGGCCGCCCATTTTTTCAAAGTCAATTTCGGTTGTCATAATTCCTCGCGCAAAAACAAAAAGCCCGCTGAACGATTTCTCGTCAGCGGGCCAAATCTCTGAAGGAGCGCCTGTGTTATCTCAGGTCAGCACCGCCGCCGACGCGCTGTGCGCGTGATGATGGTGGCGATGATGGCGATGAGATAGCATCTGCGTTGATTCAAAATACGCCGCCGGTCTTTTCCGGTCAATCGTGCTGGCCCCTCAATTTTTGAATCACAACCATTCAAATTCTCGATAGTTAAGTTCTCGTTACCCCACTCGACTATAATCACGTGCGACCACTCAATCTCTATTGAATCTATGGACTTCGATCAGCTCATTACGTTTCTGGAGGTTGCCAAACTGGGCAGCTTCTCGCGTGCCGGGCAGAAAGTGTTTCGCTCGCAGTCCGCTGTAAGCGCGCAGATCCGGCAACTGGAACAGGAGTACGGCGATCGTCTTCTCGACCGTTCCGGCAAGGACGTAACCCTCACTCCCGCAGGCCGCGTATTGCTTGCCTATGCGGAGCGCATGACGCAGTTGCGGGACGAATCGAAGCTGGCCGTAGCCGATCATGGCACCGCACCCCGCGGGAAGTTGGTTGTTGGAGCGAATGAAGCGACGTGTCTTTACGTGCTCCCCGATGTCTTCGCCAAATATTGCCACCTGCACCCTGAGGTACAACTCAGCATCTACCGGAACTTCAGCTACAAGATCGTCGAGAAACTGGAAAACGGCACGATTGATGTTGGCATCGTGACCTTGCCTATCAAGTCCGCAAAACTGAAAACTGTTCCAATCTATCGCGATCAGTTGATGTGGATGGTGAGCCCGCAGAACCGCCTCGCAAAACAGGACGCGGTTTCGATCGGCGAAATCGCGCATGAACCGATGCTTCTCCCTAAGACCGGTTATACCCGGCGCCTCATGGACAAGCTGCTTCGTCCGCACGAAGCCGAATTGCAGGTTCGGATGGAACTGCCGAGCGTTGGCATGATCAAGAGTTTTGTCGCTGCCGGACTGGGCGTGTCGCTCATCAGCGCCAGTTTCGCCCGCGACCAGGTACTGGCGGGACGCGTGAAACTGATTGCCCTCAAGGAAAAGGAATTGTGGAGGGAACTGGGGCTGGCATACCGGCGCGATCGTACGCTGACACAGGCGGCGCGAACCTTCATTACTTCGGTGCGGCAACTGGCTTCCGCTTCGCGGTGACTTTGCGCTTGACAGTCGCCAGCAAGACGCTATCATTGAATAACTATCCAGTAGTGTGGATAAATATGCGTTATGACCAAGCTTGCCCGACAGAAGGCCATCCTTGAGATTGTTCAGCAAGGACCGGTGGCCAGCCAGGAGCATCTGCAGCGCGCGCTGCTCAAGCGCGGTTGCGACGTCGGCCAAGCCACGCTTTCGCGTGACATCCACGAACTGAACCTGGTCAAGACTCCCGAAGGGTATGCACGCATGCCGGTCGCCTCGAATGGCGAGCCGGCTCTGCCGCCTGCATCGCGGCTGGTCAGGGAATTTGTGCTCGACGTGCGGCCTGCCCAGAACCTGCTGGTGATCAAAACTTCCGTGGGTAGCGCTCAGCCTGTAGCTGCCGCGCTGGACGCGGAGCGCTGGCCGGAAACCGTGGGGACAATCGCCGGTGATGACGCGATTCTGATTGTCTGCCCGGATACGAAATCTGCTGTACGCCTTGCCGCCCGCATCCGGGAGATGCTGGCGTAATGGGGGCGAAACTCAAAACTGCGGTGCTTGGGGCCACCGGTTATTCCGGTCTCGAGCTGACTCGCCTGCTCGCGCGGCATTCGCAAGTGGATACTCCGCTGCTGCTTCGGCGCGGCAACCAATCGGAGAGCGCCGGGCAATTCACCCTTCCCGTCTCCGGCAACGGCCACTCAGCGAGCGAGCCGTTTTCATGGGAGAAGCTCCACGAGAAACGCATCGAGCTGTTGTTCCTGGCGACTCCGCATGAGGTTTCTCGCGAGCTTGTGCCGGAAGCAATTGCCCGCGGGTTGCGCGTGATTGACTTGAGCGGCGCATGGCGGATCAAGCAGGATCAAAATCGCGCGGTCTATGGTTTCAAAGATGCCGACGCCGTAGCCGCCGCGGAGCTTACCGAACATGCTGTCTACGGATTACCTGAGTTTCATGCTGCGCAAATCCGAGACGCCGCACTGGTCGCCAATCCTGGATGCTACGCGACTTCCGTGATTCTTGGCCTGGCACCGCTGCTTGCAGCGAAGATCGTTGACCGTGAGAAGGGAATCATCTCCGATTCCAAGTCTGGCGTTTCCGGAGCAGGGAAGGAGCCAACGCCTCGCACTCACTTTGTATCTGTGGCGGATAACTTTTCTGCCTACTCAGTATTTGGCCATCGCCACACCGGAGAGATCCTTGAACAGCTGAAACTGGCATCGCCCGAATTTATTTTTACTCCTCATCTGCTGCCAATCCCGCGCGGAATTCTATCTACCATCTACGTGCATCTAAATTGTGAGACCACAGCTGCGGAAATCGCTTCCTGCTTCGGCAGTTTTTACAAAAAGCAACGATGGGTGCGCATTTTTGCACCCTCGACGTTGCCGCAGATTGCGGACTCGCTTCATACCAACTACTGCGACATTGGGTTTTCATTAGCTGGGGATGGACGCCGTCTGGTGGTGGTTTCGTGCCTCGATAATTTGTTGAAAGGCGCTGCGGGCCAAGCCGTACAGAACATGAATCTCATGTATGGCTGGAGCGAAGAGGAGGGACTGCTATGAAGGTCGTCGTAAAAATTGGTGGTGCGGCGCTCGAGGATAAATCGGTCCTTCACAAGTGCGCCCATGCAGTGGTGCAAATGGCGCAAGACGGCCACCAGATCGCCGTCGTCCATGGCGGCGGAACTGCGCTTACGCGCACGCTGAAACTGCTCGGCAAGACCAGCGATTTCATCAACGGGCTGCGCGTTACCGATGCGGAGACGCGTGACGTTGCGGTGATGGTGCTGGCAGGAATCGTCAACAAGAGTCTGGTCGCCGCGATTGCCATGGCCGGACAGCCTGCGGTGGGACTCTGTGGCGGTGACGGCGGCGCATTTCGCGCCCGCAAGAAACAGGGGCAGGAACACGATCTTGGATTCGTGGGGGAGATTTGTTTTTCCGAGCCGCGCTGGATCCGCGCCATCTGGACCGAAGGTGGAGTTCCTGTCCTCTCCTCGGTGGCGCTCGGAGCCGACGGCCAGTATTACAACGTGAATGCTGATCAGATGGCGGCCGCGTGCGCAGTGGCGTGTCAGGCGGACGCGCTCATTTTTTTGACCGACGTGCCGGGAGTCAAACAAGCCGACGGCTCGGTGATGCCTTGGCTGAATATCAAACAGGTAGCCGGGATGATTGAAGATTCCACCATCACCGGCGGCATGTTGCCCAAGCTTGAAGCCTGTACTGACGCGCTGAAGCACGGTGTGGGGCGCGTGCGCATCCTGCCCGCGTCCGAGGCCGACAGCCTGCCGCTCTTCTACTTCTCCAAATTGGAGTGTGGTACCGAGGTACTGCGCGCGTGAAGCGACCTTCCAGGAACGGAAGGCCCATGCGTACGCGTGAGGCGGTCCTTCCGGATGCCGAGCAGGTCCATTCCCTGATTGCGGCATACTCCGGCGACGGCACTTTGTTGCCTCGCACGCTGGCAGAGATCTGCGAGAACATCCGTGATTTTGTGGTTCTCGAATACGGTGACCGGATCATCGGCTGTGGTGCGCTGCATCTCTATGGGCCCCACCTTGCAGAGATTCGTTCGATCACCGTCGACCCCTCGCAGCAGAGCGGCGGAGGCGGCAAGCGTCTGGTGAAGGCTCTTCTCGCCCAGGCGGAAAAGCATCGCGTCACTTGCGTGTGCCTGTTCACGCGCATCCCGGATTTTTTCTCGCGTATGGGATTCACGGTCGCAGCACATCAGGATCTTCCCGACAAGATTCATAAAGACTGTTACAAATGCCCGCGTCTTCATTATTGTGATGAAGTTGCAATGATCCGCGGAGAAGTGCCACGCTTTGCGATTCTCCCCGCGCCCACCAATTGGTTGAAGATACAGGCATGACGACACTGCGCCGATCGCCAGAGAAGATCCTTCTGCCCCGCGGGTTTTCGTTTTCCGCGCTGGCAGCCAATATCAAAGCCAGCGGACGTCCGGACCTCGCGCTAGCCGAAGCCACCGCTGGTACAACTGCCGCTGCGCTCTTCACGAAGAACCGTGTCGTTGCCGCCCCGCTGGATGTGGGTCGCTCCTCCTTGCGGTCGACCGGCGGGAAGGTTCGAGCGTTGATCGTGAACTCCGGCAACGCAAACTGCGCGACTGGAACAGAGGGACGACAAGCGTGCGAGCGTATCTGCAATGAAATGGGCAAACTGCTCGGAGTGAGTGCAGAGGAAGTTTTCCCGTCTTCGACAGGCATCATCGGAGTGCGTTTTCCGACCGCAAAAGTCATCACGAAATTGCCGGAATTGATAGCCACTCGCAGTTCTGATCCAGCCGCCGCATCTGCCTTCGCTCGAGCCATCATGACCACCGATACGCGGCCCAAGACGGCTTCGTCGCGGTTCAAGGCAGGGGGCAGCCAAGTCACCTTGCTTGGCATCGCCAAAGGTTCTGGAATGATTCATCCCAACCTGGCCACGATGCTGGTGTATTTATTCACCGACGTAGCTGCGAGTTCCCGCGACCTGCAAAGTCTTCTGCGCGATGCGTGTGATCAGTCCCTGAATTCCATGTCCGTGGACGGCGACACCTCGACCAATGACACCGTGCTGTTGCTGGCCAGCGGGCAGAGCGGTTGTCGCATCGCCAATGCGAGTGTAAAGAAGCAATTCGGCGAAAGCCTGCGAAGAGTTTGCCAATCACTTGCCGAGCAGATTGTGACCGACGGCGAAGGCGTGCAGCACGTCATCCGGCTGTTCGTGGAGCAGGCTCGCAATCGCGACGAAGCCATGCAAGTCGCGCGCGCCATCGCTCACTCCGCCCTCGTAAAGACAGCCTGGGCCGGAGCCGATCCCAACTGGGGACGGATTCTGGCGGCGGTCGGGTATTCGGGAATCGACATCGATCCGTCGCGCGTCAAGATTTTCATTGGCAATCAGATGGTGTGCCGCAACGGAGCATTTCATGACTTCAACGAAGGACGCGCGCACCGCGCCCTTGCAAAACCGGTGTGCGACATTCGTGTCCAGCTGGGACGTGGTTCCAGCGATATCCGGTTTCTGACCACCGATCTGACGGCCGAGTACGTGCGCATCAACGCTGGCTACTCTACCTAGCGCGATTCCCATGTACCCGGCCGCAATCGCCCCTCAACCTTCCCCAGGAGAAGAAAGTCAGGCGGCCTTCCGTGGTGTGGATTTCACTTCCGGCACGTCGCCCGGTTTGGACTTCACGAACTCCACAATCGATGCTAAAGCGAAATACAAGCACACAGAAATTGAAAGATAGGCTCCGATGCCGACGGTAACGGAAGCTCCAGTTTCCAATCGAAAGAGGAACGTAGTCCCAGCGCCGATGATGAACAGCAGCGGTAGCAGTCCACCCAGCAATGCCGTCTTGTTCTTCCAGAAGTAATGAAGGAATGGGCCGGTCAAAGCGATGAACGCGACCAGGCCGTACACTCCGACAGCGGCAGGACTGCTACTGCTAAGTTCCAGAGTGTTGCTGGCATTGGGGGATCGAAGCATTCCCCAAACTGTGAATTCCGTTCTCTCGGAGAACGCGGTCTGCAACGACAATGCCGGCAGCAGAAACCACGCAGCCGCGAGCAAGCAGGCCGGTAGGAGATGTGCCAGGCCAACCCTCGCCACAAACGAAGAAGGCGTCACGCTGATTCTTGTCTGCCGCGTCCGCGCCAGCAACGCTTCGGCCTGTTCCTTCGCCAGTTGCTCGTTGGAAACGACCGTGATGTGCTGGACCTTGCCCTCCGCATCCAGCTCAACGTCTACGACCAGTCCGGGCCGGGGTCTTGTTTCGGACCTCCAGACCTGCTCCGCGGAGAAGTAGTATTGCTGGCCGTCCATCATGAATAGGCCTGGGCCAGAACTCGGTTCGCGCAGTATTTTGCCGCGTCTTTTCATGGCCTTAAGCGCTTTCGACTTGCGGACGGCACCGGATACTCCGGGGTTGTCCGGAGCCCATTTGAATGCTAAGATTCCAGCCTTGTGGGGTTACGTTTTTCCCCGCAATTCCTCCCCCCGTTGGGTCTGGTTCGCAGGCATTCAGTACGCAATGCGCAAGGAACCGGCCAAAACCGTCATCACCAGATATGGAATCGTCATGTGGGAACACATCGACGAGGGACAGCCAGATGCAATCGGAAAGACGAGCACTCGATGATTTGTTTAGTGTGACGTATGAGGAACTGCGCCGCCTTGCTTCCAGCGTCAAGCGCAGCGACCAGAGCGTCACGCTGACTCCGACTGCCCTCGTCAACGAGGCGTGGCTGAAGTTGGCAAGTTCTCCACGCTTCGCGTCCACTTCGCGATTGCACTTCAAGCGCATCGCTGCCCGTGCCATGCGCCAGGTCCTGGTAGAAGCCGCTCGCCGTCGCAATGCTCACAAACGCGGTGGACCCGACGCCATCGTCATTCCCATCGACGATGCGCGAGACGGAGGGACGTTGGTGGGCAAGGATCTGGTCGCCCTCGATCGCGCCCTCGACGAATTGGCGAAGATCGAACCGCGTCAGGCATTGATGGTCGAGAGCCGTTTCTTCGGAGGCCTCGATGTCGTCGAAACCGCAGAGTTACTGGAAGTTTCCGAAGCCACCATTCTTCGTGACTGGCGGGCCGCGAAGGCGTGGCTCGCGCATGAACTTCGCCAGGCAAGCTGACGCGCAAATCTTTGTAGCCCCTACTTGGAGGGAGAGTGGACAGCAGCCGTTGGGAACGAATCCAGGAATTGTTCCACGAAGCTGCTCTACTTCCCGACACCGCCGCGCAACGCGCGTTCCTTGAGTCCTCTTGCTCAGGCGAGCCGTCCCTGGTCGAAGACGTGGTTGCCTTGCTGAAGGAAGATGCACACAGCAATTCGCTCCTCGACCAGCCCTTCGCCGAAGTTGCGCACAGCGTCCTCTCTGATGAGAGAAACTCCCTGCCGTTTCCGGAACTGGGTTCCTATCGCATCCACAGCGTGCTCGGCGAAGGCGGCATGGGCGTCGTCTATCTTGCCGAGCGTCAGGATCTCGGCGGTCTCGTAGCCCTTAAGCTGTTACGGGATGCTTCGCTTTCTCCAGCGCGACGAGAACGCTTCGCCGCAGAACAGCGCACGCTGGCTCAGCTGAATCATCCGTCGATCGCGCGACTCTATGACGCTGACACGCTTGCCGACGGCACTCCATTCTTCGTCATGGAGTACGTGGAAGGTCTGCCGCTTACCGACTATTGCGTCGCGCATCATTGCTCGATCGAGCGGCGACTCCAGCTCTTTCGTCAAGTGTGTGAGGCAGTCCAGTACGCGCACGGCAATGCGGTTATCCATCGCGATCTCAAGCCGTCCAACATTTTGGTGAAGGCGGACGGTACCATCCGCCTGCTCGATTTTGGCATCGCAAAACAACTGGAGAGTCTCGACGTCCCGGCACATCAGACGATGACTGCTCTTCGGTTGATGACGCCTGCCTATGCTTCCCCGGAACAGATTCGCGGCCAGCGGGTTGGAATCCAGACGGATGTGTATTCGCTGGGAGTCATTCTCTATGAACTTCTCAGCGGCGATCTTCCGTTCGACCTGTCGAATCTTTCGCCTGCGGAAGCCGAGATGGTATTGGTCAGCCACGAAGCGCCGCGTCCCTCCGTCAAAGTCGCTCGCCAGACGAAGCCAGCTGACTCTCTCGTCGGTGCGCTGAGCGCGAGCGCCCGAGCCGACCTGGATGTGTTGTGTTTAACGGCAATGCACAAAGATCCGGAGCGTCGCTACCGCTCCGTGGAAGCGCTGGCGCGCGATGTCGATCACTATCTGCAGGGTGAACCACTGGAAGCGCGCCCCGACGCTCTGAGCTATCGTCTGGGAAAATTTGTAAGAAGGAACCGGCGTGAAGTGCTCGCCGCCTCCACCGCAGCGGCCCTGTTGGTTGGACTGATTATCTTCTTTACCCTGCGCCTTGAGAAGGCGCGTGATGCTGCCCTGGCAGAAGCGGCACGCACCCAGCGCATCCAGCATTTCACGATGAACTTGTTTCAAGGCGGTGACGAAGAAGTGGGTCCTGCCGAGGATCTGCGCGTCATTACTCTCGTCGGTCGTGGAGTGCAAGAAGCGCAGGCGCTTACCGGCGATCCCACGGTACAAGCCGAACTCTACGAAACGCTGGGCACCGTGTACGGCAATCTAGGAAAGTTCGACGAGGCAGAAAAACTATTGAATTCATCGTTAGAGCAGCGCAAGACCCGTTTCGGCGCCGACAGCGCGCCGGTAGCCGAAACTCTGATCGCGTTGGCCGGCCTGCGTGACTCACAAGCGAAGTTTGCCGATGCGGAGCAACTCGCTCGACAAGGCATTGACATGAGCAAGCGTCACCTGCCCCCGAATCATCCCGCGATCGGGAAGGCAACGGCGTTGCTTGGAAAAGTCCTGGAAGATCGTGGCCAGTACGAACCTGCGATCGCGGTGCTGGAAGAGGCGGCTCGGCTGCAGTCGGCGGCTCTGGTGCCGACCAACGAACTTTCCGGCACGCTCACGGAATTGGCGAACTGCCATTTCTATGCCGGGCACTATGACAAGTCCGAAGTACTGAACCAGCGACTTCTCGCGATGGATCGTCAGTTCTATGGCGAGCGCCATCCTCATGTGGCCGACGACTTGATTAACTTGGGGGCAATCCAATACGAACGCACCCGTTACAGCGAGTCAGAACGCTATTACCGCGAGGGTTTGGATATCACGGAATCTTTCTATGGCAAGGATCACCCGGCCACCGCTTCCGCTCTGACCATGCTCGGGCGAGGATTACTTTCCCAAGGGAAACTCGATGAAGCGGCCACCACACTGCAAGAGGCGCTTCGCATTCAGGAAAAGGTATACGGCAAGGTCCATCCACGCGTGGCGGGAACGCTGAATGAGTTGGGCAAGATCTCGCAACACCGTGGCAAGCTCGATGAAGCGGAAGCCGAACTGAGCCGAACGGTCGACATCTACCGAACGATTTATTCCGGCAAGCACTACTACATTGGGGTTGCGCTTTCGAACCTCGCTGGAGTTCTGGTAGACAAAAAAGAGTACTCCCGAGCCGAGCAACTGTTTCACGAAGCATTACAAATGTATTCGCAAACCCTGGCTCCCGATCATCAACTGGTCGGCATCGCACATGCGCGGCTGGGACGAGCGCTGCTCCGTGAGCGCCGCTTCGCTGAAGCAGAGTCCGAAAGCCGTACTGGGTACGACATCTTGACCAAACAGAGCAATCCACCCGTAGTCTGGATTCAGTTCGCGCGTACCGATCTCTCCGAGGTGTACGACGTGCTTCACCAGCCCGAAAAAGCCAGCAGATTTCGCGCTGAACTGGCAGCCAATGAGACCAAACCGTCCGAAACTGCTCGCAAGAACTAGTCCTCCTTCTCTCTTCAATGGTAAGCAGCTAGATGCGGCGAATTGACGCCGGAGGGGTTTGTGCGGTTGGATGGAAGCTGCGTGGCTTCAGAACCATTCATCCCCGAGGTGCGTTCCAGGCGGTTCGACTGGCTGGACGGCGTCTTGATGGCGTTCCTAGTCGGTCTCGCCTTCTTGCCTCCTCGCGGAGAGTGGCACAAACAGATCACGCTACTGGCGATTGGAATTGTCCAGTTGTTCGAAGGACAGTTGATCCGGCGCTTTCCTAAACAGGGCGTGTTTGGCGTTGTTGTCCTCAAAATCATTCTGGCAACGATTCTCATCGGACACACCGGTGAAGTTGGAATCAACAGCAGCTACTATCCGATCTACTACCTGCCGGTTGTGACTGCCGCGTTGTATTTCGGACCGTGGATGACTCTCGCGTGGACCGCCCTGTCGTCTGCCGTCTACTGCTCGTATCTCTACCCGGCGTTGCAGGAATATGACATCAACGACGCCGGTTTCGCGCAGCTCGCTCTGCGCATCATGTTCTTCTTTCTCGCTGCGATGCTGGTGAATCGTTTCGCGCAGGAAAGCCGGCGTCAGACACGGCGCTATCAGGACCTTGCCGAAGAGCTTGCTGGAACGAACCTCCAGTTGAAGCGGGCGCAGGCCGAAGCGCGCCGGTCCGAACGCCTGGCCGCGCTTGGACAGCTATCCGCAGGCCTCGCGCACGAAATCCGCAATCCGCTGGGCGTCATCAAAGGTTCTGCGGAGATGTTGACGCAGAAATTACAGGGCGCGGATGAACTCTCACGCGAGCTGGCAGGCTACATTTCAACCGAGGTGAACCGGCTCAGCGCGCTCGTGACCCAGTTCTTGAACTTCGCCCGTCCTCTACATGCTGAACTGCACACAGTGAATTTGACTGACCTGTTGGATCGCGTGCTGAAAAGAGTCAGCGACCACTGGAAAGGCAAGCCCGTGCAAGTGGAGCGGAGATATGCCAGCGACCTGCCGATGGTTCCGCTCGACGAGAGCCTGTGTGAACAGGCATTCATTAACCTGATACAGAATGCTCATGAGGCGATGGAAGAGAATGGCGGCACTTTGCGAGTCGAAGCGGCGCCAGCAGCGCAGAACGACAAAAATGGAATAATCGTTCGTCTTACGGATAGCGGCCCCGGCATTCCCGACAACCTGCGCGAGGAGATCTTTAATCCCTTTGTGACGACGAAGAAGACAGGTGTCGGGTTGGGACTATCGATTGTGTCAAAGATCATCGACGGCCATCATGGGAGCATCCGAGTGGAGAAGGGAGAACAGGGTGGAGCGTCGTTCGTGATCTTCTTCCCGCTCGAGGAAAGTGGTGAACAGCCTGCGTAGAGACGCGGCTTGCCACGTCTCGAAAGTGAATTTCGACATAGCTCTGTAGAAATCTAAAATATGCCAACCATTCTCATCATCGAAGACGAAGCCAAGATGCGCCGGCTGCTGGAACTCAACCTCGGCGAGGATGGCTTCAAGACCGTCTCCGCCGGCGATGCTGAGACTGGTCTGCAGTTGCTCGCCTCCGAGCCGATCGATCTTGTCCTCACCGACTTGAAGTTGCCGGGGATGAGCGGCCTCGAACTCCTGCAGCGAGTGAAACAGGAAGACTCCGCATTGCCCGTCGTTGTGATGACCGCCTTTGGTTCAGTTGAAACTGCCGTCGATGCGATGAAGGCCGGTGCCAGTGACTACGTCCTGAAGCCATTTTCCCTCGCCGAAATGCGAATGGTAGTGCATAAAGAGCTGGATGTTTCGCGTTTGCGCGAGGAGAACCGGTCACTTCGCGAAGCGCTTGGTGAGAAGTACAGCCACCCCAACGTCATTGGCGCCAGCCCGAAGATGCAGGAAGTATTGGCGACCGTGGGGCGCGTGGCTCCCACCAACTCAACTGTTCTGCTGGGCGGTGAAAGCGGCGTCGGCAAGGATTTGATCGCGCGCGCAATCCACGAAAAATCGCGCCGCGCTTCCGGACCGTTCATCAAGATCAACAGCACCGCCATCCCAGAAAATCTGTTGGAAAGCGAACTCTTTGGCTACGAGAAGGGCGCCTTCACCGGAGCCACCACCAGCAAGCCCGG
The DNA here is from genome assembly GCA_016196065.1 of Acidobacteriota bacterium. Lineage (NCBI taxonomy): Bacteria > Pseudomonadati > Acidobacteriota > Acidobacteriota bacterium. The sequence continues at coordinate 126,203 of JACPYL010000018.1, read as the reverse complement.
TAAATTTGAACTTGCCGACAAAGGCACATTATTCCTGGATGAGATCGGCGACGTGCCCGCCGCCACGCAAGTAAAACTGTTACGCGTATTACAGGAGCGCGAATTCGAACGTCTCGGTGGAACGCGCACCGTCAAAGTGGACGTGCGCCTCATCGCCGCCACCAACCGCGACCTGCGCGCCGCGCTCGAAGACGGAACGTTCCGCGAGGATCTCTATTACCGGCTCAATGTAGTTCCCATCGACATCCCGCCGTTACGCGACCATAAAGAAGATATCCCCGACCTGGTCAACCTTTTCTTGAGGAAGTTCGCCAGCGACTCGGGCAGGCAAGTGACTGCGATTTCGCGTGAGGCCAACAACCTGCTACTCAGCCACTACTGGCCAGGCAACGTGCGCGAATTGCAGAATGTGATCGAACGTGCCTGCGCGCTCGCGAAAACCAGCAAGCTGGAAGTGGATGACATCCACCTCGACTCTCCCAGAAACCGCCCCGCATCTTCGGGAGACCGTTTCCTGCCCGATGGTGTGACCCTCGATCAGTGGGAAGACGAGATGATCCGCGAAGCACTGAAACGTGCCGGTGGAAACAAGTCGCAAGCGGCGAGACTGCTGGGGCTATCGCGGAACGCGCTGCGCTATCGGCTGTCGAAGATCGGGATTACTGATGAGGAAGGGGCGGAGTGACACTGGGGCGGTTGGCCTACCTCGCGGAACCCACCATCTCGGTCGCGCCCACTTTCGAAGCCGGAAAATAGCGACGCTGAAAATGAAGCGCTACATTCACTAAGGCGATCATCACCGGCACTTCGACGAGTGGACCAATGACAGCCGCGAACGCTGCTCCCGAGTTGATGCCAAACACCGAGACCGCGACGGCGATTGCCAGTTCGAAATTATTCGACGCAGCAGTGAAGGCGAGCGTGGCGGTTTTCGAGTAGTCGGCTCCCAGCTTCCTCCCCATATAGAACGAGACGAGGAACATCACCACAAAATAGATCAGGAGCGGTAGGGCTATCCGAAGGACATCGAACGGCAGCCGCACGATGTAATCACCCTTAAGAGAGAACATCACGACGATGGTGAACAGGAGGGCGAGCAACGTCAGGGGACTCACGCGCGGAATGAAGTTGTGGTCATACCACTCGCGTCCTTTTGTTCTTAGAAGGACAACGCGGGTAAGCATGCCAGCAAGAAAAGGAATGCCAAGGTAGATGAAAACGCTTTTTGCGATCGCCCCCATCGAGACATGAACCACGGCGCCTTGAAGGCCGAGCTTGGCGGGAAGCAACGTGATGAAGATCCAGGCGTAAAGCGAATAGAAAAGGACCTGAAAAACCGAGTTGAATGCCACCAGCCCAGCGGCATATTCCGTGTCGCCTTTTGCGAGTTCGTTCCACACGATCACCATCGCAATGCAGCGCGCCAGGCCGATCATGATCAGGCCCGCCATGTATTCCGGGTATCCGCGCAGAAACACGACTGCCAATATGAACATCAGAACCGGCCCGATTATCCAGTTCTGAATCAGGGATAAACCGAGCACGATTTTGTTGCGGAAGACTTCGTGCAATTCCTCATACCGCACCTTTGTGAATGGCGGATACATCATCACGATGAGTCCCACCGCGATCGGAATCGAAGTGGTACCAATGCTGAAGCCATTGAGGAAGGGAACGATGCCGGGGGCAAGCCATCCCAAAGTCACGCCGAGCGCCATCGCGGCAAATATCCAGGCGGTGAGATAGCGGTCCAGAAAACTGAGGCGGTTGCTTGTGCTCACGGCTGGCGTCCGATTTCGTCAACGGCCTTCTTCAATGCAAGACTGTCCAAGGTCGTTAACGGGAGAGAAAGAAACAATCCGATGCGGCGGTCGAGGAGGAAGAACGCGTTGCGAAACGCGCGCTCGATTTCGGCGGCCTCGCCTTTCACCGCTGCGGGGTCCGGAATCCCCCAGTGTGCGGTCATCGGTTGACCGGGCCAGACCGGGCACATTTCGTTGGCTGCGTTGTCACAGACGGTAAATACGAAGTTCATAACGGGTGCGCCGGGGCGGACAAATTCATCCCAGCTCTTGCTCCGCAGACCGGCTGCAGAGATGCTCGCACTTTCGAGCTGCCTTAGCGCTTCCGGGCGCACTTGTCCCGCGGGATGACTGCCTGCGCTGTAAGCAGTGAATTGGGCGTTACCCCTGTGATTCAGGAGAGCTTCCGCCATGATGGAGCGGGCGGAGTTTCCCGTGCAAAGAAACAAAGCGTTGAAGTGTGCGTTCATGACGATCTCTGTCTGCGCCTAGTTGCAGCAGGTTGGACCACAACAGGGAACCTCTGCCGGCTTCGGTTTTACTGCGCGCACGAAAGCACTCATAAACTTTTCGTCCACTTGCCCGGCGATTGCGTCCACATCGATCCCGGCCGACGTAAGAAAGTCGCGCGCTTCTTCCACTTTGTAGACTCGCGTGGGTTCGATTTCGACATGCTCAAAGCCTGCGGCGGAGAGTTTTGCGCGGTACTCGTTCTCGTCCAGGGCTCCGGCAATGCAGCCCACCCACAAGAGAATGCTCTTCCTTACTTCTTCCGCAATCGTGCCGCGAGTGACAACATCGGAAACCGCAAAGCGCCCGCCGGGTTTCAACACGCGGAACGCCTCTCGTAGCACGCGGTCCTTGTCCGCAGAGAGATTGATCACGCAGTTGGAAATGATGACGTCCACCGAGTTGTCAGGCAGCGGGATATTTTCAATCTCGCCTTTCAGAAACTCAACATTCTCCGCACCCGCCTTAAGTTTGTTTTCGTTGGCAAGAGCCAGCATCTCGTCGGTCATGTCCAGGCCAAATGCCTTACCAGTCGGCCCCACTCGCCGTGCCGACAGCAGGACATCGATCCCTCCACCGGAGCCAAGATCGAGCACTGTCTCGCCGGAATTCAGCCTGGCCAACGCCGTTGGGTTGCCGCATCCCAGGGAAGCCAGCAGAGCTTCCTCGGGAATCTGCCCGGCTTCCGCAGCGTTATAGAGGTTGGAAGTGATCGGATCACACGACAGTCCGCTGGCCGGCGCGGCGCCGCAGCAACTACTGCCGCCAGTCTTCACGCGGAGGGCGGCTTGACCGTATTTTTCTTTGACGACTTCTTTAATGTTGGTGCCTGCCATGTTGGAATCTCCTATTTACAGAGTGAAACGATTTCTTGCGGTTTGACCGCTCGATTGCGGGTACAGCATTCCGCGTACAGAAATTGGAGGATTTCCCGAAGCGCCTCGGTGTTCGCGGTGTAGCGCAGGAATGTGCCTTCGCGGCGCACTTGCACCAAGTCCTCATTCCTCAACTTGTCGAGGTGGTGGGACAGGGTCGAGTTCGGGATATCGAGTTCTTCCTGGATTTCAGTGACGACCAGACCGTCGGGATGGGCGGCGAGGAGCAGTTGCATGATGCGGAGTCGAGCCTCGGTGCCCATGGCCGAAAACATATCGGCATATTTTGCGACTTGTTGCGCGTTGGTTTGGACGACGGACGACATATTTCGATAATTGCAGAAATATAGATTAGTGTCAAGAGGTCGCGAACACCGATCGCCTAGCTCGGAAGTCTTCAACCTGGTTGAAAACCACCACAGCGGTGGATTCGGGCCACCAAGAGCCATTTTTTTCAAGGCCAGGAAGTCCACAACGTATTGAAAATAAGACAGTAATGGTGTCCGGTGTTTTGGCCCTCCCCCTGCATTAACCGAACTGCAAAGTTTCCCGCAAGGGCGGAGGTACTTATGAAATTCAGACTGATCACAGGGCTGGCAGCATTGCTGATCCTGATCTCGAGCGCAACCAGTGCACTGGCGCAATCCGAGCCGGCGCAAGCCGAGCCGACTCAATCGAACTCCGGCGTGGCGCGCGTCAGTCTCATTCACGGCGACGTTTCCACCCAGCGCGGAGACTCGGGCGATTGGGCGACCGCAGCGCTGAACGCGCCCATCGTTTCCGGTGATCGCGTCTCCACCGCCGAACGAGCGCGCACTGAAGTGCAGCTCGACTTTGCCAACATTCTGCGCCTTGAAGAGCGCAGCCAGGCCAACATCACGGACTTGAGCAACAAGCAGATTCAGATTCAGCTCTCCCGTGGATTGGCCAGCTACTCGGTCTTGAAAGACAGCGAAGCGGACGTCGAGATCGATGCTCCGAATCTTTCCGTTCATCCGCGCCGCGCCGATGGTCGGTACCAAATCACCGTGTTCTCTGACGATCGTGCTGAGGTCATTGTCCGCAAAGGCGAGGCCGACATTGCCACGCCCAGCGGCAGCACGCATGTTCGCAACGGCCAGATGATTACCGTTACGGGTACTGGCAACGACACGCACTACCAGGTTGCCGACGCTCCTTCACGCGACGATTTTGACCGCTGGGCCAGCGATCGCGACGGTACCATCCGCAATGCGCAATCGTGGTCGCGCACCAACCGCTATTACGTGGGAACGGAAGACTTGGACTCTTACGGGCGCTGGACGAATGTTCCCGACTACGGCAATGTCTGGATTGTCGCGGCCTCGCACGATTGGGCTCCGTATCGGGATGGACGCTGGGTCTGGGAACCGTACTATGGATGGACGTGGGTTTCGTATGAGCCCTGGGGATGGGCGCCGTATCACTACGGGCGCTGGTTCATGTACGGAAATTCGTGGGCATGGTGGCCCGGGCAGTCGTACGGGTATCGCCACTATCGTCCGATCTGGGCGCCCGCATATGTGTCGTTCTTCGGTTTTGGTGGAGGCGGGTTCGGAATCGGTTTCGGCTCGGTGGGATGGTTGCCCATCGGTCCGTGCGATGGCTTCTATCCGTGGTGGGGCGGATACCGCTCGCGCTTCAACGTGGTGAACATTTACAACGTCCACAATGTCTACAACTATCGCAACGGGGCAATCCCTCCGCTGCGCACTGGAAACCGCTATTCCAACTTGCGGCTTGCGATGGAAAACGATCGCATGCGGCAGGCTGTCTCTACAGTTCCGTCGCATGATTTTGGACGCGGACGCATCACCACGCAGCCCATATCCCGCGAAGCATTCCGCGGCGGTCGAATGGTAGCCGGCAATCTGCCGGTTGTTCCGAACCGTGAAAGCTTGTTGGCCGGGGAACGTCGCGCGGCTCCTCCAAGCGTAGCTCGTGGAGGTCAGTCGGAGCGTTTCTTCAGCACCAGGGCAAATGTTCCGGCGCGGACACAGTCGTTCGACCGGGAAGCGGCCGACGTGCACAACGCAATTCAGCGCGATGGACACTTCACCCCCATCGTTGGCAATCAGCGCACTACTGCTGGCGAGAATCCTCGTTCGAATACGCCGGGTGGCCGCACGCTGGAAAATCCTGGCGTAACGCGGCAGAATCCGAACGTTTCGGGCACCGGTTCGAACCAGAATACGAACGGTCGAATGCCGAACGGCGGAAACATCAATTCCGGATCGAACCCGAACTCTAACCAGGGTTCGAACCAGAACTGGCGCCGGATGGGCCAGCCCACGCAGCCCAACGCGCAGGGCGGGACGGCCGTGAATCCGAATTCTGGTCCACGCACGCAAACTGGTGGCAACAATTCGGACTGGAGACGTTCTCCAAATTCCGGCTCACCACAAGGAAATGCAGGGAGCGGTTCGTCGAATAACGGCAATTCGTCTGGACGGATCAATACTCCAGTCGACCGCCGCGACCAAAGTCCTGCTCAGCAAGGAAACGGGAACGGCAACCAGGATTGGCGCAGAGGGGGCCGGACCGCGGAGCCAGGGAACCGAGGAACAAACTCGACAGAGGCGCCAGCGAGGCCGGAGCGTGGCAATTCCACGGACCGTCCTCCTGCGAACAACTCGGGTTCGTCTCCTCAGTCTTCGCAGAGCGGCAACGATTGGCGCAGAATGCCGTCGACGTCCGAGCGCAATGAATCGATCGATCGTGGGTCCGCAGGCAACACAGGATCCGCGCAGCGCGACTCAGGTAACTGGCGTCAGTCAGTTCCTCGCGACAGCGGGCGCGAAACTTCGCGTCCGTCGCTCGATATGAGACAGCCAATCGTGACTCCGCGTTCCGCAGAATCGAGCGGAGGCTATCGCGGAAATAACGGTGGCGGCAACTATGGCGGCGCGCGTTCCGCTCCGAGTGGCGGCGGTGGTGGTGGTGGACGCCCTGCACCCAGCGGTGGCGGAGGCGGCGGACGGACGGCTCCGAGTGGCGGTGGCGGCGGTGGACATTCCGCTCCCAGCCACAGCGGCGGTTCCTCTGGCGGTAACAGTGGACCGCATCGCGGAAGATAAGAATTGTAAGCAGTTCTCTTTGGGCGGCGTCCCCAATCGCCGCCCTTTTTTATTTCTCTCCAAAGCGAAACGTGAGGCCGACGGTAACGCCCACCGGAGATCCAGGTGTCGCGTGAATTCGTGCTACACCAGTGGGGTCTTCACCCGGCAACCGGGAGACGAGATAGTTCTGCGTTTCCCAATACCGTTTGTTATTGAGATTGTCGATCGCGCAATTGAAATCAACTCCATGACGAATCTGTTTCGACATGCTCAGATCCACAATATCCAGCCCACTGGCGCGCTTGAGCGGATTATTCGGGTCCCGGCCGTCCAGAATGTATCCACTGACATGGCGATAACGCAAAGATCCGTTGAAGCCGCGCCATGCGGAAACGGTTAACCCGGTGTTCGCGACCGAGTGGGGCGCGCTGTCAACGTACTCGCGTGGTGAGGTTCCCCGGTAAAACGCGTTCGACACCTGCGTGAAGCCGCCGTTCAGAACCAGGTGACGAGTGATGGGGACTGACGTCTTGGCTTCCCATCCGTAGGAGCGGCTGGGTCCTTTTAGTTCCAAACTGCCGTCGTCCGGAATGTAGACCTGCTCGTTCGAGCGGTCGATCAGGAATATATCCGTGCTCAACGAAATTGTTTTCAGGACATGGGACGTTCCCACTTGGTAGAAATCCGTGGACGCGACTGTCGGAGCCTGCGGCTGGCGCACCACGCCGCGCGCGTCCTGGCTCGAGATGCCGCGTCCGTAGCTGGCGAAGAAGGTAACAGGCACGCGCAATGACGGAGTATAACTAGCGTTCGCTTTCGGCTGAAAAATCGCAGATCCCTCGATTCCGGAATGTGTGGGGTCAAGATGATCGTCGACGTCGAATCGAAAATAATCGAAGCGCAAGCCGCCGTCGAAGTGCAACCGACCCTGCATCAGGTCGATTCCCTGTTGTGCGTAGCCTGCCACGTTTGTCACGTGGGCATGCGCACTGGTCGTCACGTCCAGTACTTGTCGCTCTTTGGTATGCAGCAAGCCGACGTTGATCTGGTTGTCATGAAAATTGGATCCAATGGTGAGCAGTGCACTGCGTTCCAATAGTTTGTAAGGATGCAGATATTGCACGTTCACTCCCTGTTGCAATCGAGAGTCATGCTGCTGGATTTCGTCACCGTTGACCGGATCGTTCAGAAAGAAGGTGAAATTCGAGTAGAGATCAAAGAGTGATCGGCCCACGAAGCCTTCGACTTTCAGGATGTCACCGTTCGCCATCTCGCGCTTGTAGTAGGTGCCGAAAGTTCCGAGCCGAACTCTGCCGCCATCGAAGGGATCGATAAATCCGAAGCGATCAAGTTTTGCCGCGCTTACCTGATCCAGCGGAATTTGGCCCGAGGAATAAAAATCGTTCGTGCCCACGTTCAGCTTGAATCCCAGTGACTGTTTTTCGCTCAAGTGACGCGCATAGTTGCCGGTGACATTATTTCGCCCGTAGCGCCCGGGATTAATAAACGGCCCGTCGGTATGCGATCCTTCGTACGCGATAAACGCGTCTGCGTCTTTCAAGGACGGACTGTAGCCGACGAAACCGCGATAAGCGCCAAAGGATCCGCCTTGCATGCGCACCGTCAAAATGTCGGGCAAAGCTTCTTTCAGGCGAATGTGGACTACGCCCAGTCCCGAGAAGTCCCCATATGCGGCGCTGAATGGCCCGTTCAGGATGTCGACGTCGTCAACAAGTTCAGGCGTCAGAGTCTTGAGCGCGCCCAGGTAACCTTGCCCATGTCCCTGCGTGGATTGATTTTGTTGCACATCATCGACCAGCACTTTGAGTCCGCCGTTGACGCCGCCGTGATCGAGATTGAATCCGAAACGGCGAATCTCCAGCGATTTCCCGCCACCCTCGTGCTGTCCGGCATTGATGCCCGCCGCCAACGTATCGAAAACCTGATCATCCCGCGAGAAGAGCGAACTCTTGTAAACGTTGTCATTGCGCTGGTCGATCGTCGGATTGAGTGCCGTCGCCGAAATCACCATGCTTTCGTGAACCGGAGGGATCGTGTAACGCACGCGCAATATCATGCCTACGCTGGGATCGGTGGCTTGCAGATCAATGGGGTCGAAAGCCAGGTATTGCCCCACCACGCGCAGCGTCAAAGGCTCCACGGGCACGGATAAATGAAAATTGCCGCCCGCATCGGTGGTGGCTTGATTCTTGCCGGAGGCGCCTGCTGCGATCACAATAGCGCCGGGAACTGCGTCATTCTTGTCGGTGACGACCACGCCCGACAACACTCGCGAAGGAATATCTTTCGCGATGCCTGCTGTTGTGCCGAGAAATAACAGAGAGACTAGGATGAGGCTAAGCAACACTGGAGAGAAACCACGCGTAAAGACGAGGCTTGCCTCGTCTCTCGCGCGGACGCCGACCCTCTGCTCATTGGGGACACTGCAAGCCGCGTCTCCAATCACGGTGTGGGCCACCGTTCTCATCGTGTAACCTGCTGCATCCCAGAGTGAGTGAGCGTCGATAGAATTACCCGCGCCTGTTCGGATCCCCCGGCATTCAGGTCAACCGACTGTCGCAAATAATGTTCAGCCTTTGCCTTGTCTCCCAGCGCTAATGCGATCTCGCCTGCATGACGGAAGAATCGCGCGTCCCGTATCCCCACATCCAGAGCCGATGCAATCTGTTGTTGTGCTTCCACGTCCCGGCCGTTGCGGTGCAACGCCCAGGCATAGCAATCGATTGTAAAAACATCATGGCGACGTGCCATTTCGCGCTGCGCTACCGCCAGGGCCTTGGCAGGCTCCTGGGCGTAATCCGCATAATAGAGAATCAATTCGTGGTTCGAATTGTCGGCCTTGGTTGACTCCAGCAAGGACTTCTGTTCGAAATCCGCGAACGCCTTCTTGGACTCATCGGTTCGCCCGGCGAGTTGTAACGCTGCGGCGAGATCATACAGATTCTCCGCGTGAGCCGCGGCTGTATAACGTTGCTCAAGCAGGTTGACGGCTTCGTCGTAGCGCTTTTGTTGTATGCGGACTTTCGCGAGATTGCCGAGCGCATAGTGATAGCCGGGGAACAAGGTCAGCGCCCGCTGCAAGAGTGCCTCAGCCTCGGCAGTCTTTCCGATGGAAAGATCGAGGTGCGCCATCTGGGTGATGATCCAGGCCGCGTCTTCCACTTCACTCGGCGCCGTGGATTGATACGCCATATTCATCAACTCCAGCGAACCGTCCACGTCGCCAAGGAGTTCGCGGAGATAGGCCGCGCGAGTTACTCCTGGCAAGTTGCCTGGTTTCAGATCCAGCATCAATTGCGCAGCCTCTTCGGCTTCTTTGTAATTGCCGAGTTCGACATTGGCGTCGGTCTCAAACCCACGCACCATCACGTCATCCGGCATCTTCTTGATGAGCTTCAGAGCTTCTTCGCGGGCCGCTCCGAATTCGTGCTTGCCCAGCAGCAGCCATACGCGAATCCGCTCGCCATCAAAATTTCCTGGAGAAATCGCGAACGATTTTTGCAAAGTATCTTCTGCCTGGGTATAAAACTTCACGTCGGAGGTTTCCCGTGCTCGTCGCGAAAGCGCCAATGCCAGTGCGTTGTAAGCCTCGAAGTTTTTGGAATTCTTTTCAATCAACCGGTTCGCCTGCGCGATGCCGCGTTCCGCGGGTGAGAGATTGCCTTCCGGCGCAGGGGTTGTGCTTTGCGCAAATGCCGCTACAGCAACAAGCGTAATCAGGAGAGCTGCCAGCCGTTTCATATCGTCACTCGCTTTCGATTGTCAATCTTGGTGAGAAAAAGTCGTGGCTGCCGTCACAGGGGCGGCAGCCACGGGAGAGAGTTACTTCACAGGGCAAATACCTTTCGGTTGTCCACTGCAACCCTGCTGTCCGGGCCCGACGTGGTGGCTATCGCGGCCACTGTTGGCGGGCTGAACGTAAGGGAAGGTGTTGGCGTAGCCGTTCTCGTTGACGTTGACGCCATCGCCGATCGCCGCCCCATACTTCACAGGATCCGCAAGGATGCCCACGACCGCGCGTCCAGCGATGTCGACAACATCGTCGATCGGACGGCGGCCGTTCGGGAATCCAGCGCTGTCACCGGCCAGGAAGCCGAGACGTTTCTGCTGGCCGACCGGAGTCGGAGGAATTCCAGTATTGAGGCGCATCAGATCGGCCACTGGGCCCGTGTCTTTCGGCCCGCATCCAGGACAAATCGGTGCGGTGTATTGCACCAGAGGAAGCAGGTCCAGACGTGGGGCGTCGGGAATCGGAATGTTCAGGATCTGTGAGAACAGATGTGCAAGAAGCGGATCGAGGAAGAAATTGGCAAATTGGCCATCATCTGCAGGATCGGAAACACTAAACAGATCCTTTGAGCCCGTTCCGATGATCAGTTCGTTGATCAGCGAGTTGCCTTCGCGGTTTACCTGACGCCAGTTCCCCTTCGCGTCAATTTGACCGTTCGGCCGGCGAATCGAAATGCGCTGTCGCGAAGTCGATCCATAGGTGCCAATGACAGCCCGCTTGTCGCCCGCCGGATGGATCTGGCCATCGGAGGTCAACATTGTGATGGGAACTTCCAGAACGATCGAGTTGACGTTGAAGCCCGCAACCGCGTCGGGCGCATAGTTGTGCGTGTCATCGCCATCAACCTTCTTGCTCAGGATTCCGCCCACTCCCATACGGAAGTTCAGCGAGTCGAAAGCCGCGCCGAGATCGATATAGAAGGGATCGTCAACTGTGCCCGCGAATGTGCGCACGCCATTGCCGAGGTCATAAATTCCCTGATTGAAAAGGTCCTGATACTTCGGCATGGTGAGTGGTCCGACATTGGACGGAACTGCAAACAGCGTGTGGCCTCCCGTCAGATCGGTGGACACGCCGTTCTTCACCATCGTCACGGTGTAATTCTGGCGCAGGCTCAAGCCTTCCGAACCGGGGCCGTCCAGTGCCGTGATTTGCGGAATGCCTCCGATACCGCCTACGAATCCCGTGAATACGCCGGGCTGGCGGATCTCGGTGTTAAAGCGGAACTGAAAAGTGATGTCTTCTTCCCCGTCGAAGTTGTTGTCCACCTTGAATTCGTAGCGAACGTTGGGGTCGAACGGGAAGTAGTTGGGGCCGTTGGCCGGATCCAGCAGGCCATCGACGTTAAGGATCATCGTAACGCGATCCGGATGGTCGTAACTGACGAATGCGTACCAGTCAGTGACGTCTGCGCCGTGGTCAAGCGCGGAAATCGGCGCCTCGCGGTGGCTGGATGCAAACATGCTGGTTGGAACCAGCATGATCGCTACCAACGCAAGGGCTACCAGGGTCTTGAGATGCTTCATGGAAGTTTCCTCTAGGAATCAAGATTGGTGAACGTCGCCCATCGGACCGTCACGCGGTATTGCGCCGCAACATACGACCAGGCGTCGCTAACTGTCACAGGTACGCTCGCCTTCGAGATTCGGATTGGACTATCACGAAAATTTGTCGTTCTGAGATGAGTCCAAAGAAATTTCCGCGCGAAAGCAATCCATTCCCCTTGCGCTGGACGTACTTCACCAACACCCGCTCATCCGCCGATCTTCCGGTGTAAACTCCTAGGGCATGTTGGAAGTAAAAGCTCTCAAGAAAACTTACGGAAAGATCGTTGCCGTGGACGGCGTCAGTTTTCGTGCCGAAGCAGCGGAGACGATCGGCCTGCTCGGACCGAATGGCGCTGGCAAGACTACGACTGTTTCCATGATTGCGGGCCTCTTTCCGCCCGACTCCGGCGAAGTTCTGATTGATGGCAACCCTCTGCGCGGCGACACCGACCCCGTCAAGCGAAAGATCGGGCTGGTTCCGCAGAATATTGCGCTCTATGACGAGTTGTCCGCGCTCGACAACCTCAATTTTCTCGGTGCGTTGTACGATCTGCGCGGCGCGATGCTAAAACGTGGTATTGCGGACGCTCTTGAACTGGTAGGTCTGGCTGATCGAGCGAAAGACAAAGTCGGAACCTTCAGCGGAGGAATGAAGCGCCGTATCAATCTGGCTGCTGCACTTTTACACGATCCGCAGATTTTGCTGCTCGATGAACCGACGGTTGGGGTGGATCCGCAGAGCCGCAATGCTATCTTCGACAACCTCGAAACTCTCAAGAAGCGCGGCAAAACCCTGCTCTATACCACCCACTACATGGAGGAGGCCGAGCGCCTCTGCGATCGCATTATCATCATTGACCACGGGAAAGTGATCGCCAACGACACGCTGCATGGCCTTCATCGGATGTTGCCAGTGACAAACATACTCGCCGTCGAGTTGGAGAACGTGGACGGATTTAAGGTTGATGTCCTGCGCGCGTTACCCGAGGTCGAATCTGCCGAACTGCGCGATGGAGTTCTAAAAGTGGGGCTGCACGATCTTTCCTCCGGTGCGCCCGCCACGTTGCGTTGGCTCGCTGACAACGGGCACCGCTACCAGCACGTGATCAGTGAGCGGCCGGATCTTGAAACGGTATTCCTCACCCTCACTGGAAGGAGCCTGCGCGACTCATGATTCCATTTCTGGCTCTCGTTCGCAAAGACTTGCGATTGTTCTTCAACGATCGTCGCGCCGTAATTGTCGGGCTGCTCGTGCCGATCGTCTGTGGTTCGTTCTTTGGCTACCTGTTTGGAGGCCAAAGTAAAACCGAGACGGCTCGAACGCTGGTTCTGGTCGTTGATCAGGATAGTAGTGCGATCTCAAAGGGTGTGGTTGCTCAACTGTCTGCCGAAAAACACCTGGACGTGAAGCCGTCCGCCTACGACGAAGCTCGCGAGCGAGTACGCAAAGGAGACGCCAGGGCCGCGATCGTCATCCCGCCAGATTTTGGCGCCAAGGCTGGAACCGCATTGTTCGCAGGCGGCGAAAAGCCTGCGGTCTCTGTTCTCTTCGACCCTTCCCATGCGGTCGAGCTTGAGATGGTGAAGGGAATTTTGAGTGGCGCGGTGATGCAGGCAGTGAGCAAAGAAATGTTTTCCGGGCAAAGTGGCCGCGAGATGATGAAGAATTCGGTCGCTCAACTCGAGAAGAATGACAGCATGCCGCCAGCAGAAAAGAGGACGTTGACCGACATGCTGGGCAGTGTCGAAAAGTGGAGCGAGTTGCAAGGACAGGGGTCCGCCTCCACTTCTGGCCCGAGTGGCGGGTTGACGATGCCGTTTCAGACCCGCGAAGAAGCCATGACGTCCGGCATCGGAGTGGAGTACAACGGCTACGCGCATTCGTTTGGCGGAATGGGAATTCAGTTCATCCTCTTTATGGGCCTGGACGTCGGCATCCGATTGCTTCTGTTGCGCCAAAGCGGGCTGTGGCAGCGGCTTCGCGCCGCTCCATTGTCGCGCAGTGTTCTGCTCGGCAGTCGTGCTGTGAGCGCCGCATTGATTGCGGGCTTCATCCTGCTTACACTCTTCGCTTTTGCCAGGATCGTGTTTGGCGTTCACATTCAAGGCAGTCTTCTCGGATTCGCGGGAGTGTGTGCCGCTTTCTCGCTCATGACGGCCGCATTTGGTCTCATGGTGGCCGCGTTGGGTAAGACCGTCGAGGCCACTCGCGGCTACTCCGTGATGGCGACCTTGCTGATGGTGATGCTAGGCGGCGCATGGGTGCCAACCTTTGTGTTTCCGCAATGGTTGCAGAAAGCGACCGTGGTCATTCCGACTCGCTGGGCGATGGATGGCATCGATGGAATGACTTGGCGCGGTCTGGGCATCTCCGCCGCGTTCGGGCCGATTGCCGTTCTGCTTCTGTTCACGGCGCTGTTCGGAATCCTCGCCGTTGTTTCCTTCCGCTGGGAAACCGAAAACTGAACCAAACCGTGTGGGCAGGTTTATGATGTTGACTGTAAATCTGCCATGAAAAATCGATTCTTCTTGTGCCGAATTCGCCTTCTTTTTCTACTCGTCCTTTCCATCGCAGCATCAGCTCAGGAAGCCAAGTCCCCCGCCCTCGGCATTGCGCCGGTTCGTCAATACATCGCGGCCAATTGGGACAATCTCACGCGCTCCATGACCGACTGCGCATTTGTGGGCGATCCCAAGATGAAGGTGCATCCCGTGCTCTATCTCCCGGCGGGCATGGCGGTGCCCTCCGCGGTCGAGAAGTTGCATGCCGACTGCAACGTTGAGATTCAGCACCTCGCCAAGCCAATTCAGCAACTAGGCGAGATCGATACGAAGGCGATTCAGCCTCACGGCCTGCTTTATCTGCCCAATAAGTACGTCGTGCCTGGCGGACGATTCAACGAGATGTACGGCTGGGACAGCTACTTCATCGTGGTGGGTTTGCTGCGCGATGGGCGCATCGATCTCGCTCGCGGGATGGTGGAAAATTTCTTTTTTGAAATCGAAAACTACGGCTCAATCCTGAACGCCAATCGAACTTACTATCTCACGCGTTCTCAGCCCCCCTTTCTGAGTTCAATGGTGCTGGCCGTGTATGAAGCGGAAAAGCAGGCAGGTAAGAACGATACCGAGTGGCTCAAGCGCGCCTACCCGTTTCTGTTGCGAGACTACTCGATGTGGACGCGTAATCCGCACTTGGCTGGAACGACCGATCTGGCGCGCTATTACGATTTTGGCGACGGTCCGCCCGCCGAGGGCCTGCAGGACGAAGGCGGTTACTATCGCGATGTCGTGAGTTACTTCATGCTTCATCCCGATCAGGCTGACCACTATCTTGTCGAGCAAAAGCACGGGCAACCTGCCGAGGGAGAAGGGCAAAAATACTCCGTCAAAGCTTGCGACGTCCCGCTGACGATGGCCCGCCCGGAATGTGGAGCAGAACACATCGTTCGACTGAGCGCAGACTACTACAAGGGCGACCGCTCGATGCGCGAATCGGCGTTTGATATTTCCTTCCGCTTCGGCGCCTATGGCTCCGCCACGCATCATTACGCCCCGGTTTGCCTCAATAGCCTGCTCTACAAGACGGAAAAAGATATCGATCAGATCAGCGTCTTGATCGGCAAATTGCCCGATGCCAAGGTCTGGAGAACGCGAGCGGAGACGCGCCGCAGCCGCATGCAGCAGTATTTGTGGGACGCCGAACGCGGCTTCTTTTTTGACTACGATTTTGCAGGTGGAAAGAAATCGACGTACCGTTATCTCACCACCTATTATCCGTTGTGGGCGGGCCTCGCAACTCCCGAGCAAGCTGCTGCGGTCGCCAAGAATCTGTCGGCCTTCGAATTCCCCGGCGGGCTCGCGATGAGTCCCGAAAATACCGGCATGCAGTGGGACTATCCCTACGGGTGGGCGCCCGTTCAGTTGCTCGCGATCCAGGGATTGCGCCGCTACGGCTTCAACGCCGAGGCGGATCGTCTCTCCTATAAATTTCTCTCCACTGTAGTTGAGAACTTTCAGCGCGATGGGACGATCCGCGAAAAATATAATGTCGCAACTCGTTCCTCCGAAGCTCAGGTAGCGGCGGGATATCAAGCCAACGTTATCGGCTTCGGCTGGACCAACGCAGCGTTCCTCGAACTCCTGCATGCCCTGCCGAAAGCTGAGGTAGAAAAATTGGAGAAGGAAGCGTCCACTCCGAAGGGGGCGAGTCAGCAGTAGACGTTCTGAAGAGAGAACCAGGACTATCCGATCTGGGCCATCTCTTCGCGTATGCCGCCCTCTCCCGGTGTCGGCATGGCGCCCGTCTGGCTGGCGACCCACGCTCCAACCCGGTTCGCAGTTTCGTTCATCTCGGAAAGGGAAGCGCCGCGCATATATTCGTAGACCAACCCGGCGGTGAACGCGTCTCCAGCGCCAATGGCGTCCCCCATCTGAATCCGGTAGCCCGGATGCTCATGCAACGATTCCTGATTGATCAGCAAGCTGCCGTGGCAACCACGAGTGACGCAGACTACTTTCAGATGGTGTAGGTCCATCAGCGCATCCGCGGAAGTAATCTCATCGCGATGGTCGAGTCCGAACAGGTGCATGATTCGCGGCAGTTCCTCATGATTCAGCTTCACGATTTCTGCCATCTTCATCGAATCGGTTAGTACCTCCTCCGAAAAAAAATCCTGCCGCAGGTTGACGTCGAATATTCGAACCGCTTCTTCCCGCACGTGTGTTAGAAAGTGGCGAATCGTGGCGCGTGTGTTTGGGCCGCGTTGTGCCAGCGATCCAAAGCAGATCGCATCGGCCCGCGCTGCGAGTTCTTGCCATGCAGTCGTCCACTCCAGAAAATCCCAGGCAACGCCTTCTGCAATTTCGAACTTCGGTTGTCCTGCATGATCGACTCTGACTTGAACGGTTCCGGTTGGATGCACATGGTCAATCTGCAGGAAGTCCGTTGTCACGCCGAGGTTCGCCAGACGCTGCCTGGCTTCGCTGCCGAGCGCGTCATCTCCGATCCGGCTGGCAACAATCCCCTGATTGCCAAGCAGCGTCGAGATATAAGCAAAATTCGACGGCGCGCCGCCCAGCTGCTTTCCAGTGGGCAGCACGTCCCAGAGAATCTCACCCAGCCCGACGACTTGTTTGCGTTGGTTCGTCATCACGCAGCCACTCTCTTATTCCGATCTTTCATCCCGCTTCCAATCTGTCATCCCGAGCGCAGCGAGGGATCTGCAGTTCGCCCGTAGCGCCGCAATTCTCAATGTGCATCCTGTTTCGTCTGTAATTCCTGGGCAAACTTCAATTCCGTTTCTGCTTCGTCCTTCTTCCCCATGTCGCGATAGGTCTGTCCAAGCAGGTGATGTGTGATCGGATTATTCGGGTCCATGGTTGCCGCCCGCCGGAGCGCCCGCACCGCAAGTTCGTATTCACCTTTTTTCTCGAGAACTTTTCCCAACAGGATGTAAGGGCCCGTCGAAGTCGCATCCAGCCAGATCGAGCGCTGGAGCAGGCGTTCCGCGTCCTCGTATTTCTGCACTCGCGAATAGGCGTCAGCCAGTTTGTAATAGGTAGTCGGATTCGCTGGACTCAGGCTCAGTTCCTTTTGAAATTGTTCGATCGCTTCCGGCACGCGCGACTTGTAAAGATACAACTCTCCCAGCAACTGGTGCGCTCCCGGCAACTTTGGATCGAGCGTCGTCGCCTTCAGCGCGTACTCCTCCGCTACCGGATCGAATTCCTGCCGCAGCAGCATGCGTGCGGTAAACAGATATCCAGCCGCCGAGTCCGAAGGCACATCGAACATGCGCGCAAACGCAACGCGAGCTTTGGGGTAGTCCTTGGTCTGGATATAGCAGACGCCGAGAATGTAAGACGCGTCCACATTCGCGCGCGGCATCCAGGACTGCACCTTCTCCAGATAAGGAATTGCGTCAGCAGGACGCCCAGAGAGGTAGGAAGACAGACCCAGCAGTTGCATCGCCTCTTTGTCGGACGGATCCTCGCTCAGTGCCTTCTTCAGATATGTGGCGGCTTGAAGGTAGTCGGCCTTCTTGTAGTACGCCATGCCGATCTCGCGCGAGAGTCCCTTTGGTCGCGGTTGCGCCGATTCGAGCGCCAGGAGTTGTGAGATCGCTTCGTCGTACTGGCCGCGCCGGAGAAGTTCGTCAGCGGCCTGAAATCCCGATGGAGTACTCGCTTCCGAAGGAGGAGCGGCTGCAGGGAGGGCATCCTGGCCGCAAGCAGCAGCACTCAGGCTGAGGCTCAGCAGTAGTGTCGCGACGGTTTCCAGCAATTGGGGCATGGCTGCGGCCATGTGGAACATCAAAGCAGAAAAAGAATTATCGCGCTAGAAAAAGAGGGAGCCAGTTTGGCTCCCTCTCCGTTCCCTAGTGAAGCCTGGGTTAGAAGCTTATTTTTAGACCGACTTGCATCTGGCGCATGAAAGTGCCTTCCTGCAAGCTCGTAATGTATCCATTGTTGCCCACGCTCCCGGTGCCCGAGTCGATGCAATCGACGCAGCCGTTGGGGTAGCCGAGGACTGGGTGATTAAACACGTTGAAGAACTCGAACCGGAGTTGGGCTTTCACCGTCTCCGTGAACGAGAAGCTCTTGAACACCGACATGTCGGCCATGAACTCGCCAGGG
Source organism: Acidobacteriota bacterium (assembly GCA_016196065.1). NCBI lineage: Bacteria > Pseudomonadati > Acidobacteriota > Acidobacteriota bacterium. The sequence continues at coordinate 107,942 of JACPYL010000018.1, read as the reverse complement.
CCAGTGAAGCTGTTGCGCTGAACGTTGCCGAACGTTCCCGAGTCTGGACGGAGGAACCCGCCAGCCGAGATGCCGTTCGCGTAAAGTGCCGGACAGAATGCGGGGCCGACACCGCAGAGCTCCTCACCAACTGGATTCGCGACTCCCGGGATTGCGTCGAAGTACTTCACTCGCCGATTGGCAGCATCGAAACTCCCTGCCCCCACGTGGACCGAGCCAGCCCTGCTGGGACGGCATGGGCCGGTATCTTGGTCGGCGCCGCAGTCCTGATAGCTCGGTGTCCAGGGCAGTCCACTGCCGATCGTCCAGGTGGAATTCCACTGCCATCCGCCAAGGAACATATCCGCAATTTTGCTGGAGTTGCCGCCAAACTTCTTGCCTTTGCCGAACGGCAGTTCATACAGCACGGTGGCAATGAATACGCTGTCGCGGTTGTAGTCGTCCCGGCCAAACACCACGTTTGGATCGGGTGCGTAGTTGTCGTTGTAGTTGTAGGCTCTGGAGTAAGTGTAGTGCGCCAGAACCTGCAACCCATTGGATATCCGCTTGTCGACTTTGATCTGGAGCGCGCGGTAGAAGTTGTTGGAGTCGTTCCCGGCGTAGCTCAGATCGCCCGAGCAGCACTGAAGCGGGGCGTCCGTGTTGGGATCGATGAAGTTAGCGTAGGTGAACTTGTTGTAGAACGGCCGACGCTGCGCCTGGGGAATGGTACCGAACCCGACAATGCTCGGCTGATTCACGTTGTAGCTCGGACCGTTGCCTACGAAGACGTGTGTTCCTTTGTTGGCGACGTACGCGACTTCCAAGCTAGTGGTGCGGTTCAACTGGCGCTGGACGGTGACGTTCCAGGCGTCAATCGTAGGCAGACGGACGTGATCGGGACGCACATGGGGTGTGACATCGTTATTCGGGCCACGCAGCGGAAGCAGGCCATCGCTCGGAACATCGGGGAATTGATTCGGAGAGGGGCCGGTCGTGAAGTTAAATGCCTCCGTGTAGCCGCCATCCGTGCTGTTGAGGTTTTGATTGGCGAGCACAGGCAGGTTCTGAGTGACAGTGTGCCCGAATAGAGACCCGAACACGCCAATGTCGAAGCTGCGCCCGTAACCCATGCGGATCACGGTCTTGGGGTTCCACTGATAGGCCACGCCAATGCGGGGCGCAAATGCCTTGCTTGCGTTACCGGTGTTGCCGTTCGAGGAGATCCCGCCGAAGCCAGCGACTCGAATCACACCTTCGGGAAGAACTGCGAAGCCGCCTGCACCCTTGCCGCTGACATGCTCCGGCGTGTACCACTCGTAGCGCAACCCATAGTTCAAGGTCAATTTGGGAGTTGCGCGCCATGTGTCTTGCGCATAAATGAAGTACCGGTTCTGAGACTCAATTGCTGTCAGTTCCGCTGGGGACCCAACGTAGCGGTTGAAGTTTTGCACAGATCCGAACAGGAACGATGCGAGATCCAATCCTCCGGTCGCGCCCGTATGGTTGACATCGACGCCTCCGTCCGATGTGAATGCCTTGGTGAAGTGCATCAGGCCAGTGCGATTGGCATCGGAGGGTACACGCAGGTTGGTAGCGTGGCGCAGGTCGACGCCAAATTTCATCTGGTGGTTGCCGCTGACCTTCGTCCAGTTATTTACGAACTGGTACTGCCGTTCGCGTTCGGTCAAAGGACAGTTGCAGCGTCCAATGTCCAGACCTTCGCCGAAGAGCGAGAGAGTGCGGTTGCCGGAATTGTCGTCGAGGAAGAATCCGGGCAATCCGCCCGTGGTTGGGTCGGAAGTGTTGAGGCCGGGCAGACCGAGCGCGTCGGCTGCCGCTACGCTGCCGTCGAACTTGGTGGAGTGCGGATTGTACTGGAACCAGCCGAACCGGAAGTCGGTCAGCAGTGTCGGGCTTACCGCGTAATCAAAACCAGTAGCCAGACTGCGGTTCTTGATCTCCGATTGGCCAGCCAGATTCAGATAGCCCAAGCCAGGGCCGCCGATCTGGTTGCCGAACACGGGGACGCCGCCGAGTTTGAAGTTGGCGAGACTGAACCGGCCAAACACCTGCAGCTTCGAGGTGGCTACGTAATCCCAGCGTGTGTTGAACGCGTTGTCGTTGAAGGATCCCGATCCGCCCTTCGTGAAGTTGTTTTGCTGATTGTGCGCGCCATTGCCTTCTGTATTCGGGGCGGGGAAGAGCGCCAGAATGCCCTCCGCAATGTGATTGCCGAGAGGATCGTAATCTGCTTTGGGAATGACGCTGTTTGGGTACAGTGTGCGGTTGAAAACAGCCGAGGCTGGATTATAGATCGCGGCGCCGTAGTCGCTGAGGTCGCAAACATCGCTGGTCGGGTTAAAGCACGTATCCCTCACCAACTGGGTTGGAACACTCCCCGTAAAGCTGGTGCCGGCAATGCGGCGTGTGCCCTGGTAATCACCAAAGAAGAACAACTTATCTTTAATAACAGCACCGCCAATGGAACCGCCGAACTGGTTCCAAATAGTCTTGGGCAGATCTCTCGTTCCTTGAAATGGATCGACGGCGCGGCCGGCGTTATCTCGATGGAACCAGAAAGCGCTGCCGTGATACTGGTTGCTGCCAGACTTGGTTTGGGTAGCGACGATGCCGGCGACCGCTTTGCCGAACTCGGCGTCGTAATTCTGCAACGTGATCTTGGCTTCCGTGACCGACTCGAGCGTCGGGTTCACGATGATGATGCCGAGAATCGGGTCCTGGTTGTCGGTGCCGTCAAGTTCGAATGCCGTGCCGCTGAAGTGCTGGCCGTTGACGAAAATCTGCTGGCCGCCTTGCGGGTTTTCCGTCGCGGCGTGGCTCCATCCGGTCAAGCGCTGTGTGCCGGGAGAGAGCAGCTCGAAGCTGGTGAAGTTGCGGTTTAGAATCGGAAGCTCAGTGACCGCCTTCTCGTTGAAGGTGGTAGCCACATCGGCTCGGTCCGTTTTGAGCTGGGGCGCTTCGCCGGTCACTTACACGGTTTCCGACGCGCCGCCGACCTGGAACTGCAAGGGGACGCTCGAACCGGCATCAGCCGATACGACCACGTCCTTCTGTTCGGTAATTTTGAAGCCTGCTGATTCGGCGCGGACGGTGTAGACGTCCGGGACCAAGTGGGTGACGGAGTAGTTGCCGTCCGCGTTCGTCGTGGTGGTGTCCGACGTGCCTTTGCGCTGGTTGATGACGGTCACCTTCGCATTAGCGACCGCCGCGCCCTGCGGATCTGTCACAGTACCTAGAATGTTTCCATATACTGCCTGCGCTTGCACCGCCGGTGTCAACGCGACGCCGATCACTAGCAACAAGGCTGTTGCAAAACACAATATCTGCTTTGTCTTCATCGATTTTCTCCCCACACACCCACACTGTGGAACGAACAATTCGGCTCGTTCTTCACCGTGCCCGATCCGCTAAGTTCGGGCAATTCGTCTAATCAAAAAACAGTATTGACATTCGTTGCACGTTGTCTGTTGCAGTCCGTCTTCCGAAGTCCGTTTACGTCTAGATCAATGAATCGCAAGGGCCGAGAAACGTGATCCCAGATTGCTCTATGGCATTTAGTAGTAATTAGCAGCGCCTGCTACAAGGAAACGGAGACTCCAAAAACCCGCGCCCAGCAGGTCCCACAGGTCGCTCGTGCGCACGGGAACAGCAGTCTTTGCCAATGGACCTTCGCCCGTATTTTTCAGGATCGATGGAGACAAAGAAACCCCTGCGCGGTGGTGAGGTTGACCCTTCGATGCAACATTTATAAGTTTCACTCGGTCTGATACGGTTACCGAGGACAACTGTAACGCTTGCAGTCAGCTACGGGGATTGTTACTCTCTATGTTAAATGGCTGTAACGGGTGCTCAGAAGGCAGAACGGACCCTTTACCTCTCGCACATCGCGAAGATTGAGAACAGCCATACCCTACACAATTCTGAATCCCTTCGAAAATTATTACGTTACCTCGCCGAACACGCACTCGATCATCCCGGGACGCCGCTCAAGGAATATCAGATCGCCACGGAAGTTTTTGGGCGTCCAGCCGCATTTGATCCGCAAGTCGATTCGACCATCCGAGTACAGGCCGGGCGACTGCGCCTGAAGTTGGCCGAGTACTACGCATCCGAAGGGCTCGAGGACACAGTTCTGGTGGAGATGCCGAAGGGGACGTACCTGGTCTCCTTCCATACGCGCGCCGGGGACTCGTCGAAAATCCATTTGCAGACCGCCCACGATGCAGTCGTCGAAGAAGAGGGTGCCCGCCGTTCGCGACGCTGGTCGATGGCAGTCGTTTGTTTGTCGGTCCTCTTGTTGGCGTCGCTCGCAACGATCGGGTGGCTGCTCAGCACTCGCAAAAAAACGGCCGACGTGATCACCGAGTCGGTGCCAGCCGAGTTTGCGACGTTTTGGAAACCGTTCATGTTGGCTCCCGAAGAACCGTGGGTAATTTTCAGCAACGGAGCTTTTGTGGGCCGCCCCGAGACGGGCATGCGCTATTTCAATGCCGCGCGCGATGCGGGCGCTCCCGTCATCCTCGATCACTACACGGGCGTGGGAGAAGTGTTGTCGGTACATGCCCTGGACCGCGTGTTTGAACAGTTGCATCGGCAGATCCGTGTGAAACGAGGCAGCCTGTTTTCACTGGACGACGCCAAGAACAACGATCTGATCTTCGTCGGCTCACCGGCCGAGAACCTGACGCTGCGAGACATTCCGGGCACACGGGAATTTGTTTTCCAGCGCGTTGATTCCGGCGCTCGCAAAGGCGACCTCGCCATCGCTAACCTGCATCCCCAGGCGGGAGAGCCACGCTTTTTGCTGGGAAGTCCCGCAGAGGCACCGCTGAACGAGGACTATGCTGTCATTGCCTTGACGAAGGGGTTGGATCCAACCCGATCGGTGCTGATTCTGGCCGGCACCACGACCATGGGCACGCAGGCCGCCGTGGAATTCGCCTGCGATCGGAATTCGGTGCGGGAGCTGCTGAAATGGCTGGGTGTTACCGAAACGAGCGGCCTTAAACCTTTCGAGGCGGTCTTACGCGTGAAGGTGACTCGCGGCGTGCCGGTCGAGACCAGTATTGTCGCCGTTCGTATTACCCGATAGTTCCTGATCTCGTTCCTCATCGCAAAATCAGAAATCATTGTGCGGCCTTGTTTCAAACTGCCGTTTATGGTGACGGCGGCTGCAGATGAGGGTCCAGTTCTGCGGCCTTCCGAAATTCAGCGTTCGCCTCTTCCGTCTTTCCCTGCGCCTTAAGAGCCATCGCCAGGTAATAGTGAGCGGGCGCGTAGGTGGCGGATTGGACGATGGCGGAGCGGAATTGAGAAACTGCAGCCTCGAAATCGCCCGCGTTCAGAAAGCGGCGCCCGGAATTGGTGGAGAAGGTGGCGGCTTGTAATGCATTGGCGCTCTTCGCCATTTCCGCGCCGAGTTTGCTTTCGGCAGCGGCTCCGGCGCTGTCGCCAAGCTGGCGCAGCACTCCCGCCAGGGTGGTATGCGCTCCCGCGAAGTCTGGCTGCAACCGAATCGCCTCCCGCAATGTGCTCGCGGCTTCAGACAGGTTCCCCTGTTGTTTCAGAACCGTGCCCATCGTGTAATACGCTTCCGCATAATCCGGACGAATCCCCGTTGCGGCCCGCAACTCCGCGATCGCCTGCGAAAATTCTCCTTGCTGCCAGAGTGTTACGCCGAGGGTGTAGTGAATGTCGGCTTGCTTTGGATCGAGTTGCGCTGCTTTCTGAAACTCCTCAACCGCGGCGGCCAGCGAATCTTTGAGTTTCAGCGCCAGTCCGAGGTTGTAGTGAAGAGTTGCATCGTCAGGTGTGCCCTGAAGCGCAGTTCGAAATTCCGCGATGGCGGCGTCAAAATCCGCACGATGTAGATACGCAATTCCCAAGTTGCCACGATACCCGGCGTCGTCCGGCTGTATGCGCAATGCCGCCTTGAATTCCTCAACTGCGCTGGGCGCGTCCCCAATCTGGATCAAGGCGAGTCCCAGATTGTTGTGGGCGTCTGCACTCGCGGGTTGGGACGCGACGACTTGGCGAAAAACGGCTACGGCGCCGGCTGCATCTCCTGTCCGTTGGAGAGCCAACCCGAGTTGAGATTGTGCATCCGCAAAACCGGGCTGGAGTTTCACCGCGGCCTGCAATTCGCGGAGTGCGCCTTGGGAGTCTCCTTTTTCGCCCAGGACACGCGCCAGGTAGTAATGGGCCTGCACGTTTTGCGGAGCGGCCACCACCGCGCTCTTGAGGAGTTGTTGAGCATCGCCCAGCGAGTGCTGCTTCCAACGCACTACGCCCAGATGAATCTTCGCCGCTACGAACTTTGGATCAAGGCGTAGCGCTTCGGCGAATTCCGACGCCGCGGCTTCCGGCTCGGAGTTGCGTGCCAGCAACGCCCCGTGGTCGTCGTGCAAGTCGGCTCGTTTCGGAGCGAGTTCCGTCGCTAATTTCAATTCTGCGAGCGCCGCGCTCAGGTCGGCATGGTGACTCAGCGCCCGGCCCAGGGTGCGCCGGGCTTCCGCGTCTCGGCCCGAAAGTTGGACGGCCTTGCGCGCTTCGCCGATAGCCTGTTCGTAGTCACCTTTCGCCGAGAATGCTTCGGAGAGGCTGATTCGCGCCGCAAGCAGCGTGGGCTTGATTGTCAAGGCCCGTTGGAATTGTGCAATCGCTTGGTCCGTCTTGCCCGAAAAAAGCAAACTCCGGCCGAGGGATTGGCGGCCTTCAGCAAAGTTAGGCGCAATCCGCACCAGTTTCTCGAAAATTTCCTGCGCGTGTGCGAGATCACCTTGCTGGAGGTAGCGAGCGCCCTCGCGGTAAAGCTGTTCGCGATCAAGCCCGGCAGCACTTTTTTGTGCCGTCGCGCTCAGCATCTCGAACAATAAAAACAGGGCCAGGAGACCGATCCGGGATGAAGAGAGGCGTCGCAATCGATGATCAGGAAAGTCAATGGGACTGGAATTCCTGCTTGAATCTTACTCCTCTTGATTCGAGCCTACGTGATTACGCCCTGCCCGTGCGAGCGATTTCGCAGCAGCGAACTGAGCAGAGATGTTTAGAATGGTGTCCCTCATGCGGCGGGAATTCCAGTTTGTTCTGACGGTCGTGGCGGCGCTGGTGGTCAATCCGCCGTTGGGCATGTTCGCGCAGGCCGCTCCGGCTTCCGGCACTAAGAAAATGGCCGCACTCCTGCAGAAAATCTATGCGGAGCAGGATTGGAAAGTCGACCCAAACAAAGCGGCGGAGCGCGCGAAGTACTACGAGTCTCTGCTCGCCGCTAACCCCAGCCTGCGCGACGAACTCAAGATTCGCAAAGCTCTGGCTGACAGCCAGCTCAAAGCTGGGAACAGCGCCGCGGCGGTGGAAGAACTGGAGCATATTCGAATCCTGTGTCGCGAACAGCAGATTCTCCTGACTCCCGATTTTGAAATACAAGTCCGCAACCTGCTCGCGATCGCTTACATGCGTCTGGGTGAGCAGGAAAACTGCGTGCACTACCACGGACAGGATTCCTGCATCTTTCCGATCAAGGGCGGAGGAGTCCATCGGGAGAAGCGCGGCATGGAAGGCGCGGTGCGTGAATTGACGGCGGCACTCGCAGCCGATCCCAACGACTTGAAATCGCGATGGCTGCTCAATATTGCGTATATGACAATCGGGCGCTATCCCGACGATGTGCCTGCCAAATGGCTGGTTCCGTCATCGACGTTTGATTCGGAATATGACATCGGCCGCTTCTATGACGTCGCTCCGCAAGCCGGCCTGCTCCTGAATAACCACTCCGGCGGGGTTCTGATGGAAGACTTCGATGGCGATGGTTTGCTTGACTTGATGGTGTCTTCCTCTGGGCCGCTGGACCAGTTGCGTTTCTTTCACAATAACGGCGATGGCTCATTCGCTGATCGTACCCAGCAAGCCGGACTTATTGGCGAGTTAGGTGGCTTGAACATGGTTGTAACGGACTACAACAACGACGGCCATCCGGATGTGCTGGTTTTACGCGGTGGATGGTGGGGACAAAACGGAAAATATCCCACGTCCCTGCTGCGCAATCACGGCGATGGAACGTTTGACGATGTCACGGAGGAAGCGGGCCTACTCTCCCTTCATCCTACCCAGGCCGCGGCCTGGGCCGACTACGACAATGATGGCTGGCTCGATTTGTATGTAGGCCACGAAGCGAACGTGGAAGAAAACCATCCCTCGCAGTTGTTCCACAACAATCGCGACGGAACATTCACCGAAGTTGCCGTCCCCAATGGGCTCGCCGACATGGGGTACGTAAAAGGTGTGGCGTGGGGCGACTTCAACAACGATGGCCGTCCCGACCTATACGTGTCTGTTAAGGGCAAGCCGAACCATCTTTTCAGAAACGATGGACCTTTCGACCCCAAGAGTCCGCTCCCCGACCGCTGGAAGTTTACCGATGTTACCGCGCAAGCGGGTGTGGCGGAGCCGCTCCACAGTTTTGCGACATGGTTCTTCGATTACGACAACGACGGCTGGCCCGATATTTTTGTCGCTGGCTTCTATGTGGAGGACTTCAACGACATCGCGGCATTTGAATTAGGACTTCCGTATCGCGCTGAAACACCGCGTCTTTACCACAACAATCACGATGGAACCTTCACGGATGTGACCAAACGCGTCAAACTCGACCGCGCGATTCTGGTTATGGGCTCCAGCTTCGGCGACCTCGACAACGATGGATGGCTCGATGTCTACCTCGGTACCGGAGATCCGAGTTACGAATCACTTCTTCCCAACCGGATGTTTCGCAACAACGAGGGCAAAGCTTTTCAGGATGTCACGACCTCCGGCGGCTTCGGCCATTTACAGAAAGGGCATAGCGTTGCCTTTGGCGATATCAACAACGATGGCGAAGAAGATATCTTCGAAGAAATGGGTGGAGCACTTCCAGGCGATACCTACAGCAGCGTTCTGTATTCCAACCCCGGACACGGGCATCACTGGGTTTCGCTGGAACTGGAAGGTGTCAAGACGAACCGCGCGGCCTTCGGGGCACGCATCCAGGTCACGCTGCAGAACGCGGAAGGCACGCGCAGGATTTACCGCACTCTCGGCTACGGGTCCAGTTTCGGTGGCAACCCGCTACGCCAGCACATCGGCTTGGGTAACGCCAAAAAGATCGCGGAGGTCGAAGTTTCCTGGCCTGCTTCAAAACTCGTGCAAAAGTTTCGGAACCTCGCCGCAGATCGCTCCTACCGGATTCGCGAAGGCGAGGACACCGCAGTTCCCCTAACCCGCAAACGCTTTGCGCTCCCGGTGTCCGCCGCGCCCGCAGCGCACCACTGAGGTTGTAGAGTACGTGGCTCCGCTTTCAAACTGCCGAACTGGCCACCTGCCGACAGGGAAGCCGGGCCTAACCTGCAGACCGGAGATAACTCTTCCCGGAGCCCTCCCTTTGACTTCCCCCGCGCCCCGCCCTACCATACCTCCACTTGAGGATTCCCCGCGCGACCGCATGATCGGCCAAACCATCTCTCATTACCGCATTGTGGAGAAGCTCGGCGGCGGGGGTATGGGTGTCGTCTACAAGGCCGAGGACACCATGCTTGGCCGCTTCGTCGCCCTCAAATTCCTGCCCGACGAAGTCGCCCGCGATCCGCAAACTCTCGAACGCTTCCGCCGTGAAGCCCGGGCCGCGTCGGCGCTGAATCATCCCAATATCTGTACGATCCACGAGATTGCCAACCACGAAGGCCGGTGGTTCATCGTCATGGAGTTTCTGGACGGCATGACCTTGAAGCACCACATCGCCGGCCGTCCGATGGACCTGGAAGTCTTGCTGCCGCTGGCGATCGAAATCGCAGACGCGCTCGATGCTGCTCATGCCGAAGGCATCGTTCACCGCGACATCAAGCCCGCGAACATTTTCACGACCAAGCGCGGCCATGCCAAGATTCTCGATTTCGGACTCGCTAAAGTTACAGGCAAGTCGAGCGACGCGAAAGACCCGGCCGCCGTCACCATGGCGCAGACTGCCGCCGTCAGCCTCGAGCATCTGACCAGCCCCGGTACCGCTCTGGGGACTGTCGCTTACATGTCTCCGGAACAGGCGCGGGGCAAGGACCTCGACCACCGTACCGATCTTTTTTCTTTCGGTGCCGTGCTCTATGAGATGGCGACCGGTGAAGTCCCGTTTCGTGGCGAAACGTCTGCGGTTATTTTTGAGGGCATTCTGAGTCGCTCGCCAGCTTCTCCGGTGCGGCTCAATCCCGAATTGCCGGTTGAGTTTGAACGCATCCTGAATCGGGCTTTGGAAAAGGATCGCACTCTGCGCTACCAGAGCGCTTCCGATATGCGCGCGGAGTTGCAGCGGCTCAAGCGCGACACAGAATCGGGACGTTCGGCCGTCATGCCTGCCGCTTCAGAATCAGTTGCGGCGATGCCTTCTCCTTCGTCGGGCCGCATCGCGGCCGCGCCGAGCAGCGTGTCCTCGCCCGCAGCCGCGAGTGGTGCCAATGCCACCCAGTCGTCTGCCTCTGGAATCGCGCCCGCCGCAAAAAGCCGCCGCTGGCTGTTCGTCGGTGCCGCTGTAGTTGTCGTCGCTCTCGCCGCCGGATTCTTCTACAGTCGCCGGGCCAGCGCTCTTACAGAAAAGGATTTCATTCTCCTCACCGATTTCACCAACACCACCGGCGACACGGTGTTCGACGGCACGCTCAAGCAGGCACTCGCGGTACAGTTGGAGCAGTCGCCGTTTCTCAACGTGTATCCGCAGGAGCGCGTGCGCGAAGCGCTGAAGTTTGCCGGACGCTCTCCCGACGATCGCGTCACCGTGCCCGTTGCACGGGATATTTGCCAGCGCGAGGGGATTAAAGCGGTTCTCGCCGGTTCCATCGGCTCGATGGGATCGAACTACGTCGTGAACCTGGAAGCCCTGAACTGCCGCACCGGCGACACCATCGCCCGCCAGCAATCGGAAGCGGCCAGCAAAGAAAAAGTTCTCCAGGCGCTCGGGACGGCGGCCAAGGAAATTCGCGGCCCGCTGGGCGAAACCGTGGTCTCGATCGAACATTTCAGTGCGCCCATCGACCAGGCCACCACATCTTCGCTGGAGGCTCTGAAAGCCTATGCGCTGGGCGATGACAAGCGCGCTCGCGAAGGTGACCTCGCAGCTCTTCCGTTCTACAAGCGCGCGGTGGAACTCGATCCCAATTTTGCGATGGCCTATGCCCGCATGGGAGCCGTGTATGGAAATATCGGTGATCTTCACCAATCCTCGGAAAATTCCCAGAAGGCATACGATCTCCGCGACCGAACCAGCGAACTGGAAAAGTTTTACATCACCGATCACTACTACAGCGACGTGACCGGGGAAGTGCCGAAGGCGATCGAAAATCTTGAACTGTGGATTCAGACCTACCCTCGCGACTGGGGCGCGCGCAACAACCTGGTGGGGGACTACTCGGTGCTCGGAGATTTTCCGAAGGCGCTGGCGCAGGCACTCGAGTGTCTGCGCCTTCAGCCCAACGACGTTCTGCCGTATCAGAATTTGGTCTCCGTGTATCTCCGCATGAACCGGCTGGAAGAAGCCAAGGCGATCTACCAGCAGGCGTTGGACAAGAAGCTGGAGGACGAGGTCCTGCACAACGGCCGCTTTGTGATCGCCTACCTGGAGGGCGATAACCAGGAGATGGATCGCCAGGCCACCTGGGCCTCCGGCAAGACGGAGGAATCCAACATGCTGCTGGCGGAGGCTCAGGTGGCGGCTTTGCGAGGCCAACTGAAGAAAGCACGCGAACTCTCACAAAAAGCCTTCGACTCCGCGAAAAAATTTGACCTCGCTTCGAACGAGGCTTTCGTCGCCGGGTGGCGCGGCATTATGGAAAATTGGATGGGGGATCCCGCGGCGGCGCGCTCCTGGTCCAATCAGGCGCTCGATTTGTCGCACAACGAGTTCGTGTGGACCGCCGCCGCGCTGGCGATGGCGGGCGATTCCTCACGCCCCGCGAAAGTCGTCGAAATACAAGGCAAAGAGCATCCGAAGGACACCAACATTCAGCAAAACTGGATCCCCCAGGTCCGAGCCGCACTTGAAATCAAGCGCGGCAACCCAAGCGCCGCCGTGGAGGCGTTGAAGCCGGCTGAAATCGTGGAAGCGAACGACCTCGGTCCCACGTTTTACCGCGGACTGGCGTACCTCGCGATGAAATCCGGGAAGCAGGCCGCCGCCGAATTCCAGAAGATCGAAGCCCGCAGGACAATCTTCCCGCTCGGTCCCTACCACTCACTTGGCCGCCTCCACCTGGCCCGGTCTCTCGCGCTTGCCGGCGACACGGCCGCAGCCCGCTCCACTTATCAGGACTTATTCGCTCTATGGAAAGACGCCGACCCCGACTTGCCGCTGCTCAAGCAAGCCAAAGACGAATACGCGCGCCTCCACTAGCCGTCCCGGCGCCTTGACCCCTCCCGCTTCGCACCCTAGTATTCCTTTTGGGTCATGAGTCTGCCGCGGGTTCATCAATTTCGTTTGCCTTGTCCGTGGCGGGCGCTCTCCGCAATCCTGATTGCCTTGTTTTGTGACGCCGCCATCGCTCAGACTCCATCCAAGCCTCCGCAAAACGCCATCGCCTACTTCGTCGACGTCACCCAGAAAGCCGGCTTGACCGAGCCCATTGTCTTCGGGGGCACGGACAAGAAGAAATACATCATCGAAACGACCGGCACCGGCGCGGCGATTTTTGACTATGACAATGACGGTTGGCCCGACATCTTTCTTGTGAATGGCACAACACTGGAAGGCTTTCCCGCAGGTAAAGGTCCGACCAGCCATCTCTATCGCAACAATCACGACGGCACGTTCAGCGACGTTACCGTGAAAGCCGGACTCACCGCGACCGGGTGGGGACAGGGCGTCTGCGCAGGCGACTACGACAACGATGGGTGGGAAGACCTCTACGTCACCTACTACGGGAAGAATCGGTTGTTTCACAATCAGAGCGGCGTGTTCAGCGAGGCCGCGGAGAAGGCTGGGGTCGCGGGATCCGGCAAGGACTGGGGCACCGGTTGCGCGTGGGTCGATTACGACCGCGATGGCCATCTCGATCTGATGATCGCCAACTACGTCGACTTCGACCTTGCCACGGCTCCTACTCCCGGCGAGCGTCCTTCGTGTCTCTGGAAGGGAGTGCCGGTGATGTGCGGTCCGCGCGGGCTCGCGGGCGCGAAGAATATCCTGTACCGCAACCGTGGCGATGGCACCTTCGAAGACGTGTCCACGAAGGCGCACATCGACAAGACCGATGGCCACTACGCCTTCAGCGTCTCGACCTTTGACTTCAACGACGACGGCTGGCCCGATATCTACGTCGCCTGCGACAGCACGCCCAGCATTCTCTATCGCAACAATCGCGACGGCACCTTCACCGACGTCGGCGTCGTGGCGGGCGCCGCGTTCAATGAAGATGGACGCGAGCAAGCCGGCATGGGCTCCACCATCGCCGACTACAACGGCGACGGCCGCCTCGACATTTTCAAAACCAATTTCTCCGACGACACTTCCACTCTCTATCGCAACAACGGCGATGGCACCTTCGACGACGTAACCTCAGCCGCCGGACTCGGCCTTTACACCAAGTACCTCGGGTGGGGAACAATGTTTCTCGACTTCGACAACGACGGCTGGCCCGATCTTCTCCTCGTAAACGGCCACGTATATCCCGAAGTCGATAAGAACAATCTCGGCAGCAACTACGAAGAGCCGCGCATTCTCTACCACAATCTCGGCAAGGGAACCTTCACCGACATCTCGTCCACCGCTGGACCTGCCATCACGGCAGTTTCATCCTCACGCGGTCTCGCGGTCGGCGACCTTTGGAACGACGGAAAAATATCGGCCGTTATCAGCAATATGAACGGTCGTCCCAGCCTGCTCGTAAATCAAGTTCACTCTGCGAACCACTGGATCGCCATTCGCACAGTCGGCACAAAATCCAACCGTGATGGCATCGGCGCCAAAATTATCGTCAAGGCAGGCACGCGCACCTTCGTCGATGAAGTGCGCAGCGGCTCAAGTTACATTTCGAATAGCGATATCCGTGTCCATTTTGGACTCGGTCCCACGACGAAAGTCGATTCGATTCAAATCCGCTGGCCCAGCGGGTTGACCGAACAATTCGGCGCCATGCCCGTCGATTCCATTCACACCGTCAAGGAAGGCTCGGGCGTGACGGTTCCATCCGAGCCCAAAAAGCCTTCGTAACCGCCGGCGAGAAGCCACTCATCCCGGCTCTTTGCGTTTCGTAGAACCCGCGAACCCGATCCCGAATCGTTTCTGATTGATGTTGGTCGAATTGCAGATTACCCATGGAAGCAAGCCTCAACTGGCGCTCGCCCCAATGAGACTGCATGATTCCCTGCATGGAATGCGAATTCATGCCCAGCAGAAGGTGGCCCAATTCGTGCGCCATCACGTGACCAAGGATTTGCGCAGTGTCTGCTGATGACGCCGCCTGAAAGCTCTTAATCCGGGAATAGAAAACATCGGCTTGTTGTCCGACCCCTTCACCGTCCACAAATGCAACCCCGAAGTCTTCTCCCGGCAAGTTCAGCGGGCGTGCAACGATGCGTACCGATAAGTGAGGCCCGGAAGTTCCATCACGGCAATCCCCTTGCGATCGTGACGACATTTGTCTGCAGTCGTTCCATTGGATCGCGATTCCGGCGCGCTGGTAGATTCGCCCTGCCACTTCTTCCCCGCGCTCAAGGGTCGCCTCAGGCACATGCGCGTCGTCATAAACAAATACAGATAGTTGAGAGACTTGCGCTACTGCCGCTTGACTCCGACTACACATAACACTACTCACAATTACGATCGCGATTCCCCGGAACATGGCCGATTCCTTCCCCACTTAGGCGAACTTTCGCCTCGAGGGTTGCGTACCTCAACAGTCGGCGGATAACTCTGCGGGAAAATTCCGGTAACCGGATAACTTGTCGGGCATCAAATATTTGCAGGAGTGGGTAACGCGATCATGGGCGGCGAAGCAATGCTAAGATCGGCCTCAAATGGGGATATGGCGGCGCTGGGCGGAAATCAACGGCTGCGATTCGGCACCTTCGAAGTGGACATGAAGGCTGGCGAACTCCGGCGCAACGGAAGCCGCGTGCGTCTCCAGGAGCAGCCCTTCCAGATTTTGACGATGTTGCTGGAGCGTCCGGGCGAAGTCGTATCGCGCGAAGAGTTACGCGGACGATTGTGGCCGGCCGACACTTTCGTCGATTTCGACCATAGCCTGAATGCCGCTGTCCGGCGCCTGCGCGATGCACTCGGTGACACAGCAGAAAATTCCCGCTTCGTGGAAACCGTGGCCCGCCGTGGATATCGCCTCCTTGTCCCAGTCGTCTTTCCAGGAAATGGAGCGAGCGCAATCTCCCCGGCCACCGAACTTTTGCAAGATCAGAACCGGAACCGCGCGCTCCCGCCGCGCGCCTGGTGGGCCGCGGGAATTCTGGCTGCTGTGGTTCTGGTTAGTGCAGGACTATTGGCGGGCTGGAGACTGGGCCGTACATCCCCGCCCGCGCCAACCGCAGCCAGTCGGCAATTGACCGCGAATCCCCTGAAGGCTCCCGTGAAGAGCGCCGCGCTCTCACCGGATGGAAAACTCCTCGCCTATGCCGACCAGACGGGACTCTACCTCAAGCAGGTTTCGACTGGAGAAACGCATCCGCTGGGCATGCCGGATCACGTCAATCTTTTCCCGGTGGGCTGGTTCCCGGATGGAAGCCACTTGCTCGCGGTGGCTGCAACCGGCCCAACAGACGCGCCCAGCATCTGGAGCGCTTCGATCCTGGGCGGAGCAGCACGCAAGTTGGCGGACGATGGCGACGCGGCGGCAGTTTCTCCCGACGGCTCACAGATCGCATTTCTGCGGGGCACGGCCTCCGCGCAGGATCTGTGGGTGATGCAATCGGACGGCAGCAATCCGCATCGCTTGCTGGAGGCGCGTGGGACGTTGATTGTTTCCCCAGTCTGGGCTCCGGACGGGCGGCACATCGCTTTTATTTGGGGCCAATATCATCCGGGAACCTATAGCGTGGACACGCGGATTGAAAGCTTGAACGTCGCGACGGGATTGCACGAGACGATTCTGCTGCGCGCGGGTCTCAACGAGGGTCTGGCATGGACGAGTACCGGGCGATTGATTTTCGCGGCCGCGGAAGCGCAACCCAATCCCGACGATTCCAACCTCTGGTACGTCAATCTCGACACGGTCAGCGCGAAACCCGTGGGCGCGCCCATTCGCATCAACCGGGAGACGGGCGAGACGCACAGTGTTTCGGTAAGCGCCGATGGAACGCGGCTGGCGTTTTTCCGCAGCAACTACCAGCCCGACGTCTATGTGGCTGATGTCGATCCGCGCGGGCTTAAAGTCTCCACGCCGCAAATTCTGACTCTCGATGAGCGTGAAGACTTCCCGTACAGCTGGACTCCGGACAGCCGCTCGGTGATTTTCATTTCCAATCGCGATGGACAGGAACGCATTTACCGCCAGGCTGCCGATCAGGCTTCGGCGGAACTATTGGTCGCGGGCTCGCTCGGACGCCTCCAGATTCCACGCCTGTCACCGGACCGAAAAAGCCTGCTGTATCTGGAAACGCCGAAACCCGGGGACGCCTCAAGCCGGATACGCATGTTGCGGGTTCCCGTGGAGGGAGGTCCATCGCAATTCGTGCTCGAGGGCGACGGTATCAACAATCACCAGTGCGCCTTCGCACCGTCTACGTTATGCATCTTCAGCGTGACCAGTGCCAATCAGATTCGGTTCTTCACGTTCGATCCGGTGTCGGGAAAGAGTCAGGAACTTACGGAGTGGAAGCGGGAGCACGCCGACTACTACAAATTCAACTGGAGCCTCTCGCCGGACGGGCGGACCCTCGCACTCGCCACGGGAACGCGCGACGAGCCGGAGATCACGCTGAAGTCGACCGTCGATGGCAAAGAGCGCAACCTTCCCTTGCAGTCTTGGGCAGGAGTTTCAAGCTTTGACTGGGCCAGCGACAGCCAAAGTCTCTGGGTTACGGCGTACACGTTTCCAAGTACGTCGTATCTCCTGAACGTCGATCTGCAAGGCCACGCTCGAACCGTGCTGGAAGATAAGGAAATGAAAATCGGTTGGGCTATTCCATCGCCTGATGGCCGGCGGCTGGCTTTGTGGAAGGGCAGTGGCGAGTCGAATGTCTGGATGATTGACGGCTACTAGGACGGTTGGGCGTTCCAGTATTCCTCTGTGGTTGTGATTCTGTCATCCCGAGCGAAGCGAGGGATCTGCATTTCTTGCCAGCGAACCGCTATTTGCCCGGGACCTTACTCGTTGCCGCCGTCGTCCGCACGATGCCTTCTCCTTCTTTCACGTGCAGCACCTGATTGGGCTTGACGTCCTTCATGGTGTCGACTTGTCCGCTCGGCCAGCGAATCTCGAGCACTTCAACTTTTTCTGCCTTGCCTAAACCGAAATGCACGCGCAGGTCGCTCTGCGAAAAATAGCCACCGCCGCTGCGCACTTCATCGATCTGCTGGTGCGGCTTTGCCTCGCCGGGAACCCGGGTAACGCATTTCACCCGCGCGCCAATCCCGCTGCGGTTGGATTTTGTACCGATCGTCTTCACTTTTATCCAGTTGTTGCCGGTCTGCGAATCACAGCGCACCAGCTGCGGGAAGTCGTTCACCGGATTGATCACCATGTCGATATCGCCGTCATTGTCGAAGTCGCCGAACGCGCAACCGCGAGACGCGATCGGTTCCGAGATCCCCGGTCCGGCGACGAGCGACACATCTTCAAACCGCCCGTTACGCAGGTTGCGATAGAGCAGTTTGCGTTGTGCGTAGGCCGCCTCGGTTTTCAGTTGTTCAACTTCGGGATACACATGGCCATTGCAGATCAGGATGTCGGGCCAGCCGTCGTTGTCGAAATCAAAAAATCCGCATCCCCATCCCAGGAACTGCGTGTGCGCGCCAAGTCCAGCCGTGAACGTAGTGTCTTCGAAGGTTGCGTCGCCAAGATTGTGATAGAGCGATGGAGTGTCGCCCGCGAAATTCGTCTTCACCATGTCCAGGTTGCCGTCGAGATCGTAATCAGCCGCGGAGATGCCCATGCCCGCTTGCGGCTTGCCGTCGGGGCTCAGGGCGCATCCGGCTTCGAGGGCGATATCCACGAACTTGCCGTTCTTCTTGTTCTGATAGAGGGCGCTGGCGGTGGAGTCGTTGGCGACGTAGATGTCGGGCCAGCCGTCGTTGTCGAGGTCGGCGGTGAGGACGCCGAGGCCGAACATGCCGTCCGTTTTAAGAATGCCGGTACTTACGGAAACGTCGGTGAACGTGCCGTCGCCGTTGTTGTGATAAAGAATGTTCTTTCCGCCATCCATTCCCGGCGGCCCGCACGCGACCATCACTCCTTTGTAGAGGCAAGGGCCGGACTCCGGCACCGGCGCCGTCTTCAGGTCCATGTCGATATAGTTCGCCACAAACAAGTCGAGTCGCCCGTCGCGATCGTAATCGACAAAGGCGCAGCCAGTGTTCCAGCGCTTGGCGTTGCCCGCCACGCCTGCCTTTTCGCTGACATCGGTGAAAGTGCCGTCTCCATTGTTGTGGTAGAGAACGTTCTTGCCGAAGTACGTGACGAACAAGTCGTCGTTCCCATCGTTGTCGTAATCCCCGACGCAGACACCCTGTCCCCAACCCGAGTGAGCCATGCCGGCTTTCAACGTGACGTCTGTAAAGGTGCCGTCACGATTGTTCTTGAATAAGTGCGATACCGGTTCCTGCCCGGCGGGGAAACCTTCCAGCCGCGTTCCGTTGACCACGAAGATGTCGAGCCACCCGTCGTTGTCGTAATCGTAAAAAGCGATTCCGCAGCCGGTAGTTTCGAGCAGATATTTATTTTTATGCTCGCCGCCGTAAATCGTCTTGGCATTCAGGCCGGAAGCGCGTCCAACTTCCACGAAACTCACACCCAGCGGCGTGCCTGCCTTGAGCGGTTCAACCGTCTGCGGGACGGCAGGAGCAACTTGCGACCACAAAGGCCGCGCCAGTCCCAAAACATTCTCCAGCGACAGGACAATCGCCGTCCTGCTCAGCGATTTCAAAAGTTCGCGGCGTGAAGAAGACAAGAAGGAGTACCTTAGGAATTGGCGTCTGCTGGACTGCGTCCTTGAATTCTTATATTTTGTGCCGGAAGACTTTGCAAGTTGGCACAGCTCCAGCCGCTGCGGTCAGATCATCAAAATGAATAATCCGCGCCGTTCTGCCCTGCGTTTCGTCGCTCCGGTCTTTTTCTTGTTGCTGCCCATCTTCTGCACTACATCCCTGGCAACGGCCGCCGAGCCGTCTCCCGCTTCGCCTGAACTATCGCGACCGGTGCGTACATGGGAATTTCTCCCGGTTGTCGGCATGCACGCTGGTCTATTCGGCAACGAAAGTGGGCAGATGGAAGCCTGGGTCTACCCCATGAAAGTCTTCCGCAATTTTCATCTCACGTTCCACGTGGAAGGGAAAGTATTGCCGGCGGAGAGCCTGGTGCGCACGCTCATCGTACGTCCCGAGTCCGCCACGCTGGTCTATGCGGGTGACAACTACTCCGTGCGCGAGACATTGTTTGTTCCCGTACACGAGCCTGGAGCTGTGATCCTTTTCGAAGTAGAAACCGAACAGCCTCTGGAGATCGAGGCAGGTTTCATCGGCGACTTTGCTCTGGAGTGGCCGGCAGCGGTGGGGGGAACTTTTTCCTACTGGGACGATGCGCAGCACGCCGTCGTATTTGGTGAAGAATCGAAAAAGTTCTCCGCGCTGGTTGGTTCACCGTCCGCAGAGACACCGCACTTGTCGTATTCGACGAATTTTTCTTCTTCGGAAGAAAATTCCTTCCGCCTCGGCGTGACCGGCAAAGGTCGAGCCAGCAAAGTCATCGTTGTTGCTGGATCGCTGGAAGGATTTGACAAAGCCAGGGAGAACTATCAGCGCTTGACGTCTTCCTATGCCGCACTGATGAGCGAATCCTCGCAATACTATCGCGATTATCTCAACCGCACGGTCAACCTGACTTTGCCGGATGCTCAACTCCAGCAAGCCTATGACTGGTCGCGCATCAGCACAGTGCAAGGCTTGGTTACGAACGCAACGCTGGGCACCGGACTGGTTGCCGGATACAAAACGTCGGGCACCAGCCAGCGTCCAGGGTTCGCGTGGTTTTTCGGGCGCGATTCCTTGTGGACTTCGTTCGCGCTCAATTCCATCGGAGACTTTGCGACCACTCGCACCGCCCTCGAATTCATTTCCAAATTCCAACGTGATGACGGCAAGATCCCCCACGAAATCTCGCAGGGCGCGAGTTTCGTCAACTGGTTCAAAGACTACCCTTACGGATTTGCGTCCGCCGATGCCACTCCGCTCTACATCATTGCGGCCAACGACTACGTCGTGCGCAGCGGTGACGTGGAGTTCGCGCGGCAGAAGTGGGACAGCCTGTGGAAGGCCTACCAGTTCCTGCGTTCCACCTACGACGAGCAGAATCTTCCGCGCAATTTCGGCATCGGCCACGGTTGGATTGAAGGCGGTCCACTTCTCCCCGTAAAGACGGAGTTCTATCAAAGCGGCCTCGGACTTGAGGCGTTGCGGTCGTTGGCGAACCTCGCGAAGCTTACGGGTAAGGATGACGTCGGCAAGGAACTGCAATCTGCTTTCGATCGCCAGAAGCCCGCGTTCAATCAAACTTTCTGGTCCGCTGACAAGAAAGCCTATGCCTTTGCGCTCGACCAGCAAAGCCGCCGCGTTGACGATCAATCCGTCCTGACGACGGTTCCCATGTGGTTCGGCGTCACGGATGCCGACAAATCCGAATCCACCCTGCATCGACTGGCCGACGCGGACCACCAGACCGATTGGGGCATGCGCATCATCTCCAACCAGCATCCTTTCTACAACGGTCAGGGATATCACTTCGGTTCCGTGTGGCCGCTCTTCACAGGATGGGCATCGGTCGGCGAATATCGCTACCATCAGGCGTTCTCGGGATATTCCAATCTTCGTTCGAACGCTCTGCTCGCGCTCGACGGATCGCTAGGCCACGTGGCGGAAGTGTTGTCCGGTGATTACTACCAACCGCTCTCCACGAATTCACCGCACCAGATCTGGTCGGCAGCGATGGTGGTCAGCCCCATCATGCGCGGCATGCTCGGCATCGACGTCGATACGCAAAGTCGCACTGTTACGTTTGCTCCTCATGTTCCCACTGACTGGAAAACATTCTCCGCGGACAATGTGCGAGTCGGTTCGACCACACTCTCGCTCACTTATCAAAAGACTCCGGGAGTGATGACGTTGGAGGTGAAGCGTACTGGCTCCGGCGATGTCACGCTCAACTTTTCGCCCGCGCTGAGCCTTCGCAGCGAAGTTGCCTCCGTCGAACTCAACGGCCACTCGCTTACTTTTCATGCCGATGCCAATGCGACCGACCAGCATGTCACGATGCGTATTCCGATCAGTCAGGCAACTACGACGGTCCGCATTCACTTGAAGAATGATTTCGGTGTGAGTATCGCAAATGTTTTGCCCGCACTCGGAAGCACAAGCCAGGGATTGCGCGTAATCTCAGAATCGTGGAATGCGAACCACACCCAGATGACACTCTCGCTCGCGGGATTGGCTGGCAAGCGATATGAACTTCTTGTCTGGAATCCTTCGCAGGTAACTTCTGTTCGTGGAGGAAAGCTCGAAGGTGTCCGCGAGAACGATGGAGTGTTGGCAGTCGAGTTTTCCGGGAATCCGGATTCCTATGTTCATCAGGACGTTGTCCTGGATTTTACGAAATCGAAGTGACCAAGAATCACCAGCTATTTTTGTGAGGAGTTTATATATGACATATATGACAAAGCGATTTTTCCATGTTCTCTTCCCGTTTTTGCTTGTCCTTTCCCTTTCAGTCACGGCCCAAAATAAGCCCGTAGACGCCGAAGGCCACAAGTGGTGGCAGCATGCTGTTTTTTACCAGGTTTACCCGCGCAGTTTTGCCGATAGCAACAACGATGGCATAGGCGATCTGAACGGTATCACCGGCAAGATGTCGTATCTGCACGATCTTGGAGTTGATGCGGTCTGGATCAGTCCGTTCTTTCCGTCGCCGCAAGTAGATTTCGGTTATGACGTTTCCGATTTCGAGAACATCGATCCGATGTACGGCACGCTAGCCGACTTCGATCGCATGGCGGACGAAGGGAAGAAGCAAGACATACGTCTGATTCTGGACTTCGTGGTCAATCACAGTTCCGATCAACACCCCTGGTTCATCGACTCGAAGTCGTCGCGCACCTCGGCGCATCGCGACTGGTTCATATGGCGTGACGGCAAGGGGCCCGGGCAGCCACCCACCAACTGGATTTCAGTTTTTGGCGGATCCGCCTGGAAGTTAGATCCGGCCACCAATCAGTACTACTACCATGCGTTTTACGCTGAGCAGCCTGATCTTAACTGGCGCAATCCAGACGTTGAGAAGGCGATGCTCGACACCACGCGTTGGTGGTACAAGCGCGGCGTCTCCGGATTTCGGCTGGATGCGGTCGACACTTTGTTTGAAGACCCGAAACTGACTGACAATCCGGTGCTGCCGGGTACCACGACGAAGGGTGATCCCGAGACCGAAGAAATCCACAACAAGAGACTTCCGGAAGTACATGACGTGCTGAAAAAACTGCGCGCGGTTGCGGATGAGTCCGATGCGGTCCTCGTTGGCGAAACGTGGACGTCGAATATCGACGAACTCAAGGAGTACTACGGCACGCACGACAACGAACTGCAAATGCCGATGGATTTCATGTTCACAACGCTGAACAAACTCTCTCCACCGGAATTCCGCCGTCAGATCGCTGCGGTGGACGGCGCTGGTGGATGGCCGGTTTACGTAATCAGCAATCACGACATGGTGCGCTCCTACAATCGTTACGGCGATGGCAAGAATAACGACGCGATTGCGAAGATGATGGGCGCGTTTTACCTCACGCTGCGTGGAACCCCGATCATGTACTACGGCGAAGAGTTGGGCATGGAGAACAACAATCCCAAGCGCAAAGAAGATGTGAAAGATCCGGTAGGCCGCATTGGATGGCCTAAGGAAATCGGCCGCGACGGCGAACGCACGCCCATGCAGTGGAACACCGAAACGAACGGCGGATTCAGCACAAAGGAGCCGTGGCTGCCGGTTCCGCCGAGCTACAAGACGCATAATGTCGCAACGGAATCGAAGGACGCAAATTCCGTACTCAGCATGTACAAGAAAGTTCTGGCGTTGCGACGCTCCAACCAGGCATTGGTCGAAGGATCCTACACAGCTCTGAACGAAAGCGACGCTAACGTGATGTCGTACCTGCGAAGCTACAAGGGTAAAGCCGTCTTGGTCGCGTTGAACATGTCGAGTTCGCCGAAGAAGGCGAGCTTCAACCTGGCGGACAAAGCGGCGAGCCTGAAGAGCCTGGTCGCGACGCCGAAGTCGTCGGCGAAAGGAATGGACGTGAGCCTGGAGCCGTACGGCGTGTTCATTGGCGAGATTGTCAGGTAGAATCGCAGCCTTCACCTATGAACTCACGCGTATTTTTTTGGTCGCTCACATCCGCTCTGGCCGGGTTCCTGTTCGGCTTTGACACCGTCGTCATCTCCGGCGCGGAGAAGACGATTCAATCGCTATGGGGATTGAGTCCCGCACTGCACGGCATCGCGATGGGATCCGCGCTGTACGGCACGGTGGTGGGTTCGCTGATCGGAGGCTGGCCCACGGACCGCTTCGGTCGCAAGGCCACGCTGCTCTGGATCGGCGTGCTGTACCTGGTCGGGGCGATCGGGTCGGCGGTCGCGAACGGACTCACGCCATTTATTTTGGCGCGGTTCATCGGCGGGCTGGGCATCGGCATTTCGACGGTGGCTGCGCCGCTCTACATTTCGGAAATTGCGCCTCCCCGGCTTCGCGGGCGGCTGGCCGGGATGTTCCAGTTCAACATTGTGTTCGGTATTCTGGTCGCGTTCGTCTCGAACGCGCTGCTTGCCGGCATTGGTGAAAACGCCTGGCGTTGGATGCTGGGCGTAGCCGCGTTTCCGTCGGTGCTCTATGCGGTCATGACGCTTGCGATCCCCGAGAGCCCGCGCTGGTTGCTGAGCCGCAAGGGAGACCGAACGGCGGGCATCGATGTGTTGCGCCGCATTCAGCCCGAAGCCTCTCAAGCCGAGATTGACGGGTTGGCCAACGAGATTAGTGCGGCGGTGAACGCCGAGGGAAAGACGGGCGGGTTCTGGACCAGCCGTCTGCGCAAGCCGATCCTGCTGGCCATTCTGATTGCTTTCTTCAACCAGCTGTCGGGGATCAACGCGATTCTGTACTTCGCGCCGCGAATTTTTGAACTTACCGGACTCGGAGCGAAGGCCGCATTGCTGCAGTCGATCGGCATCGGGCTCACGAACCTCGTGTTCACGTTCGTGGGACTGTGGCTCATCGACCGCCTGGGACGGCGCACGCTCTTATATATCGGTTCGTTCGGCTACATCACTTCTCTCGGTCTGGTTTCGTGGGCGTTCTTCACTACCCACTACAGCATTGTGCCGGCATGTATTTTCGGCTTCATCGCAGCGCATGCCATCGGGCAGGGTGCAGTCATCTGGGTGTTCATCGCGGAGATCTTTCCCAATCGCCATCGCGCCGAAGGCCAGGCACTGGGCAGTTTCACGCACTGGATCTTCGCTGCGTTGCTCACTACATTCTTCCCGAGAATGGTCTCAACCTTCCCGCCCGGCTATGTGTTCCTGTTTTTTGCGGGCATGATGGTGCTGCAACTGATCTGGGTGAAGACCATGGTTCCGGAAACCAAGAACGTTCCGCTCGAGCAGATCCAAAAGCAGCTCGGCATCGAATAATTGACTAGCGAAAAACCCGGCATCACCCGCGCGCGCATTCCGTTGAGGTCGTTCGTGGTTAGTGGGTGTTGAGCGTCGGCAGCTGTGGCGTCTTGCCGGTCAATGAGGATTCCGCTACGCCAACGTATTGGTCGGCACCGCCGTAATAGAACAAATACTGCGCGCCTTTGCGAGCCATCCCTTCCACGAAGACGACGTTCGGAACTTGTCCAACCTTTTCCCACGACTTCTCCGGCACAAGGACCGGCGATTCGGAGCGCCACAACAGGCGGGCGGGATTCTTCACGTCGAAGACAGCAATCCCGACCCGGTATACCAATTTTTCGTCCGCGCCGTTGTAGATCAGGACGATGCCGTCCTTCGTGATGATCGGCGGCGGACCCGGCTCGACCACGCGTGCATCGAAGCTGCCTGGCCGCCGCGGCACTACCGGCGTCATCGTCTCTTCCTGCCAGTGCACCAGGTCAGTCGAAGAGGCCAGACCCATTTCGTCGGTCTTTTCTCGAGTCGTCCCAAGGAAATACATCCAGTACTTGCCTTGAACTTTCTGTGTCAGGATCGCCCCCGACTTGGTCCAGCCGACGTTCCAATTTCCTTTGTACGCGGGCAGGATCACGCCTTTGCGATCCCAATGGATCAAGTCCTTCGAAGTCGCCAGGCACAGCTGAGCGTCTTCTTTGTTGTAGCCGGTGTAGGTGAGGTAATACACGCCGTTGATCGCAACCAGCCGAGGGTCTTCCACTCCACCATTTTTCTCATAGTCGGCTACTGGAGATAGCACCGGCTCATCGCGACGTGTGAAGTGAATTCCATCGGTGCTCTCCGCGTAGCCGAGGCGAGAGGTTCCCTGGGCGTCTTGGGCCCGGTAGAGCATGACAAACTTGCCGTTGTGAATGACCACGGCGGGATTGAACGTACCCGCCGATTCCCAGCTTTTTCCCTGCGGTGCAAGGATCGGATCGTCACTCACGCGGCGCCACGCGGGAAAGCCCCACTTACTATTGGCTTGAAGAATCGATGCGAGAGCGAGCACGCCGATCCACATGACAAGCGGCAAGCACCGCAATCGTCTCCTGGCGGATATCGTGACCGTCAAAATGGCATTCCTCTTCCGTCGATCTGAGGAGTCTACACCCCCGCTTGCGGAGCGAGTGTAGAGTATCTGCATGAAGATGCGAACCATGTTCCGTTTGCGAATCGCAGTGACGATCCTGCTGTCAGCTCTTTTTTCTAGTTTTTCTTTTGCGCAGGCGCCGCCGGACTCGAAGGCAGCGAAAAGCCTGGGAGAGTGGAGGCTTTCGAGGGCATCCATCTTGCTGAATGACTTTGGAGAACTCGCTCGCTATCGCGATGCCAATGCCGAGCTAAAGACGCCGGCAGCGGGCGAACGACGCGTGGTTTTTTTCGGCGACTCCATCACCGACATCTGGCCCATCGCCAAGTATTTTCCCGGCAAGCCGTACGTGAACCGCGGGATTGGCGGACAAACAACGCCGCAGATGCTGATCCGGTTCCGCGCCGATGTCATCAATCTCCAACCGGCGGCCGTCGTCGTTCTTGCCGGGACCAATGACATTGCAGGCAATACGGGGCCAATGTCGCTGGAGCAGGTTGAAGCGAACTACGCGTCTCTCGCGGAACTGGCTCGCGCCCACAATATTCGCGTGGTCTTTTCGTCGGTGCTCCCCGTGCACAACTACACGCCGCAATCGCAGGATCCATTTGCCCAGCGCTCGCCGGAGAAGATCCGCGAACTCAATCGTTGGTTGCACGAATATTGCGCCGCAAATGGATGTGTCTATCTCGACTACTTCAGCGCAATGGTCGATCCGGCTGGGTTATTGAAGAAGGAATTGGCGGCTGATGGCTTGCATCCCAACCCCGACGGCTACGCCATCATGGCACCGCTTGCCGAAGCGGCTATTCAGAAGGCGTTGAGTACGCCGTAAGATTGCCTCTGCCGCGGACTGCAGATCCCTCGCTTCGCTCGGGATGACAGTTTATTAACGACGGTGGTTCACAGGTCAATGGTGCCGGCTCGACGAAAACAAAAATTCAGATTCTGATGCCGTAATGCGCTGTGCGGGATTATTATGGCGGCGCGGCTTAACCACTCAAAAGAGAGGACGCCCCCGTTTGGCGGCTGGGGCTGGGCTGGACCCAAGCATCGGATGAACCCCATCGCGACCGTAACCCATCGCAATCTGGCAACTCTTGATTTAGTAATCATCGGCGTTTACTTCCTGCTTGTCTTTTGCATCGGCTTTTATTTCGCTCGCAAGGAACGCACTTCCACCGACTATTTTCTCGCCAGCCGCGATATCGGATGGTTCTTCATCGGCGCCTCGCTGTTCGTGTCGAACATTTCGACCGAACACTTCATCGGACTCTCGGGCACCGGCGCCTCATCTGGCTTGGCCGTCGGCCACTTCGAATGGTTGGCCTGCCTGATCCTGCTCATCCTCGGGTGGGTGTTCGTTCCGTTCTATTTGCGCTCCAACGTGTTCACGATGCCCGAATTCCTCGAGCGCCGTTTCAATCGCCAATGCGCGGTGTACCTGGCCGGCATTTCGATCATTGCCTACATCTTTACCAAGATTTCAGTGCAACTGTACGCCGCCAGCGTCGTTCTCGAACGCGTCGCGGGATGGTCGCTCTGGAAGACGGCGATCGTGCTCGTGATTGCCACCGGCGTGTATACGATCGCCGGCGGGCTCGCTGCTGTGATCTATACCGACACCGTTCAGACGCTGATCCTGATCGCCGGTGCCTGCGCACTGACTTTCATCGGACTGCACCGCGTCGGTGGACTCGAACATCTGCGCACGATGGTCCCGGCCAGCTATTTCCACATGATCAAGCCGGCGTCTGATCCTAATTTTCCATGGACAGGAATCTTTTTCGGCGCGCCGATTCTCGGCATCTGGTACTGGTGTACCGACCAGGTTATTGTGCAACGCGTACTCTCTGCGCGCGATGAAGGTCACGCTAAAGCAGGCACGATCTTCGCCGGCTTCCTGAAGATTCTGCCGGTATTCATGCTCGTGCTGCCGGGAATTATCGCCTTCGCACTGTATCCCGATCAGGTTGTGAAGCCTGACTTCGCTTATCCGACGCTGGTTCTGAACCTGTTGCCGACCGGTCTGGTTGGACTCGTCATGGCCGCGCTGCTCGCTGCCGTCATGGGAGCGATGAGTTCGGTGTTCAACTCAGCGTCCACACTGGTCACACTCGATTTCTACAAGAAGCTGCGTCCGCAGGCCTCGGAGAAGCAATTGGTGAACTTCGGACGCATCGCGACCGGCTTCATGGTTGTACTCGGGTTGCTCTGGGTGCCGTTCATTCACTTGATCAGCAGCCAGCTCTACATCTATCTGCAAAGCGTACAGGCCTACATCAGCCCGCCGATCGCGTCGTGCTTCGTGCTTGGAATTCTGTGGACTCGCCTGAACGGCGCGGGCGCGATCTCATCGCTGATGACCGGATTCGTGCTCGGAGCATTCCGTTTCGTTGCCGAATTGCTGGCGGCGCAGGGTGTTCAGTACACCGGAGTGGTGGCGTGGCTGGTCTCCATGAACTTCCTGCACTACGCGATTTTCATGTTCATCATCTGCTCGATCGTGTTGGTTGCGGTGAGCTTGATGACGCCGGCGCCGGATCGCCGCAAACTTGCCGGACTCACTTTTGCGACCGTCGACGACAAGATGGACACCATCCCGATGCACGGTATCGCGCGCAAACCCGCTCCGGAGACCGCGAGCGAGCGGATGATGAACATCGTGTTCAGCCTGGCGCTAGTGACGACGGTGGTGGGGCTGTGGATCTACTTCCGGTAGGAAGGTCTCCACGAGACGCTTTCCGGAACAACGAAACCCACACATCGCAAAGTGCGCGATGTGTGGGGCACCCCGCGTAGCGCCCTGGAAACAAGTTATTTAGACATGGGCAGGGGCCACCCGACTACCTTCTCGGCTCATACCGCATCGCCACCGCTCCCGAGCCGAACTCCAGCCGGCTCACGAGCTTCAAGTCGATCGGCTTCGATAGACCCGTGAACAGCGTCGGCCCGTGACCCGCCAGCCGGGGGTGCACGACAAATTCGTATTCATCGATCAATCCCAGCTCCGCCAACGCGAGCGGGAGCTTTACGCCTCCCAGGAACAGTCCCTTACCCGGCTGCTGCTTGAGCTGCTGAACGGACGTCTCTAGATCGCCGTGTGGCATGTCCCCGCGAATCAGCTCCGCGTTCCAATCGACCCGGTCAACAGTAAGGGTGCTCGATACGACGTACTTCTTTGCCGCGTCGATCGTCCGGGCGAAGGGTTCCATCCATTCCGGCCTCGCTCCTGTTTCTACATGCACCGGCGGCCGGAACGCTGCCTCCATCATTTCGTAAGTCACCCGGCCAAAGAGAAGGGCGTCGGCCCGATTGAGGTTCTCGACCGCGTGGCGATGCAAGTCTTCGTCCGGGATGATGGCTCGATGATCGCAGCATCCGTCCAAGGTGACGTTGATGGAATAGCGAAGAGGCCGCATTGCGGAAGAGTACCGCCGATGGGATTGATCGGCAACATTAGAGCCCTTAGCGGCTAGGAGCCAATGCGAAGGGTACCGGCCCAGGGGAGAGTATCGTAATCTCGACGCATTCCGGTGGTGGTCAAATCCACACATCGCAAAGTGCGCGATGCGTGGGGCACCCCGGCTGAAGGCGATGAAAGGCCGTCTCGAAGAGCTCAAGCGGCAGGGCATCGAGGCGATCAATGAGTGACGGCCGAGTGCCCCCTCGGGTTACGTGGAGCACCCGGCCCGGTACTACTCGACTGATCTAATCCGCCTATGGCTTGTAGACCTTGTACTGGAAGGTATAGTCGCCGCCCTGTGCGTTGAATTCTGTAAACACTACGGTCTGCACAGTGTGAGTTCCATGCGGCACGGTAATGGCGTGGGAGGAGGTCAAAGAAGTGAAGTGGCCGTTCGCAAGAGTGTCTCCGTTGAAGGGGCTATCACCCATAGTGCCGTCTACTCTGAGGATAATTGCTACCCGGCTAGCAGAGGAAGTGTTACCAATCTGGAACACCTGATCAGCGAGAATCAGGCAATTCCCCGTCCCCGGACAAACCACATTACTTGCGGCATCGATGTTGGTGAACCCCGAGCCGATCGCACCTGCGCTGCCTGCCGACACGTAAGTTCCCTTGAGCAGGTGTTTGGTCAGCCCAGTGGGCGACTGCGTGCCGGTTGGAGGAGTATCGGGGCCGACGGCATTGGCCTGCGCCCACAGAGCGGCGCTGCCGATTACGAGAATGCTGAGTGCGGAAAGAATTCGCTTCATGATTGTTCTCCTGGAAGATAGACCTCTACACAGTTCCTTGGGAAAGGGCGGAGGCGCGATAGCAATGGGGCGCCTCGATTTTGCAGTTTAACTGGCTCTCATCCCCTGGCAAGTGAGCGGGTGGCCAGCCTCCAGACCTCAATACCCACTTTATTTTCCGCTACCGCACTGTCTAGTCCCAGGACATGGCTTGCAAAGCGTCCCAACATATCCTGGGAGTAGACAAGAGTGCGCGATGTGTGGGTCATCCGGCCCATTGGCTTGGCTGCGTGAGACTCGTGCTACTTTCCGTTGTTGTATTGGGTGATGGTGAAAGACCAGTCATCCAGGAAGAACTTCACACCGGCCAGGCTGACTGCTCCTGCCACGGTGATGAAATGTTGCCCAGGCCCCAGCAGGATGCTACGTTTCATCGCGTGGCCCTCAAAATAGTCGTTGCCGTCGCCCACTCCATCGAAAGCGTAGCTGAGGCCGCTAGCAGGGCTCATTTCTATTCCGTCCGCCTCTATCCTCAGAGAACACCAATTTTGACCCGCCGGCCCCTGGCAGGAAGAGTCCGCGGCGAATGTGGCTTCCACCAGTTGCACCTTGGTGGCGGGAACGGTTATGGAAACCGTGGATAGGCCCACATACGTCGTCGAGTTAAATTCTCTGATGAGGCCATCTGTAACGATGGTGACTGCGGCCACTGCTTTCGCCCTGCGTGTATCCAGAGCGAAGGCTGAGAGCGATCCCGCCAGCATCACACAGGCCAGGGCCGCGACGAACATTGTTCTGCTTCGGTTTACTTTGGCAAATGCTTTCATGGTAGTTTCTCCTCGATTTTGGTTCGTGTTGGGCCCTGCCTCGCGGCTAGGGAGCCTGCCGGGGAATCTCCGGCCAACCTACTGGGCCTCAATTGGAAGAGCGCGAAGGGAGGAAAAAAGGGGACAGGGGGAAAAAAGAAAATCCGCGCCGGTAGGTTCTGGGTCGCAGGCGATCAGTTGGGCTGTGGAACGGCTACGGCGTTCTTTTTGGCACGCGCGACAAGGGCGGTGAAGCGAGGGTCTCCATGGAGTGACTTCAGATCCACGTCGGAGTCCATGTTCGCCGCTACGTACGGCAACAGCCCGTGCTTCACCGCATCCTCTAAGAGC
Source organism: Acidobacteriota bacterium (assembly GCA_016196065.1). Lineage (NCBI taxonomy): Bacteria > Pseudomonadati > Acidobacteriota > Acidobacteriota bacterium. The sequence goes on along the minus strand of JACPYL010000018.1, from coordinate 76,567 downwards.
GCCAGCGCCCGGTCGCGCTCATTCTGAATTGCTGCCAGACATGCCAGATTGTAGTAGGCAGTTCCAACGTGAGGATGGTTTCGTCCCAGGACCTGCTGCCGAGTGGAGAGAACCTGGCTATACAAGTCGGTGGCTTCCTGGTACCGGCCTTGACTGGCAACGGCGAAAGCCAATCTTTCTCTCAAGGTTATGGTGTCTATACTCGCCGGGCCCACGAGCCGGCTTTCAACAGGGAGTATCTGTCGATACAATTTCTCAGCTTCAGCGTATTGGCCTCGCACACCGAGAATCAATCCGAGATTCATCATCGCGTTCAGCGTGTCAATGTGCTCCAGCCCCCAAACGCGGAGCTCAATGGGGAGCGCTTCGCGCTGGAGTTTCTCCGCTTCGGGATAGAGAGCGTCGTTCCGTCCCAACAACATCGTGGAAACCAGGCTATTGGTCAGAAGCAGGGTCTCGGGGTGCTCCGGTCCGAGAACGCGGCGAGCAATCGCGAGCGCCTCGCGTTGTAACTTCTCTGCCTCGGCCACTCGACCTTGCAGTAAGAGGACGCTGCCAAGTCGGCTCATCGAACGTAAAGTTTCCGGATGTTCCGGCCCAAGAACCCGAGCGCGCATGGAAAGCGTTTCCCGCTGCAGCCTCTCCGCCTCCGCCAACCGGCCTAACCCCACTTGGATCCTGCCCAGCAGGTATTTGGATGTCAGCGCCGCAGGCGCGTCCGCGCCCAGAATCTTTTCCTGAAGGTCTGCGGCGCGCTGGACCAGAGGTTCCGCCTGAGCATACAGCCCCAGGTTGTCGTACACCTCTCCCATGACGTACATCATTTGTGCTTGTGCTTCAGGGTCCCTGGCCAACCCCGTCTCAATGTCCTTGGCCGCTTTGTCCAGAATTTCACGCGCCGTGATACTGTTCCCGCGAGCTTGAGACGGATCGGAGACCTTGAACATATTGGTCATGAATTCCGTGATCCGGCTGGCGCGATCCCGTTCGCGGAAAGCCCTGCGCGCCTGCACTGACACGCCAGCCAGCCCTGCGACCACCGCGAAAACGGCCATCGTGGCCAGCGCAACCACCGCGCGATTTCGTCTCACGAACTTGGCCGCGCGATACGCCATCGTATCCGGCCGCGCACGGATCGGTTCGTTTCGCAGGTAGCGCCCAAGATCGTCCGCCAGCGCCGTGACCGACGCATACCGCTCCTGCGGATTCTTTTTCAGCGACTTGAGGACGATTGTGTCGAGATCTCCGCGAAGTTGCCGGCGCAGTTTGTCGACAGTTGTGCCGCGAGAGGCAGCCTGAACCGCCCGATCCGCCGCCACCGCCTCCGAGGGACGCTGCGGTTCTTTCTCCGTAATTGCCTTCAGCAATTCGGCAGGGGAACGCGGTCCTGTACCCGCGGGGTGCTGCCCGCTTAAGAGGACATAAAGAAGAACGCCCAGCCCATAGACATCCGTTGCCGTAGTCACCGCGCCGCCCGTGATCTGCTCCGGCGCCGCATATTCGGGAGTGAGTGCCGACCCTCCTTCCCGCGTCAGCAGAGTCGCTGCTCCTTCCTGTCCTTCACCCTCCAACAACTTGGCGATACCGAAGTCCAGAAGCTTCACCTGGCCTTCTTTGTTCACCATTACGTTGGAAGGCTTGATGTCACGATGCACGATCAGATTGGAATGCGCATGCGCCACGGCGGCCACGACATCGAGGAAGAGACGAATCCGTGCGCGAACGTCGAGCGCTCGCTCGTCACAATAACGGTCGATCGGCTCGCCTTCCACGTAGTCGAGGATGAGGTAAGGCTGGCCGGTGGCAGTCACGCCTGCATCCAGCAACTCGGCGATGTTGGGATTGGCAAGCCGGGCAAGGATTGCGCCTTCTCGTTTGAATCGCTGCTCGCCGCCCTGCCCAATGAGACCTGCGCTCAAGAACTTCACGGCCGCTTTGCGCTGGAATCGCCCATCATTGCGTTCGGCAAGCCACACCGTGCCCATGCCGCCATGGCCAATGGCGGAGATCAGGCGGTAGGCGCCCACGGTCTGGCCAGCGAGTCCCGGGGTCTCCGGCGGGCGAACCGGACTGTTTTCCAGAAGCCCCTCGTCTTCGGCGGCGCGGTCGCGATCGAGGAGTTCCTGGACTTGGACCGCGAGGGCTAGGTTCTCCGCGCGCAACGACTCCAGCCAACGGACCCGCTCTTCCCCTGACAGGGTCAGTGCCTGATCCAGGTAGGGACCGAGGGCCTTCCATTGCTCCGGAGTCAGGGTTGACATAAGTTCCTCACGCCGGAATCTCGGTGCTTAGTTCCCGATGAAGATAGATGCGCGCCTTCCGCCATTGCCGCTTTACCGTGCGCTCCGATATCTTGTGCATCGCGGCAATCTCGCCGAAGGAAAAGCCGCAGAAAAACTTCATATCCACCAACTCCGCCAGTTCCGGGTCCACGACTGCCAACTTGTCCAGGGCTTCGCTGATCTCGGTCAGCTCGCGCTCGTCCGCGGAACTCTCGACCGGATCATTCGTCAGCGACGTCAGTTCAAACAGCCCGCCCCGCTTCTGGGCCTGCCGGTTCCGCACATGATCAATAATGAGCGTTCGCATGACTCGCGCCGCATAGCCCATAAAACGGGCACGGTCGGGAAACTCGGCGTCGCTACGCCCTGCCATGTCAAGGTAGGCTTCATGCAGCAGGGTTGTGACACCGATGGTGAGTCCGCGCCCGTCACGCGCCAGTTGCTGCTTCGCCAGACGGTGCAGTTCAGAGTAGAGGGTAGTGAACAGGGCTTCGGCTGCTGCCCCCTCTCCTTTTTCTGCCGCGTCGATAAGCGAGGCTAAAGTCGATTCCAAGCGGACACCTCTCCGGGGCCCCCGATGATAAGGGCATCAGGGTCTCCCAATTCGGGCGGGGAGTCAAGGACGGGAAGAGCCTAGTGTCGGTCAAAAAGAAGGGCGGGCGCCGGTAATGCGAGTGGCACCCGGTGATCAACTTCATCTGAAAAATTCTTGCTGATCGGTGATTGCATCAATCGCCAAGCTTGAAGGGACCTCTAAACGCACTTCCAACAGTTCTCGGGGTTCGATTTTGACTAGTCCCCCTGCGTGCACTCTCCCATACTCACGAAAGCCGACCTCAGCAGTTTGTTGGAGCATTGCGAACACGCGTGATGCGGCAGTTGGATCCCGCGATAGCATTTCCGCTAAGGACGGGCGAGGGTATAACAGTAGGTAGGTATTCGTGGCGATTGCCTGAGATCTGTTCCAGATGAAGCGAAGCGGCGGCTTGCCATGACTTCCTCGGCCCATGTAGGTGCATAGGAATATCGGTGGGTCTCGGTGTTCCTGTTTGTACCAAGGATTCCGGTCCGCGAGCAATCGGCGCTTCAAAAGCCCGAGATTTTTTGCGGTATTCAGGTATGCCATTAACCTGGGATACCGCTTTCGAATTGCAGTTTCGGGCAAGTCGCAGTCAATAACACATAGTTGAGGCGATACCTTCGGATACCCATCTGATTCAGCTTCGACAATATCTGTTCCGAGCGCCTTCACCTTCGGGAGCAAGGGCTTTAGCGAAAACCCGGGAATACCAAGCGACTTTGCGTGCTCCCTGGTCACGACAAAGAAGTCGTTCGCCCCAGTCGCTATACCTCTTCGAACGATAAAAAGATCCCCTATCCGGAACTGACCGCTTTCCTCTTTCTTGCGACGTAGTGGCACATTCCACGTCCGAGAACATCCGAGGTCCTTGACGGTAACGAACTCCTGGGTTTCAGGGGTCCTGAGATCTCCACCCGCAGTCATTAGGACAGTGTGCTCCGGTTTTGGCTTTCGATTTCGGAAGACGACGATAGCCGGCAATACTTCCACGTTCTCGAATTGAGGCGCAGTTTGTCCGTATACATGCACACGAAGAAGTTCTACCTTCTGCGTAAGGTATTGACGCACGGCAGAACCATAGATTGACCGCATGAATTCGCTCGGGATCAGCCATGCCGCAACTCCACCCTCGCTCATCCAATCGTGAGCCAAGAGCAAGAAATAAACGTACAGACCAGATCGGGCACTCACTCGAATGTCAGTCCGGATTGAAGCGCGCTCTAGCAGTCGACTTTTATACTTCCGAGGGATGGATTGGTGTCGTAGGTACGGCGGATTCGCCAAAACAAGGTTTCGTGGCGGTAAACGATCCATATGAAGATAATCCCCGTTCAGCACCTCCATACCTTTATCCGCCCACCGCCATTGCGCGGCGGCGACCTGCTCACGGTTAATATCCACTCCAATCGCGGAGGCTATTCTTTTAGGGGGAAGCAGTTGTAGGAGGGCCCCGTAGAACGCGCCGGTACCAACCGCCGGGTCGCCAAAATCAATTGGCTCATCATCATTCTCAATTTGGCTAACCGCATAACCGGCGATTTCACGAGCAAGCTCTGGCGGCGTCAAGTGGACCGCTGGAAGTCTCGGAATTGCCGAGTCGCTGACTGTGCCATTCTGAAACTTTTTCTTCCGTGGCGAGACCCGTTCATAGTGGCGCGTCTCGCGGAATAAGCTCTTAAGGATTGCCCTACACAACGCCAGACGTTCTCCGTCCTGGAGCCCCGCCATGTACGACCAAGACAAATCATGCCCCGTGATGGTCCAAAACAGTTGTTTAGTAACAGGGTCGTATACGGGCTCCGGCCTGGTGGCGCGCCGATTTGAGTTCTTGAGTTCCTTGACTGTTAGACCAACTTTGCCCGACAGCGGGACGCGGACACCCCATTTGAATCGCTGCAGTTCGCCGAGCAGGCTTTGGCCAAATGCTTTGGACGTACCGTCATAAATAGTGATGTGGAAATCACTGCCAGGAAAGTGGGGCTTGTGCTCAAGCCGCGCCAAATCGTCTGACTTGCACCTAATGAATACGGTCTGATTCCCCCCTCCGCCCGAGTAATCTAAACGGTTGGTTTTGAGCGCGAACATGCCGGGCTCGATCAAATCAATATGGGTAACCCGGATTAGGCCGTATTCATCGGGGACTCGGAGCCGTTCAAAATACCGGACAGTCACATGTGGCGTTGACGTCGAGGATGGCTCGCATACCTGCCTGAGGAGTTGCAGGTGGGGACTGACAATTCCGTCATCGATTGGTAGCAACGAAACGCGGGGCATGTTAGACAACCAGCGTCCTCAAAAGCCTGAGGCGCGAGTCCGAATCGTCAACAAGACGTAAGAGGCGGAACATCGAATCTCCGTATTCGTTAGCCCGTTTGAACATTTCTGTTCTCTTGGCCTTATCGGAAAAGTGACCTTCCAACTCCTCGGTCGGTAGTCCGGTCATTTTAAGAAACCACTCGTAGCTGTCCAATACCTCATCAACGATTGATTTTGCGGTTGGTACCCGCCCAACCACGGACTGCAGTCGTTCCCTCGGCGTCATCGCCGTAATTGCAATAACATCCTCCTCGGTTACTGGAGCTGCAAAACTTCCAAGGGCTGCAATGGACGCAAAACAGGTTGTCAAACGACTAAACTTAAGCTTGAAGTTTCTTACCTTTTGCTTGGTCTTCTTCAGCTCACCTTCCGCTCCACCGCCAACTTTCCGCTTGTGTTCGTAATTGAGAAGCAGCGTTTTCCAGAATCTACAGATATCGTTCATGAGGAATATGGGCTGAAATGTGAGCGGATGGTCGGGGAAATCTTTGAAATAGGAGCTTATGATCTCGCTTCTAATCGCCTTAAATGTCTGTTCTCCAAAAAGGCACTGGCTCTCGAGCAGAAACAACATGCGTGCCGTAAAATAATTCTCGTGGTCGTCGATCCTTCCGCCCAGATTGTCGAGAATCTTGTCAGTGTGCAGAATCTTGAGGTATTCACAGTCGTTGGAAAACTTTGGAAAGCTCATCTGGTCAGCGATTTCAATCACCTTGCCAAACAGGCGGAGTTCATTCGTGTGTGGCTCTGCTAAGTTTGTGCCATCACCACTCACAAGGAAGAAGATGTCGATATCCGAGAACTTGCTAGCCTCGAGACGCCCATAGGAACCCGCACCAAAAATCGTCAGCTCTCGGAAACCCTTGGTTTCCGGAAGCTTCTCAAGGCACTTTCGAAGCTCAGCTAGTCGGATTAACGAGTATTCAGCTCTAGAATCGTACAGGCTAGCCGTAACCATCAGCTCGACTCCCGGTCTTATTGAGAACTGTTTGAGAACTGTCCACGATACTCACAGGGGCAGATATGGTCAACTAGGCCTTAGCAATAAGCCCGCATAACTCTGAGGAACGCGGGAATCTGAAGAATCCCGAGTCGGCCCATCTACGAAAGGCAAATTCGGGGCAGACGGGGCTGACTCCCGTGGAGACGCAAATCGATGACAACCTGGGGCACCCGGCTTAAGACGGCGCTCCGCGTTGCTGTGGCGCGTCTGATAACTTTCCGGCCGTCATGAATCAGAAGTAAGATTGCTGTTTAAACGCTGCGCCTGTTGAAGGGTTTCCTATGACCGATGCCAGTTCTGGGAATCCGCTTATTTTCTTGGCGTTCATCGTGCTCACCGTCATCGCGGTTTTTGGAGGCAAGCCGGCGAAGTGGAAGCTTTACAACCTTCTCATCATTATCGGAGCGTGCGCTGTCGGGGTTGGGTTGGGCGCGCTGCCGCTGGCGTTTGGCGGGAATGAAGAGATTTCTGCACACCTTGCTGCCGCTTTTGTGCCGATCTTTGGCGCTGCGGGTGCCTACATCTGCATGCGGCGCAACTCGAAGCGGAATGCTGTCCCGACGCCTCGCGGGGAAGAGCCTCCGTTACCACGCGAGTGAGTCTACGACGACCACGAGGGCTGAAGCCCTCATCGATTTTCAGGCTTACGCGGCCCTGAAGGGCCGCTCTTCCATAGCGGTTCGACATTCCCGCTCTTCCACAACGGTTTCCTGCATTTCCGTTGTGTTACTCGCTGGCCTTGAACTTCGCGACGATTGCCGTTATGTCGTCTTGTTGTTCCTGAGATCCGAAGTGCCGAACGCCGTCCACGATTGCGGCCAGCAAGGCCTGGCACGACAATTCCCGATGTTGCTGCAGCGCTTCAATCAGTAGCCGCTCGCCAAATTCTTCTCCTTGATCGTTAGTGGCTTCGGTAACGCCGTCGGTGTAGAGCGCGAGCACGTCGCCTGGAAAGAGTTCTTGCTCCTGCATGCAGCAATCCCATTCCTCGAAGAGCCCCAGCAACATGCTGGTCGACCCCAGCTTCTCAATGCTGCCATCGCTTCGCAGCAAGAGGCCACACAGATGTCCGCAATTGGCGTAGCGCAGTCGCCGCGTCGCGTCGTCGTAGTCGGCAAACAGAAGCGAGGCGTAGGCGCTGTCATGGGTGTTCTCATAGAACAGGCGATTGACGGATCTTAGCAATGCTTCGGGCTGATCGAAGGCCAGCGCCGACTGGCTCCGGAGGCTGGCCTGCAGATTCGCCATCAGCAGAGCGGCGGCGATCCCCTTGCCGGAAACGTCGCCGATGATCAGCCCCAGCCGCTGCGTCCCGAGGTTCAGGAAATCGAAATAGTCCCCTCCGACCTGCCGCGCCTGCAGGCAAATGCCTGCGTACTCAACGGTCTTCAACTCCGGCTGAATCTGAGGAAACAACCGCGCCTGCACCTGCCGGGCGATTTCCAGTTCGTGGGCAACGCGGCGTTCGGCTTCGAGTTTTTCCGCCTGTTCTTTCCGCTGCAATTCCAGGCTTCGCCTTACCTCATCGAACCCTTCGAGTCCAAACGCATTCCCGTCTGGATCCTCGAACCGTGTATAGGTCCCGCCCCAACCCGGCGTCTCTGGCGCAAACAAAAATCGAACCCCGCGTTCACTCCATTCCTTGTACGTGGCGTGGACATCTTCTGTCATGAAGAGAACCCAGCGGTAGCCGCCAATCAGCTTGTATTCGGGACGGTCAGGCTTGGGCTCAACCAGCGCAAGATTGGCGCTGCCGTCGGGAGGTGCCACCTCAATCCAACGGACGCCGGTGGGAAGACACTGGTCCGTCACCAGTTCGAAACCCAGCAGGTCGACGTAGAACCGCTTACTCACTTCCAGATCGCGAACGAAAACTACGATGTCCTGGATGCTCAGGTACGGCACGTCGCGTCCCGGGCGTAGCACGGTCCGGTTCGCCCACGACAGGAAGGGATCGCTGGCCATCGGCGTGATTATAGTGCCGAACACCCAGAGGATGTTCGGGGGCGGAACTAATCGCGGGGCGCCCTCCGGCCCATGCCCCCTTGGCTCGCGGGGATAATGCCTTGCTACGGCGTCGAGCAGGACGAAGTGTAGGGGTCCTTCGACTCCACATGAGTTTCGCTTCGCGAAATTCATGCTCCGCTCAGGATGACAGCCGAGAAAAAGATGAGTTTGCGGTATCTACGAAGATTTTCGTTGACACTACGAATGCCTTCGTAGTATTGTCCCATCCCATGAAGCAACCCCCGCAAAAGCCTACCGCTTCGGAGCTGGAAATCCTGCGTGTGCTGTGGACGCGCGGTCCGTCCACCGTGCGCGAGGTTCACGATGCGCTTGGTGAGAAGAAAGATATTGGATACACCAGCGTCCTGAAATTTCTGCAAATAATGACGGCCAAAGGGACGGTTCGGCGAAACGAAACACAGCGTGCGCACGTCTATGAAGCATGCCTGCCCGCCGAGCAGACTAAGCGCCAACTGGCTAGCGATATGTTAGAGCGCGTTTTTGAAGGCTCCGCAAGCCAACTGATGCTGCATGCGCTCGCCGGCACCAAGACTTCGCGCGAAGAGATCGAGGAATTGCGCCGTCTGCTGAACGAACATGAAAGGAACCGCCGATGACCGTGACGAACTGGCTATCTCCTGAAGTGATGCGGCCCGCAGGATGGGCGCTGTTGCATTTCGTATGGCAGGGAACAGCGTTGGCGGCGCTGGCTGCAGTCGCAATGGCGCCCTTCCGCAAAGCTTCGGCGCGCTACCTGTTGGCGGTTGCAACTTTGTTGCTGATGTTCGCGGCTCCGGTCGCAACATTTTCCTACTACCGCAACGCAGATGCCGTTTCGACTTCGGCACCGGCGGCGCCAGCGGCCGTACTCTCGCCGGTTGCGGTGTGGAAGGCGCCTGCGCATGTCTCCGCAACGACCGGTTCGAATGCTCCTGACTTGTTCCCGATCGTCGTGCAACTGTGGCTGATTGGCGTCGCGATTTTCAGTATGCGAAGTGCTGGCGGATTCTTTCTGCTGGAACGGATGCGCCGGAGGCAGTCTGTCCCGGTGAGCACCGAGCTGAGCGAAATCTGTTCTGAATTGCAGAACCGTCTTGGACTGACGCGGGCGATTCGTTATGCGCAATGCCAGTGGCTCGACGCACCGGCTGTCATCGGATGGTTTCGTCCCATCGTATTTCTGCCGCTCACGGCGCTGACTGGGCTTTCCGACGCGCAACTGCAGGCTGTGATCGTTCATGAACTGGCGCATATCAAGCGGCTGGATTCGTTCGTCAACGCTTTCCAGGTAGTGGTTGAGACTTTGTTGTTCTATCACCCGGCGGTGTGGTGGTTGAATCGGCGCATTCGCTTGGAGCGCGAGAATTGCTGTGATGATGCTGCGATTGCGCTGTGCGGCAACGCTCTGGAGTATGCCCGCGCCCTCACGATGATGGAAGAGTGGCGAGTCGCTCCGGCGCTCGCGATGGCTGCGAACCGCGGTCCGCTATCGGCGCGCATCATGCGCTTGCTCGGGATCGGCAATCTGCGTTCTGGAATTCGTGGCATCGGACTGACTTCGAGCGCGTTATGCCTGACGGTCGCGCTGCTGGCGGGGAATGCCATTTTTGGCATCGGCATCGCTCGCAAGGTGAGCGCACAAGCCGTACCGGCTGCTCCGCAGCCGCCAAAAGCGGTTACAGCTCCGAAAGCCCCGGCCAAGGCGTCGCGCGTCTCGACGCCAGAAGTTCCCGAAACTCCCGAAACGCCGGAATCAGCCGGTTCCTACATCGACTCAATCAAGGCAGCCGGATTGGGCGATGTGGACGTCGATGAACTGGTTGCGATGAAAATTCAAGGTGTCACGGCGCCTTACATACGCGAAATTCAAGCGGAGGGCCTGCATCCGGATGTCGACGATCTTATCGCCATGAAGGTCCAGGGAGTGACGCCCGAATATATTCGCGGACTGCGCGCCACTGGTGTGACCGCGCCGGTTGACGAAATCATTGCCATGAAAGTGCAAGGCATCGATGGGGAATATATCCGGGCCATGCAAGCGGCGGGATTCAAGCCAGACGCCGACGAAATCATCGCGATGAAAGTGCAGAGTGTCACTCCGGAATATGTGAATGCGCTCAAGGCGGAGGGGATCGAGGCCGGTGGCGACGAGATTATCGGCATGAAGGTGCAGGGTGTGACGGCCGAGTATGTCCGTGAAATACGCGCCCTGGGCTTGAAGCCGAACGCCGACGAAATCATCGCCATGCGCGTGCAAGGCATAACGCCGGAATACATCAAGGCGTTGCAGGCGGCGGGATTCAAGTTCGACGTCGATGAACTGATTGACGCGAAAGTGCAGGGCGTGACGCCCGAGTTCATCGAGCGGGCCCGCAAGCATGGCTTCCAGAACCTGACCATGGAAAAACTGATTCAACTCCGGCAACTCGGCGTGCTGGATAAAGCGGGCGAGATCTAGCAACAAGTTCTGAAAGCGCATTTCAGGAGATCGATCATGAGAGTGTGGCGAGCGCTGGCATTTCTGGTATTCGGTTTGTGTCTTGTCTTCGGCGTGGTTGCAAAGAGCGCCAAAGGCTCGAATAGTCCGCGGACCGGCGATTGGACGATCCACAAGTCTGACCAGACCGGCAAGGTCGAGTTCTCGTTGATCGAGCATCATCACGGCGGAAATTCGAATCACGAATCAGACTGGCCGTCGAGCACGTTCCAGGGCGTAGATTTCTCGAAAGCCGGGCGCCAGGATGTGCACTTCGTCGTGACACGCGACGCCGGCAAGATCGATTGCGAAGGCTATCTCAAGGATGGCGAAGGTGCCGGCAACTTCCACTTCGAGCCGAATCCCGATTACGCCCGGCAGATGCAGTCGGTCGGATTTTCGGTGGACGAGGAACAGCAATACAGCATGGCAGTGCAGGACGTCAGCCTCGACTTTGCGCGGCAGATGAAAGAGGAACATCTCTCCGATCTGGACAGCGACAAACTCGTCGCGTTCCGGATTTTCAATGTGAATAAGGAATTTATCGAAGCTCTACGCGCGGCTGGGACCAGCGCCACCGATAGCGACAAACTGGTGGCGTTCCGCATTCACGGCGTGTCGCCGGAAATGGTGCGCACGCTGCGTCAGGCCGGTTACTCTCCTGACGAAGACACGCTGATCGCCATGCGAATCCATGGCGCGACTCCGGAGTGGGTCCAGGAATTGAAGAAGTGCGGCTACGATCACGTGGACCTTGAAGAACTCATTGCATTCCGCATTCATGGCGTGTCGCCCGAGTTCATCGGCAAGCTACAAGGGCTCGGCTATAAGCATCCCGAGCCGGATCAATTGATCGCCATGCGCATCCACAACGTCACGCCGGAGTACATCGCCGGGATGAAGTCACGCGGTATGCAGAACCTCAGCATCGACGATCTGGTGAGCATGCGTATTCACGGCATCGACTGAGGTTCCGTGACGGTGCAATAAAGGGGGCAAGGCGAGACGGCCTTTAGCTCCTGGTCCCGGCCGATTCCCCGGTTCACCCGATTGCCTTCCATCCGCCCCGGGATTACCATCTCTAGGATTTGTTTCCTGCCAAAACACATTTGTGGGATTGTGCTTTCTAAGGAGGTTCTATGGGTGCCGTAATTTCTCCAGTTCAGATTGATTCGGGCGTTGCCGAGTTCATCGATAAACCGCGCAAGATGCTGATTGATGGCAAGTGGGTGACGGCCATCTCGGGCAAGACTTTTGCTACCTATAACCCCGCGACCGGCGAAATTTTGGCCCACGTCGCGGAGGGCGACAAAGGCGATGTCGACGCGGCCGTGAAAGCCGCGCGGAAGGCGTTTGAGAGTGGTCCGTGGCCGCGCATGAGCGCAACCCAGCGCGGCAAGCTGATCTGGAAGCTGGGCGATCTGATCGAAGCGAACGTGGAAAAGTTCGCAATGCTGGAAACACTCGATAACGGCAAGCCCCTCACGGTCGCTCGCGCCGCGGACGTTCCCCTAGCCGCCGATCTCTTCCGCTACATGGCAGGATGGGCGAACAAACTGGAAGGAACTACGATTCCACTCTCCGTTCCTTATACGCCGAAGGCGAAGTATCTCGCTTACACGTTGCGGGAGCCGGTCGGTGTGGTGGCGCAGATCATTCCGTGGAATTTCCCGTTACTCATGGCGGCGTGGAAGTTGGGCCCGGCGTTGGCAGCAGGGAACACCGTGATCCTGAAGCCGGCGGAGCAAACACCGCTCACGGCGCTGCTTCTCGGCGAACTGATCATGGAAGCTGGGTTCCCGGACGGCGTGGTCAACATCGTCCCCGGATTTGGCGAAACTGCGGGAGCGGCTCTGGCTGCGCATCCGGACGTAGACAAAGTTGCGTTCACCGGGTCGACCGAAGTTGGCAAACTGATTGTGTATGCTGCGACCGGCAACCTGAAAAAAGTCACGCTCGAACTGGGAGGGAAGTCGCCGAACGTGGTGTTCAAGGATGCGGACCTCGACGCCGCTATCGGTGGCGCAGCGAGCGCGATCTTCTTCAACCAGGGACAAACCTGCTGCGCCGGATCGCGTCTATTTGTCGAACGGTCCGCGTTTGATCAGGTCGTAGAAGGAGTGTCCGCGCAGGCGAAGAAGATCAAGGTCGGGCCTGGCATGGATCCCGAGACCAGCATGGGACCGCTGGTTTCCGACGAGCAACTTCGGCGCGTGTGTGACTACCTCGACATCGGCATGGCCGAAGGCGCTCGTGCTGTGACTGGCGGCAAGAAGTTCGGCGATAAAGGATACTTCGTCGAACCGACCGTATTAGTCGATACCAAGGACGATATGCGGATTGTGCAGGAAGAAATCTTCGGACCGGTGGTGGTCGCAACGCCGTTCGATGATCCTGAAGAACTCGCTATCCGGGCCAACAACAGCGTGTACGGCTTAGCCGCAGGTATCTGGACGCGCGATCTATCCAAAGCGCACCGGACTGCAGCGGTGCTGCGTGCCGGCACCGTTTGGATAAACTGCTTCAATATTTTCGACGCTGGTCTGCCCTTCGGAGGCTATAAACAGTCCGGATGGGGCCGCGAAATGGGTAAGGACGTGCTCGATCTCTATACCCAAACCAAGGCGGTGTGTACACGGATTTAGCGCGAGAAATGTTCCAAGGCGGCCATGGTGGCCGCCTTTTTTATTTACGATATTTTTACAAAGTAGATGTGGGTATGCACCTATCATCGACAGTTTGACTTCTGATTCCATTCTTGAAAGTGGGGAAAAGCCTTATGGTCGGTAGACGCACGCTGGGCTGCTTCTTTTGCCTGTTTCTCGTTGCTTCCGCATTCTCGCAGCTGGCGCCTCAGGCCACAATTCTGCGCTATCAGTTTAATAAGGGTCCGAACGGCGCTCCGGTGACGGTGGCCACCGATAGTGGTCCTTTTCACCTGGATGGAACGGTGCACGGAGCTTTGACTTACAGTTCGAACGTCACCAAAGGCGGCGGGAAGTTTTCCTTGAACGCCTCGCCCGACGTTGACTACGTCGTTCTGGCGCAGACGGCGGGGAATGCGCCGCTCCTCAATCAGGTGCAGAGCTTCACCCTATCGGCGTTAGCCATGCCGACCGGTGGAACTACGCTGGATGCCTTCGGCGATCTTGTAGCCGGCAAAATGATTACGAATGGCAGCGGCGCCTGCCTGGTGACGTACTCGATTACCTATTCGTTGCCGCTTCAGAAATTTGTCGGAGGAGTGTGCGGCGCCGACGGGAGCATACAGTTCGTCACTTCGCTCGACACCTTTCCGATCAACAACTGGTACAAGCTCGTTCTCAAATACAGCACCATCGGTACGGTCACCAACATCAAGTTGATGGTGAATGGCAAGGCCGAAGGAACACTGAAACTCCACTCTTTCGCGGGGCCCAAACTGGGGAACGCTGGATTCCAAGTCGGAGCTTCGAATTTTGTCTGTGACACGTGCCAGTTCCGTCGGAATTTCATCGGGTTCATTGACGAGGTCAAGCTGACTGGGCAGGTTCAGTAAACCAGGCCTGTACTTCCGTTGGGTGAGGTCATCTGAGAAGGCAGAAGAATGCATTCTTGGATACGCTAAACGTTTAGAATATTAGTCGCTCCAAGCGTAAGAAGGCGGAGGGCTTAGCATTTCTCCGGGCAAGTCTTGAACGCGGCGAACCCACATTTGGAAACGCCTGACGCGGGAAACGTCCTTGACAATCAGGCTCTTCCGAGGTTATAAGCCAATTAATAATCGTTTAGAATATGATCTCACCAAGGAAGACGGCATGAGCGAAGTCACAGAACGGTTCCTGTTCGCGTCGGCACCTGACAGTTGGGGTGTGTTGGACTATTCCGGACCCTCGTGGGAGCAGTCCTACGAAAAGATGCTCGACGAGATGGTGGCAGCCGGTTACCGGGGGACGGAACTCGGACCGTATGGCTTTTTCCCGACCGATCCCAATGTACTTCGGCCGCAACTCGCCAAGCGAGGTCTCTCCTTGCTTGGCTCCTTTGTGCCCGTCCGGATGGATGAAGCACGTTCGGCCACGGTGATTGAGAGGATCCGGAAGGTCGGTCAATTGCTCGCAGACCTGAAAGCGCCGTTCCTGGTACTGGCGGACGATCAATCGGTTGGGCGGAATAGTTTCTCGGGGCGGACTTACGACAAAGATTGCCCGTCCTTGAGCGCTGAACAGTGGCGGAATGTAGGAACTCTGGTTGCCGATGCGGAGAAAGTTGCCAACGACTTCGGCCTGGATCTCGTTTTCCATCCCCACGTCGCAACCTACGTGGAAACGCCCGAGGAATGTGAAAGATTTTTTGACGCGAGTTCCCATACCAACGTCGGGCTGTGCCTGGATACGGGGCATTGCCTGTATGGACAAGGCGATCCGATCAAGGAAGCAGCAAAATATAGGAACAAACTGCGCTTCGTTCACATCAAGGATTGCAACGGGAAGGTGTTGGAAGAAGCGCGCGCCAGGAAATGGACCTTCGAAGAAGCCATTGAACACAAGGTCTTCACGATTATCGGACAGGGGGACATTGATTTCCCCGAGTTCTTCCAGACGCTCGTCAAGACAGGTTATTCAGGTTGGTCGGTGGTGGAGCAGGATGTAAAGTTTGGCGATCCCACGATTCGGCCGGCGGAGAGTGTGGCCGAGAGCCTGAAATATTTGCGGGGCGTTGTCGGCAAACTTGAAGCCGTCACGAAATAATCCAACTCCAGCGCGAGCTGAGGGGCAGGCAAGAGAATGCAAAAAGGAAAGCTGGGAGTCGCAGTGCTTGGCGTCGGGGAGATGGGGCAGCGGCATGCCGAGAATCTTCGGCGGCTCGTGCCCAGAGCCCGGCTGGTGGCCGTGGCGGACGTCTCTGGCGAGCGCGCACGCAAGGTCGCGGCGGATCTCGAAATCGAAGATTCCTACGACAGCCTGGAAGCGATGCTGGAATGCAAGGGCGTCGACGCTGTCGTGATCGCAACTCCCGACAAATTTCACGCCGCAAGCGTCAAGGCAGCCGCTGCGGCCGGCAAAGACATCCTTTGTGAGAAGCCCCTTGGATTGACCCTCGCCGAGGCACACGACTTGTTAGCGGCGGTGGACAAGGCGGGCGTCCGTCTCCAGGTTGGCTTTATGCGCCGCTACGATCCGGGTTATGCCGCGGCCATGAAGCGCATCGAGGCGGGTGAAATCGGAGTTCCGGTGGTATTCAAGTCGATCGGGCGAGACAAGGATGGCGCACCGCTGGTGGCCTATCAGTCGGGGATCAATGGAATGTTGTTTTACGCGAACACCATTCACGACTTTGACCTGGCGAGATGGCTAATGCAGGACGAGGTTTCCGAAGTTCACGCCTTTACAACCGTCGCCATTCGCCCTGAACTCGCGCAGTTTGGAGACGTGGTTGCCAGCGTAGTGAATCTTAAGTATGGGCGCGGCGCGATCGGAAACATCGAGTCCAACGCGCAGGCCCTCTATGGCTACGACGTACGCACAGAAATCGTCGGATCGAAAGGTTCCATCATGGTGGGAAGTCTGCTGGGTACGCCTGCAACGGTGTTGACCCGCAGCGGGAGTATGCAAATGACAACGGATCACTACCTCACATCTTTTTCAGAAGCCTATCGAGCGGAGATGCTGGATTTTGTCGACTGCATCCTGGGGGATAGCGAACCTCGCGTTACCGGCAAGGATGGCCTGCAAGCTCTGGCGATTGCCGTGGCGGCCGAGAAGTCACACCGCAACGGAAAGACGGCGGCCGTGACGGACGAGCGTCTTGCTGAAGCATCGTGACGCGGCGTAGTGGCCCCTGCGAAAAACTGTTCCGCAGTCTCACCGATTGTGCTCGATCCATGTCTTCGGAGGAATGAGTGAGTCACGCTGCCGCGTCGCGTTACAAGAGCCCTCTCCACGAAATGACGGAGTCCACGTCCACGTGTTTGTGGAACGATTCCGCATCCGTGCAGGAACTCTCGTATTCGATCGAGCACGGAGCGGTTGGAGCGACCTGCAATCCTGTGATTGTCCTCGGTGTCTTGAAGAAGGAAATCAAGGCGTGGAAGGGTCGAATTCAAGAACTGATTGAGACACGTCCGGCGGCGACCGAGCATGAGATCGCCTGGCAGTTGGTTCGCGATGTTTCCATTCAAGCGGCTGCCCTGCTGGAGCCGATCTTCGACAAACAGCGGGGAACAAATGGCCGGCTCTCGATTCAGACCGACCCCCGTCTGTTTCGGGACAGCGATGCACTCGTGAAGCAGGCGGTGGAGTTCAGCCGTCTTGCGCCTAACATGATCGTGAAGATTCCGGTTTCGCAAGCGGGAATCCCCGCGATCGAAGAGGCAACGTATCAAGGTATTAGCATCAACGCGACCGTGTGCTTCACCCTCCCGCAATGTGTCGCCGTGGCCGAGGCCGTCGAGCGGGGACTGAAGCGCCGCGAAGCGGAAGGGAAAAGCATCGCGACCATGGGGCCCGTGTGCACGATCATGGTCGGCCGACTGGACGACTGGCTCAGGGTCTTGGTGGAAAAAGACAACGTTGCCATTGATCCCGGCTACATGGAATGGGCGGGTGTAGCGGTATTCAAGAAGACGTATCAACTATTTCAGGAACGTGGTTACCGGCTCCGGCTCCTCTCAGCTGCATTTCGCAATCCCATGCATTGGAGCGAATTCATCGGCGGCGACGTGGTGATTTCGCCGCCCTATGCATGGCAGGTACGGTTGAATGCGAGCGATATCGAGGTGCGATCCCGTATCAACGACCCTGTCCCTGCGAAGGTGGTCGAGCAACTGTTGGAGAAGTTCCCAGATTTCTGCCGCTCTTATAACGAAGGGGGCTTGGCGCCAACGGAGTTTGAC
Organism: Acidobacteriota bacterium; assembly: GCA_016196065.1. NCBI lineage: Bacteria > Pseudomonadati > Acidobacteriota > Acidobacteriota bacterium. The sequence continues at coordinate 59,029 of JACPYL010000018.1, read as the reverse complement.
TCCTTTGGCCCGAACCGGCGAACTCTTCGGCAATTCATCACCGCCTGTCACGATCTCGACGGGGTGGTGCGCGACTTCATGGTTCCAAATCCTGACGCAATCTAGCTAAAAAGCAGGACGAAACGTTTTGAACCCCGTGGTAGTCCTGTTATCTTGATGTCGACGTATGGCTCCTTCGAAAAAGACTGCCCCGAAGAACCCTGCCAAAGCCGCTAGCATATCGGATGTTGCGCGCGAGTCTGGTGTATCGATCTTCACCGTGTCGGCGGTCGTCAACAACAAGAGTCATGTTCGGAAGATTCTTCGCGAGCGAGTTGAGGATGCGATACGAAAACTCAACTACCGTCCCAATCTCATTGCGCGCAGCCTGATCAAACAGAAGACGCAGACGATTGGCATGATCGTGCCCGACATCGCGAATCCCTTCTTCCCGATGGTAGTTCGCGGCGCGGAAGACGCAGCCCTCAAGCAGGGCTACAACCTGCTTCTGTGCAACAGTGATGACAGCCTGGCTAAGGAAGAAAGCGCGATCGAATTGCTTCTGTCGAAGCGGGTGGACGGAATCTTACTGACCAAAGCGGCGGGGGATTTTAGTCCGGCTCTGCGGCAGATGATTAAAGAGGTCAACATTCCGTTTGTTCTCGTCATGCGCACTTATCCAACGCTCACCAGGGACGCGGTGATCAGCGATGACTATCGCGGCGCCTACGAAGCGGTGTGTCATCTCGCGCGCGCTGGGCGGCGCCGGATTGGCCTCATCAGCGGTCCTTTGCGAATCAGTAATGCGAAAGAGCGCTGGCGCGGATTTCGAGATGCGTTGGAAAAGAACCAGCTGCCCTTTGATCCTGCATTAGTGGTCGAGGGCGACTATCGCATCGAGTCTGGTTTCCGCGCGGGCCATTCGTTGCTCTCGCACCGTCCGGACGGAATCTATGTCGCCAATCACCTGATGACGATCGGATTGCTGAAAGCAGCAGACGAAATGGGTCTACGGTGTCCAGAAGATTTCGGGCTGGTGAGTTTCGACGACTATCCGTGGCTCGGAGTGTTTCGCCCCCGCTTGACCACGGTGGAGTTGCCGAAACATCAGTTGGGGAGTGAGGCGACGGAACTTTTGATCCAGCGAATCAGCGGCGACCAGAGCAAGCCCGTGGTGAAAAAATTACTGCCCGAACTACGCATACGGGAGTCTTGCGGATTCGCCCAGTTTGTTGCCAGCGGACAACATGCAAACCTTCCCGATTCCGTGAACACTCCGGTCGTGGGACGCAAATAGCGCTGCTTCTATAGGAAGTGGCGTTCCTTTTTGCGCGCGTCCTCATATTTCTTTCGGGCAGCTTTGACGGACTCCTGCTCGGAGACTTCCGCGATCGGAACATCCCACCAGGACTCGTGCCCCCCAACCCGCTGGTCATAGGATGTTTCAATTACAACAACCGACGTACGCGGCTGTTTTCGGCCAAGAGCCAAGGCCGCTTTGAGTTCTTCGCCGGTACGGGCGCGAGCAGTCCACGCACCCAAGCTTGCTGCGTTCGCCTCGAAATCTACCGGGAGTACATCACCCTCGTATTTCCCGTTTCGTCGATAGCGGTATTCCGTGCCCATGCCCTGGTTGCCGCAGCTTCGGCTCAGCCCTCCGATACTGGAGAAGCCGTGATTATCCAGCAGGACGATGTTGAGTTTGAATCCTTCCTGCACCGAAGTGATGATCTCCTGCGCCATCATCAGGTAGGAGCCGTCGCCCACCAGCACATAAACTTCGCGTTGCGGGTACGCCATCTTGATGCCCAGTCCGCCGGCGATTTCGTATCCCATGCAGGAATAGCCATACTCCATGTGATAGCCGCCTGCTTGACGCGTTCGCCACAGCTTGTGTAAATCGCCGGGCAAACTGCCCGCCGCACAGACCATGATGTCCGAAGGCTCGGTGGAGCGATTGATGATGTCGATCACCTCCGCTTGCGCGATCGGAGGGGGAGTTCGAATACTCAGAATACGGCTGGCCTCCTTCTCCCAGTCTGAGCGCAGCGTGGAGATCCGCGCTTGGTAGCGATCTTCAACTTTGTGGCCCACAATCACCTGCTGCAGTTCTTCGATCGTGGTGCGAGCATCGCTGGTGAGAGCGATCGCCGCGTGTTTATGCGCGTCGAATTCCGAAACATTGATATTGATGAAGCGGACAGCAGGATTCTGAAACGCGGTTTTGGAAGCGCTCGTGAAGTCACTGTAGCGAGTCCCCACGCCGATGATTAGATCCGCTTCCCGAGCCAGAATATTTGCAGCAGAAGTGCCCGTGACTCCTACTGCCCCGACATTCTGAGCATGACTATCAGCCAGAGAGCCTTTGCCGGCCTGCGTTTCACACACCGCAATTCCTGTCGCCGCTGCAAACTTCGAAAGCGCGTCGGAGGCTTCCGAATACAGCACGCCGCCGCCTGCAATCAGGAGTGGTTGCTTGGCGGTACGAATCCATTCTGCGGCGCGTCCTAGAAGCTCACGGTCGCACCGGCTGCGGGGGATGTGCCAAATACGTTTACGAAATAATTCCTCAGGAAAATCGAACGCCTCAGCCTGCACGTCTTGAGGCAGGCAGATGGTGACTGCGCCGGTTTCGGCTGGCGATGTAAGAACACGCATTGCTTCCGGTAGGGAAGTCAATATCTGCTCGGGCCTCTGGATGCGATCCCAGTACCGCGACACAGGTTTGAAACAGTCGTTGACCGAGATGTCCTGCGTGGCAGGGGATTCCAGTTGCTGCAGCACCGGCGCGACGTTGCGCCTGGCGAAGATATCTCCAGGCAACAATAAAACGGGTACGCGATTGATCGTTGCCGCCGCGGCTCCGGTCACCATGTTGGTGGCACCGGGGCCGATGGAAGTCGTGCACACCATGGTCCGCATGCGGAACGCTGCCTTGGCGAACGCCGCTGCCGCGTGCACCGTGGATTGCTCGTTGCGGAACAGATAGTAGGGCAGACCTGAATCCTGTTCAAGCGCCTGCCCGATCCCCGCAACATTGCCGTGTCCGAAGATCCCGAAGCAACCCTCAAAGAAGCGAACCTGCTGGCCGTCTCGCTCCACGCACTGATTCTTCAGGAAGGCAATGATGGCCTGTGCGACAGTGAGGCGTCTGGTCATAAAACTGGACTCAGCTCCGGATAAAGCATGATACCCGTGTGCCTGCCCGCAGTGCCTTCTCCGATTCATCCTCAGGAGAAACAATCACTCGCGCACGAGCGGTAAACGCGGGTCGGTCGAATTCCATGTGGAACGTATCCATGCATGTTCCCGGTCATCCGTAACGGCCAGCGCGCGCGAGGATCCAGCCAGGAAATTCAGGTAGTAGACGTCATATCCCGGGCCTGCGACCACAGTGTGATAACCGCTGTGAACCAGTACGACATCGCCATCTTCCGCTTTCACGGTGCGCTCGGCGCCAGGAGTTCCAGCATACAGATGCTGGAGCGCGAAGCCGTCTGGATGCGCGATCCGGTAATAGTAGATTTCGTCCAGATCCACTTCTGCCGGTGGATTGTGGGTGTCGTGTTTGTGGGGAGGATAGCTCGACCAGTTGCCACCCGGCGTGTAGACCTCAATCACAACGAGTTTGTCGGCAGGAAAGGAGGGCGGAATCACGTCTACGATCTGGCGGGAAACATTTCCGCCGCCGCGCAGGCTGCTGACGACTTCACTTGGCGTCACCAGTTTTGGTTCCAACCGGGCTTCAGAGGGAACACGGCAAATAGCAATTTCACAGGGCGTTTCCGCCGAGAACGAGACCTGGTTATGTGCGGGCAGGTAGAGCGTGTAGGGTAGACCGTCAAATACGTTCTTCCGCCTGCCCAGTTGTTTCATTCCTTGACCCCAATCCGCGAGACAAGTGCCTCCAAGAAGAACAAATGCGGCTTCTTCCTGCTCGGTACACGTTTGAAACGTGTCGCCCGGTAACAAGCGGCGGACAAAAAAGCTCATCCACTCCCATTCCGCTTTCTGGCGAGGGAGGTGGAGCAGTTCTCCCGCCTGGTTGGAAGGCAGGTCTAAGGAATGAACAAGAACCGTACTTGCGCTCAAGTCGTCTCCGGTCGATGAAGATAAGATGGCCCGACTCTTTCTAAACGTTATGAACTATGGCAAATGCGAACCGAGTTGTCAACGGGATTGCGTTTGCGGGTGGAGTGGCGGGCCGGCCATCGCCCTGCCGGGGTATTTCCGGACCGGAGCCGTGTTTGTAACACTGGCTTAACGATTGGCCCTTGTGGGCCCTTCTGGTTTTGTGAAATGATTCGGGCCTGGGAGTGGCGGGATGAAGGCGACCGGAGTAAGCGGCGGGGGTGCTAGAAAAGTTTGCCTTGACCTGTCTTCGATTCACTGATATAAACCCCGGAATATAAGCGTTTAGATTTAGACAAGACAAAAGTCAAAGCGGAGAGCAGCGCCCGGGAGGAATTATGAAGGCAAACGTTCAGTACGGGAAGCAGAGCGCACATCCAGCATCGGCCGCGATCACATCGCGCCTGAAGAAGTTTTGTTTCTCGGTAGGCATCCTGATGGCGGTCTGCCTGAGCGGCGTGTCGCACGCCAAGGTGGTTGCCGGCATTTCCGGTATCGTCACGGACGCGAGCGGTGCGGTTGTTTCCGGCGCCACCATCCAGGTGACCGACACAGACACCGGAATCGTCAGTACGCGCCAGGCGAACTCGGATGGGTTCTACGCTTTTGTGGACCTCCAACCCGGCCACTACGACATTCAAGTTCAGCAAACGGGATTCACGACCTTTCACCAGACCGGGATGCTTCTCGACGTCGATTCAGCAAAAGTCCTCAACATCAAGTTGGTCGTGGGACAGGTCAGTGAAAAGGTGGAGGTCACCACCGACGCTGTGCAGATTGATACCGCCAGCACGCAGAATGGCGAGGTGATCAGTGCGCGAACGATTACGTCCGTTCCGCTGGTGACGCGCAGCTATACCGACCTTTTGGCTTTGCAGCCCGGAGTGTCCGCAATTTCGTCGGGCCTTTCCGGCGGAGATGGCGGTCAATTTAGCGCTACTGGCTTTACGTTCACGAAGATCTCGGGCGACCTGAATGCCGGTAACTTGTCCGTTAACGGGCAGCGCGAAGCTTCGAATGGTTTTCTCTTGAATGGAACCACCGTGCAGGAGTTTGCCTTTTCCGGAGCCGGCGTAATTCCGAATCTGGACTCCATTGCCGAGTTCCGAATCGTCACCAACAACTTCGACGCCGAGTACGGAAACTACGCCGGCGGCCAAGTCAACGTCATCACGAAATCCGGTACAAACCGGTTTCATGGCAGCGCTTTCGAGTTCCTGCGAAACAGGTCTTTTGATGCCAGGAATTTCTTCTCCTCAACGAAAGACGATCACAAGCAGAACGAATTTGGCGTCACCCTTGGCGGCCCGATCTTGAAGGACAAGCTGTTCTTCTTCGGCGACTATCAGGGCAACCGCGTGGTCCAGGGGCAGAGCGGCGGGACCGGACAGTTCACCGTTCCGACCGAAGCGGAACGGCAGGGCGATTTCTCGGCACTGACCGAATCTTTGACCGGGACAGTGCAAGGAGCGGTTTGGGCGCAAGATCTTTCCGATGCTCTGGGCTACACGGTGACGGCCAATGAGCCGTACTTCACACCGGGATGCACGACGGCGACATGCGTCTTTCCGGGTGCTCAGGTTCCAAGCAGTGCGTTTTCGGTTCCCTCGAAGAATCTTCTGCAATTTATTCCTCCGGGCAACGCGGGAGATGGTCTCTTCACTCCCGTTGGGCTTCCGGCCCGCCTCCACGACAACAAGTTCAGCGGCCGCACGGACTACAACTCGCGCCTTGGTCTTCTGAGTGGATACTACTTCTTCGATAAATACCTTCAGAGTGTCCCAAACCTATTTCTTCCGGGCTTTGGCAGCGATTTCTACGGCCGCTCTCAGGTAGCGGATATTGGACTGTCGAAGACTCTGAGCCCGACGTCGGTCAATGAACTGCGGTTCGGATTGACGCGCCTTCGTTTCCTGATTCATGCACCCACTGGTGGTACGGACGTGACGCCGAAATCTCTGGGTTTTGAAGAAGGCCCCGACACTCTGGGGATTTCGCCTTCGCTGCCCCAGTACGCGCACGTTCCCAACATCCATCTCAACAATGGTCTTTCCTTTGGCGCTTCTGGCGGTCCGCTTGGAGTTACGGAGACCACATTTCAAGTGATGGATAACTTCACGCGGGTGGCTGGAAAGCACACGGTGACGTTCGGCGGGCAATTCCGCTACAACCAGTTGACCGAATACAACGGAGGGTCGAACGGGGACTTCAATTTCAACGGGAACGAAACGGGCGTAGATTTCGCAGATTTTCTGATCGGCGCTCCGGCGGGTTATTCGCAAGGACAGGGATTTCCTTCCTACGGGCGGTCCCGCTATTTCGGTTTGTTCGGCCAGGATAGCTGGCGCGTGAAGCCGAATTTGACCGTCAACTATGGGCTGCGATGGGATGTGAGCCGGCCGTGGTCGGAAAAGAATGGCCAGCTCGAAACCCTCGTGCCCGGGCTGGATTCAACCAGGTTCCCCGGCTCCCCAACGGGATGGGTATTCCCTGGCGACCCTGGGATCCCCAGCACGCTCGCTCCAACTCGCTATAACAATTTTGCTCCCCGCCTCGGACTGGCGTATTCGCCGTCTGCCGACAGCGGGTTCCTGCAAAAATTGACCGGCGGTCCGGGAAAGACCAGCATCCGCGTAGGCTACGGATTGTTCTACAGCACGTTTGAAGGGGCAACCAACTTCAACGAAATCGGCGATGCCCCGTTCGGCATTTTCTATGGGAGTCCTGCTCCGCCGCAATTTGTGACTCCATTCGTGGATCGCGCTACCGGCTTTATCGAAGGTCAGCGTTTTCCCGTCGCGCTTCCGACGACGGATACTCCGATTAATTGGGCTAACTTCTTGCCGATCGGCACTTCTCCCGCCTTCTGGCACAGAAATGTCCTGCCCTATACCGAAGAGTATCAACTGTCGTTCGAGCGGCAAATTGGACAGGCGACTCTCGTCAAGGCGAGTTATGTCGGAGCCCAGGGGCATCATCTGCTGTCGTCGCTTCAGGCCAATCCAAGTGATCCGGCCATTTGCCTGAGCGTTAGCCAGGATGATCAAGTCACCGATGGAAAGGTGTGCGGACCGGGCAGCGAAACAGGTGCGTTCCATCCCATTGGTGGCGGAGAGGTCGTTGCTCGCGGGCCTTTCGGCAAGGACTTCAGCAGCGACGGGTACTTCATCACCAGCGGAAAATCCAGCTACAACTCGTTGCAGCTGAGCGTGCGGCAACGTCTCTCGCGGCTGGAGTTTCTGGCCGGTTACACCTACTCCAAGTCGCTGGACAATGGATCCGGATACGGCGAGCAGATCAACTTTGTGAATCCTCGTCAGCGAGCGCTGTCCGCCTTCGATGCCCGGCACTACTTCGTGCTTAGTTACGACTACCAACTGCCCTTTGATCGGCTGGGTGGTCCTAGTCGGCTGGTGAAGGGATGGCACCTGAGCGGCATCACCAAGTTTTCGGCTGGTCTGCCGGTTACGCTGGTCGAAACCGACGACCGCTCACTGTTGGGCACGAGTGGCGCAGGCGCGATCGGGCTGCCGATCGATACTCCGGTCTACACGCCAGGTCCGCTGCATATCAGCGATGTCCGCTCGGGGACGAAGCCGTTCTTCGACCCTTCGCTGTTTAGCCTTGAACCCCTTGGCCAATTAGGAAACGCCAGTCGCAGATTCTTCGCTGGCCCGGGCTTGAACAACTGGGATATCGCGTTGCTGAAAGACACCGCGATCACGGAGACAATAAAGCTGCAATTCCGGGTGGAGCTCTTTAACGCATTCAACCACACCCAGTTTGGTCAGCCAGACGGGAACGTGAGCGACACATTTACCGTCGATCCCATTACGCAAGCTGTTTCTGGCTTTGGCACGATTCACAGTGCCAATCCACCTCGGATCATGCAGCTCTCGCTCAAGGTGTTGTTCTAGCTTGGCGGCCCGACGCATCGGGGGTCCGCCAATTCAGATGGTCCGCTGCCCCACACACAGCGGACCATCTGGACGATCCGGGTAGGTTGGAGATGTGCTAGAAATCAGTCGGGCATTTTAGAGCCGGGAAGAAGCAATCCGTCCGATCGAGGTCGCACATCGTGCGAACATCATGAAATCCAGAAGAGCTTTTATTAAGCTGTCAGCACTCGGCCTGGGGGCAGTGGGTGCGAGTGCGTCGCTGTCATCGTCCGCTTCTGCGGCGCTTCCAAGCGGAGCCGCCACCCCTTCCAGCATTGCGCCGCCGAAATCGGATGTTGCCGTGTGGTTTACGAACGGCAAGCAGCGCTTTGCCGCGGGCGCGCCGATTCAGTGGCGTCCACAGACGATGTTGTCTTCCATGGCGCCTTCGACGACGATCAATTCATCCTCGGTCACACCCACTACGGATTTCATTCGTCTCGTTCCCAGCAACAAGTTCCAGGACATCCTCGGTTTCGGCGGGTGCTTTTCGGACGCGTCCTGCGATGTGATCGACAAGCTTCGCGAGTCCCTGCGGGAGCAGTTGCTCCATGAGCTGTGCCATCCGTCGGAGATGGGGCTGAATGTTCACCGCACCTGCATTGGAGCGGCGGACTCGGCGTCGTCGCTTTACAGCTATGACGATGGCGATGTCGATCAAGAACTCAAGCGGTTTTCGATCGATCACGATCGCGCCTACATACTTCCCATACTGCGCAAAGTGCGCGCGATCAATCCTGACGTGTTTCTGTTTTCCTCGCCGTGGAGTCCGCCGGGTTGGATGAAGTGGAACAAGTCAATGCTGGGAGGCTCCATGAGCCGGCAGTACCTGGCGTCCTATGCGCAGTATTTTCTGAAATTTCTGCAGGCCTATGCCGAAGCCGGCGTGCCGGTGCAAGCGGTTACGACGCAGAACGAAATTGATACCGATCAGCACGGGCAGATGCCGGCGTGCACGTGGTCGCAGGAATGCGAGTCGGAGTTCCTCACCGACCATATCGGTCCTCTCTTCGAGAAGACGAACACGTCCACGAAGATCTGGATACTGGACCATAACTTTATCTATTGGGGGCGAGTCATCTCGCAACTCGATGATCCTGACGTCCGCCAGTATGTGAGTGGAGCTGCTTTTCATCCCTACACCGGCGATCCCAGCATGATGAGCAAGGTGCATGCCGCGCATCCGGAAACCGAGTTGCATTTTACGGAAGGCAGCACGGACTACAACGACCCGCACTATCAGGACGACTGGGCCAAATGGAGTGCGACCTATACCGCCGTGCTGAACAACTGGTGCCGCTCTGCGGTCGCATGGAATATCGCCACGGATGAAAAGGGGAAGCCCAACATCGGGCCCTATCCGGCCGGTGGCATCCTGATGATCAATCCCGGCACGCAAGAGATTGTGCGAAGCGGCCAGTACTGGGCACTCGCGCATTTCTCCCGTGCGATCCGGCGTGGAGCAAGGCGTTTCGAGTCACAGAGCCTCGCAAAGAATCTGAGTCACGTGGCCGTTGAAAATCCTGGAGGCCAGAAAGTGTTGGTCATGACCAACGTTGGTCCCGCGCGGAGCGTCGAGGTGTTACAAGGGACGAACTCAGCTACCATTTCGATCGAAGAGAATTCGATCGCTACACTGGTATGGAACTGAGCGCAATCCTTCGGGCAACATGGAGAGAGAATGAAAACCGCATCTCCCAAGAAATCCCTTGCTGGCAAAGCACTCTTAACCGGTTCATTGATTCGTTCCTTGATCACGCAGACCGCAGTTCTCGCTATTTTCGTGCTCGCCTCGCAGTCCGGCATAGCCCAACTCGCAACGACTCCGGATCGACATAAAGATGTCGGAGACAAGCTGCAAGCGTTGACGCTCGTCCAATTGTCCGGTTGCAAATGGCATGCGGATGTCACGCACCCGGAGGACCCGGCGCTCGACGAATCCTCTTGGAAGCCGATTGCGTTAGGAGCGAAGTTTGAGAGTGGCGTGCAAGTTGTCCGCTGCTGGTACACCACGCCGAAAAACGTAGACGGATATGACATCCGTGGCGCAAGTCTGAAGGTTGCGTTTGAGTTGCAAGGCGACGGCATGACCATGCTGTCGGCCTATTCCAACAACGCCAACGTATTTCGAGGCAACTCCGATACCCTGGAGCCAATTTTACTCACCACCAGTGCCCAGCCGGATCAGCGTTTCTTGATTGCACTTCGACTCCAGGTCGGCGAACTGCCCCGAACACTCTACAGAAGTGAAATTCTCATCGAACCTCCCGCCAGCCGGCCTGACCCCGGGCTCTTGCGGTTGGAGGTCCTGTCGCTGCAGCCGATCCTGAATGCCTATCCGGATCCAGCACGACAGCAAGTTCTGGACTCGGCGGTGCAGGCCATTGATTTCTCCAAGCTGAACGCCGGCGACCAGAACGGCTTTGACGCATCTTTGCAAGCGGCACAGGCCCGTCTGCAGGAACTGAAACCGTGGGTGCAGCAGTTCCGAATTCGCGCGGTTGGGAATTCGCACATCGACATGGCGTGGTTATGGCCGTGGACGGAGACGGTCGAAATCGTACGCAATACCTATCGCAGCGCGCTCGACATGATGCAGGAGTATCCGGGATTCAAATTCGCCGGATCGTCTGCCCGCACCTATGAGTGGTTGGAAGAAAAGTACCCGGAGTTGTTCCAGGAAATCCAGCAGCGCGTCAAAGAAGGGCGGTGGGAAATTGTCGGGGGTATGTGGGTCGAGCCAGACCTCAATATGCCGGGTGGCGAGTCGCTCACACGCCAGATCCTGATCGGCAAACAATATTTCAAGAAGAAATTCGGAGTCGACGTAAAAATTGGATGGAATCCGGATTCCTTCGGATACAACTGGCAATTGCCGCAGATCTACAAGAAATCCGGCATCGATTATTTCGTCACGCAAAAACTGCTGTGGGCGCACGAATTCACGACTTTTCCACACAAACTGTTCTGGTGGGAAGCTCCCGATGGCAGCCGGCTGCTGACATATTTCCCGCACGACTACGGCAGTTCGATGGAGCCCATCCCGATGGCCGAGGACGTGGGGACGTGGATTCCCTCGATGTATCCCGCGAACGCCAAAGATCCCGTCATGATGTACCTCTATGGCGTGGGCGATCATGGTGGAGGCCCGACTCGCACCATGCTCGACCAGGGCAAGCGCCTGATGAACCCGGATGTCGTATTTCCGAAGGTGGAGTTCAGCACAGCGGGAGCGTTCTTCGATGATTTGGACAAGCGGAATGATTTGAAGATTCCAGTCTGGAAAAACGAACTCTATTTTCAATACCACCGCGGCGTGTTTACGACCCAGGCGGAAACGAAGAAACATATTCGCCATGCCGAGGAAACCTTGCTCGACGCCGAGAAGTACGCGTCGCTGGCACATCTTTACCAGCGCGCGTATCCGCAGGAGGAATTCACCGCAGCTTGGAAGAGCCTGCTCTTCGACCAGTTTCACGACATCATGCCGGGGTCGGGCATTGCGGTGAACTATCTGGAGGCCAAACGCGATCTTGAAATAGTGGAACGCTCGGGCAACGGCATCCTGGAACATTCGTTCGATGAGATTTCCAGCCGCATCGACACGAGCAAGGCCGGAACGCCGATCGTTGTGTACAACTCGATGTCGTGGCCGCGCACAGACGTGATCGAAGGTGAAGCGCAGTTGCCGGCGTCGTCTTCCAGTATCGAAGTTGTCGACTCCACCGGGAAAGCCGTTCCCTCACAGGTACTCGATAACAAGAAAGAGACTCATCACGTTCGTTTCCTGTTTCGCGCCACTGTTCCAGCAGTCGGTTACGCGACCTTCTATGTGCGACCAACCGCCAAAGCGGCGTCCGCAGGTTCCAGTCTTAAGGCAACTTCGGAAAACTTGGAAAATGAATTTGTCCGCCTGAAAGTTGATCCGCAGACGGGCTGCATCACGAGCCTCTTTGACAAGCAGAGCAAGCAGGAAACACTCGCGCCTGCCGAGAGTGACACGGGCGGTCCGAAGAATGTCGCCTGCGGCAACCTCCTCCAGACATTTGTCGACAAGCCGAAGGAGTTCGACGCGTGGAACATCGATGCCGATTTCGAAAAGCAATACTGGAGCCTCGATAAGGCGGATGAAGTAAAGCTGGCGGAATCGGGTCCGCTGCGGGCAGTGATTCGCGTCAAGCATCACTTCCAGAATTCATCCTTCGTGCAGGACATCACGATGTACCCCGGAGTTCCGCGCGTTGATGTGAACATGCAAACCGAGTGGAACGAGAAACACATTCTCCTCAAGGTTGCGTTTCCAGTGAGCGTGCATAGCAAGACGGCGACCTTTGAAATTCCATTTGGATCGATCGAGCGTCCGACGACGCGCAACACTCCAGAAGAACAGGCGCAGTTCGAAGTTCCCGGGCAGCACTGGGCCGACCTCTCCGACGAAAGACACGGGCTGAGTCTGTTGAACGACAGCAAATATGGATACGACGCCAAGGGCAACGTGCTACGCCTGTCACTGCTGCGCTCGCCGTCCTGGCCGGACGCCCATGCCGACGAGGGGCATCATGAGTTCACTTATTCCTTGTATCCGCATGGGGGAACCTGGAAGACGGCGGAGACCGTGCGGCGCGGATACGAACTCAATTACAAGCTGAGGCCGGCGCAAGTGCAGAGCCATAGTGGATCACTGCCTCCGGTGCATTCCTTCATCGGGCTCAGTTCCGATAATGTTGTTCTCACTGCGATGAAGTGGGCCGAGGACGACGGCGCGGTGATCTTGCGGTTTTATGAGTGGGCCGGAAAAGAAGCGGATGTAAGAGTGCAACTGCCGCCCGGAGCGATGAGTGCGTCGGAGACCAATCTGATCGAGCAGTCGATCGGAAACCTCGCCGTCACAAACGGGAGCGTCACGGTGCACACGAAGCCTTACGAGATCAAGACGGTTGCGGTGAAATTTGCTTCTGAGTCGCGACCATAACCGAGCGAACTTGAATCAACTGCTGGGAGACACTTCATTGAAAAGGCTCGCCAAGCCTCTGCAATTCGTGTGCGCAGTTGCGCTGACCGCGTGCGCGATTCCTGCGCTCTTGCACGCAAGCCCCAACAAAAAGCGGATGGTCGTGGTCATCAGTCTCGACGGTTTTCCCGCCTACGCTTTGGATGACCCGAGGCTACCCATTCCCACTCTGCGCAGGCTTGCCAGGGAAGGTGCTGTAGCTGCCTCGATGCAACCGATCAATCCCACCGTCACCTGGCCGAACCATACGGCGATCGTGACTGGAGTCAATGCCTCAGAGCACCACGTTCTATTTAATGGACTGCTCCTGCGTCCCGAGGGAGGACTGCAGCCGTCGAGTGAGCCGTGGAAGGACAAAGACGTGATGGTGCATGCGCCGACCATCTATGACATCGCCTATCAGGCAGGCCTTACCACGGCGCAGGTCGATTGGGTCGCGATCTATGGGGCGAAGACAATCACCTGGAAGTTTCCGGAAATTCCAGATCCAAACGGCGCCATCGAACGCGAGATGATTGCCGAGGGAACCGTAACCGCCGAGCAGTTACTCACCTTCGAGGACAGCAGCCAGGCGTGGCAAGACGAAATGTGGACCGATGCGGCAGTCAAGATTCTGGAGGAGCACAAGCCGAATCTAATGCTCTTCCATCTGCTCACCGGGGACGATACGAATCACGAATATGGTCCGATGAGCAACGCCAGCTTCACTGCAATGGCTCTGCTGGATAGCCACGTCAAGCAAATTGTCGATCTCCTCGAGCGCACCGGCCTTTCCCGCGATGCGACAGTGATCGTCGTCTCGGATCACGGTTTTCGTGAGATCAAGCACAAGCTGCATCCCAACGTGCTTCTTCGCGATAAAGGATTATTGAGCGGGTCGCAAGCTCACGCCAAGGGCGACGCATGGGTGATGTCGACCGGAGGCACAGCCATGGTGTATGTGACCGATCCTGCTCGCAAAGTCGAATTATCCACCAAACTTCGCGCCATCTTCACTGGCGTCGAGGGCATTGATCGAATTTATGGCACCGACGAACTGCCGAAACTTGGACTGCCAGTTCCATCCGCCAGCGATCAAGCGCCCGACATGGTTCTTGCCGCTACGCCGGACTATGTGTTCAGCAACGAGTCAGAAGGGGAATACGTGACGCAGTTCCCCGGCAAGGGCACGCACGGCTACCTCAATAGCGATCCTAAAATGCAGGCGATCTTCATCGCGTGGGGTGCGGGCGTGCCGAAGGGCCATCATCTGGGGAGCATTTCCAATCTGGACGTCGCTCCTACAATCGCGGCGCTGTTAGGGCTCGAGATGAAGAACGTGAAGGGTCACGCAATTGAACAAATCGTAAAGCAGAGTGCGAGCCAATGAGAGGGAAGTCTCATGCGGGGAAAATCATGTTGAAGATTGCTGGTATCTCGGAATCTGTTTGCCAAAGGGCGCTGCTTCTCGGCGTCCTGGCCACGGCTTGCAGCGCGCAGAACGCCTCTGATGCCTCGAAACTCGATCCTGCCAGGGTCGCAGCTATCCGCACCCATATCGCATCCACCTGGGATGTACTGACGCGCTCCATGTCGGACTGCAAGACTGTAACCGATCCGAAGATGCCCTCTGCTTCGGTCCTTTATCTCCCCGCGGAATACGGTATACCGCCTGCTGTCGAAAAAGCGCAGCAGGATTGCCACATCCAGGTGAAGAAACTGCCCGCTCAAATTCATGGGCCTGGTGAGGTCGATACCAACAAGTTCGATCCGCATGGTCTTCTCTATCTCGAAAACAATTATGTCGTTCCGGGCGGATCCTTCAACGAGATGTACGGCTGGGACAGCTACTTCATCGTTCGCGGCCTGGTCAGCGACGGACGCGTACCGCTTGCGCGCGGGATGGTGGACAACTTTTTCTTTGAGATTGAACACTACGGAACGATCTTGAACGCCAACCGCACGTATTACCTCACGCGTGCGCAGCCTCCCTTTCTTACCGCCATGGTCATGTCGGTGTACGAGGCAGAAAAGGCGGCTGGAAAGGCCGACAAAGCCTGGCTCGCAAAAGCCTACGGCTACGCGACCAAAGACTATGCGATGTGGACGCGTGCGCCGCATCTCGCCGGAAATACCGGTCTCTCGCGCTTCTACGACTTCGGCAACGGATTGACGCCGGAGAGCCTGGTGGACGAAGAAGGGGTCCAACGCGCAGCCGTGGCCTACTTCATGGCGCATCCGGCGGAAGCCCGTAACTACATTGCGCCGCTCAAGGCCGGTGAAAGCGGTAGCGTCTACGATCCTGCGTTTACCGTGGAAGTGTGCGACACAGCATCCTCGGCAGCCCATCAGAAGTGCGAGACCAAGACCACTCTGCACATGACCGAGGAGTACTGGCATGGCGACCGCGCGATGCGCGAGTCGGGATACGACATCTCTTTCCGCTTCGGCCCGTACGGTGTGGGAACTCACCACTTCGCGCCGGTGTGCCTGAACAGCCTGCTCTACAAAACCGAGAAAGATATGGAGGCAATGGCGCGCATCCTGGGACGTACTCAGGATGCAAAGCAATGGGGCGAGCGTGCGGCGACGCGCGCGGCTACCATGCGTAAACTATTCTGGGACACCGAGCGCGGAGAGTTCTTCGACTACGATTTCGAAGCAGGGAAGCGTTCCGGGTACGAGTTTGCCTCTACGTTTTTCCCCCTGTGGGCGGGATGGGCTACGCTAGAGCAGGCGCGAGCTGTTCAGAAGAACATCGGTATCTTCGAACGGGCAGGCGGCATCGTAGCCAGTACGCGTGAAAGCGGCGTGCAATGGGACTTCCCCTACGGATGGGCGCCCCAGCAGCTGTTTGCCGTCGAGGGCCTGCGTAACTACAAAATGGATGCAGACGCCGACCGCATCTCCATCAAGTTTCTTTCTACAGTCATGGATGACTACAAACGAGTCGGTAGCATCCTCGAGAAGTACAACATGCTGACGCGGTCATCGGATGTGACCGTGGCTGCGGGATATCAATACAACGCTGACGGCTTTGGCTGGACCAATGGAGTGTTTCTGGTTCTACTCGAAAAGCTTCCCAAGTAGCGCAGCATGGCTGGTCAGGTGAAATGATCAATCGCCGGAATTTTCTGGGTGCGCTGAGTGCTTCCGCAGCACTCGCCGCGGTCCCGGTTCTGGCGGGGAGTTCACATCCAGTCGTCTCACCTGCCAGAACTCGCATCTCCCTGAATGGAGAATGGGAACGTCACATTGGTGACGTGCTCTACGACACGGTTCTTGTTCCTTCCTCTCTTCGCCCCAGTGGCAACTACATTCTGAAGCGGAAATGCGTACTCCCCCAACTCAACCGAGGGCAGCGCGTATTCGTTCACTTCGAAGCCATCGCCTTCTGGGGCCGCGTGACCGTCAACGGCAACGAACTAGGGACCACATCCGGACCGTACATCCCTGCCGAATTTGAATGTACGGCACACGTCCAGGAAGGCATGAACGAAGTCGAGGTTCAGATTGTCGACCTCGAGCCCTTACCGGACGGAAGCGGCACGGCCGAAGTCATCCTTGGACACAATCCCGGATGGGAAGCCTCGGGAGGGATCATTCGCGATGTGTGGGTCGAGATCCGCCCTGTATGCTACGTCGAGAACGTGCGGCTCGCCTACACATTGCATTCCGATTTCAGCGCGTGCAGCGGACGGCCTAGCATCACGGTGTCGAGCACAGGGGCGTGTGACGGCACGGCGGAGGTCACCGTCAGGCGGGGGCTGGGCGAAGTAGCTCGCGTTACTCAGTCCGTCCAATTCAAAGCAGGCACGAACGACGTGGAATTGGCGTTCGAATTCAAGCATCCAAGTTTGTGGTCTCCCGAGTCTCCGAATCTTTATGAATTGACTGTGAGTCTGGAAACGCCTTCGGGTAAGGACATGTGGACGTGCCACACAGGTTTTCGCGACATTCGGACCCAGGGGCGGGACTTCCTGTTGAACGGGAAGCGCCTCGTCCTCAACGGCGTTTGCCGGCATGATTTGTGGCCGGACCAAGGATTCACGCTCACCCGCAGCCAGCAAGAACGCGACATGCGGATGATCAAAGCCATAGGCTGCAACTTCGTCCGCCTGGTGCATTATCCGCACGACCGGCACATCGTCGAACTGGCGGACCAACTCGGGCTACTGGTGTCCGAAGAGCCCGGCTTCTGGCAGGTGGATTTTGCGACCGCCGCGCGCCCTCCCATCGAAATGGGGTTTCGAATCCTGGAAGGCACGATCCGCCGCGACTGGAATTCTCCTTCCGTCATGATCTGGTTCATCTCCAACGAATGCACGCTCACGGAAAAGTCCCTGCGAGAAGGGAAGGAACGTTGCAACCGATTGGATCCGATTAAGCGACTGGTCGCGGCAGCAAACGATCGGCCCGCAAAAGATGTGAAGCCGTTGTTTGTCGACGCTGAAATGGATTTTTTTGACCAGCATCCCTATACCGATAATCCAGCAGAGTTTGCGGAAGAGGCCGCATTCGACGGTCCGTCCAAGCCGCTCATTTTTTCTGAATGGGGAGGCAAGAGCGTTGGTCAAAACGAACCGCTGATGCAAGCCAGTGTCAATCGCCTGATCGACTTGATTGGAACGCACGAATTGGCGGGCACGATGTTCTGGTCGTGGCAGGACATTCGCGAATACAGCCGCATCGACGGAGAGATGCGCAACGGAGTCCTTCAGTCCGGTGTTGTCACGGAAGCGCGGGAGTCGAGAGAGTTAGTCGCCCGCGAACTGAAGCGCTTGTTTCATCTGCGGCGCCAGGCGGGCGAGCAGCCTCTCACGAATCCAGGCAGTGACGCACCGGAACAAGAAATCAGCTACGCCCCAGATCGCCCGACAGTCCTGCCTTTGCGCGTTAATCCATTTTCTCGCAACAGCAATTTCCGAAGCGTCGACCTGCAGGCGATCGCAGACTCGCAGACCGCCAAGCGCTCATGGAAAGCCTTGGAGACCGAACTGGAAAGATATTGGGCCTCCACCAGGATGGCGCGCGACCAGTGGAAGCGAACCGGAGACAAGTTCGAATTGTGGAAGATTCCTGAGGTGAAAATTTCTGGTGTTACATTCCACTCGCCCTCGATCGAAAGTAGAGTGCGGCCCCTCGTTCTGACAACCGAGGTCCCGGAAGTTACGGTTCCGATAGACCAGCCTTGCACAGTCCTGCACATTCTGGGTCAGGTCACGTTTGGAACGGGATATCCGCTGAGAGATGCGCCCGACCTCTTCGGCAATATTCCGTCCGCCACGAACCAGCACTTTGGAGATACTGCCGCGGAATACACTCTGCAATTTGCCGGCGGGAAGATGCATACCCTTCCGGTTCGCAATGGAATTGAGATCGCCCAAGCGAACCGTATCTATGGAGCCAGCCGAATCCTTCCGATCGCGACCTCCGCACAGCCTGCATTGGAATACATAAAGGATGTGGTCCGGGAACACTATCAAGTCTTGCTGTGGTCGATTCCTATTCCCCAGGTTGGAATGCAGGCCCTGCATTGCAAGTTGCTGAATGCCGGAAATCTTGCGATCTTCGCGATCACGACGGAGCAGTAAGCGCTGCGGCTTTGATCCGGACAAGATAATCAGTGAACTGCGGAGCGGACCTGGGGGCAACTAGGCGAAGGCCATAAGACGAATGTGGGACATGCTGTCTAGAGCCAGGAGCATTGCGCCTGAGCGTCCGGGAAGGTTGGAATGTAGAAGATTTCAAGGTTTGGAGGCGCGGGTGAGAATCGAACTCACGATAGAGGTTTTGCAGACCTCGGCCTTACCACTTGGCTACCGCGCCTTCTGACAACACACTTGTGATCCCTCGCAGAGCTCGGGATTTCGTCTGCGGGCTCCCGCTTTGCTCACGCCCGCGAGACGGCTCAACTTGGCTACCGCGCCCGATAGCGTCCAAACAAAAAGCCCTCGCGGCCGCGGGGCTCGAAAAAAACTGGAGCGGGAGACGGGATTTGAACCCGCGACTTCGACCTTGGCAAGGTCGCACTCTACCACTGAGTTACTCCCGCCCGAACTTCACAAGTATAAATGACCCCGGCGGCGAGGAGCAAATTCAACCGTAATCCGGTATTTTGCCGCCAAACGGAGTATCGGCAAGGTACTGAGGACTAGTTGCCTGCCCGGGCAACGGGATGCTGCGGCGCCCATTGTGGATCTTTATCTGGAGTGACAATCTCTCCGTCCCGCATATGAATGATGCGGTCGCCGTATTCGGCGGCTTCGGGATTGTGGGTGATCATCAGCACGGTTTGTCCCAACTCTTTGTTTGACTGGCGAAGCATGTTGAGGACAATTTCGGAGTTCTTGGAATCCAGGTTGCCCGTGGGTTCGTCAGCCAACACGATCGCGGGGCGGTTGATCAAGGCTCGCGCCAGGGCGACGCGTTGCTGCTCGCCGCCTGAAAGTTCGGAGGGACGATGATCCAGCCGCTTTGCGACGCCCAGTAGCTCTGTGATCTTGGCAAAGAACTCGGGATCGGGCTGCGAGAGTCCGGCAATGTCGGCCGCAATCTCGATATTCGCGCGCGCGCTTAGCGTGGGCAGAAGATTGAATTTCTGAAAGACAAACCCGATCTTACTTTTCCGCAGCTTGGTGCGCTCGCCATCCGAGAGAGTCGCGAAATCGACGCCATCGATGGTGACGCTGCCCGCGTCGGCTCGCGTCAAGCCGCCCAGAAGATAGAAGAGCGTAGACTTGCCGCTGCCCGAAGGACCGACCACAGTGACAAACTCGCCGCGCTCCACGCTGAACGAGATTCCGCTCAGTGCTGGAACATCGATTTTGCCTACGCGATAGGTCTTGCGCAGATCTCTCGCTACGATGAATCCGTTCATCCAGTTGAAACGATATCACACAGAGAAGGCACGAAAGTGACGGGTTTCAGGCGACGGTAGCGTGCATGGCGGAGCGGGCGGGCATCTCCAGCGGGCGCTTTGGGCCACGCTTGCGCACCAGCAACAGCCGGATGCGCTCCAGCAATTCGGCGGGCTCGTACGTGCCCTTGGGTAAGAAAAGATCGGCAAGCGTATCGCGTTCGTAGATCTTGATGCGGCCAGAAATCAAAATCGTCGGAGTCTGCGGAGAGAGTGCCTTGATTTCCTGAATCAGGTGCGAGCCGTCCACGCCGGGCATGATAAGGTCGGTCAGAACCAGGTCAACACCGCCGCGGCGAAACGCTTCCAGAGCCTGCTGGCCGTTGTTGCACGCGACTACTCGGTATCCTCGCGTTTCGAGCAGAACCTTGCGGATGGAGAGAGCTTGTTCGTTGTCGTCGACGCACAGAATGGTTTTCTTAGGCTTCATGGGGGATTTGGGAGTCCGCGCTCCGACAAATCTTTCTATTTATTTTTGAGAATCGTGAGCGAGATGGATGCTAAAGGGAATTGTGTCCGCCGTAAAGTAGCGCGCTCGCCAATGGCACTCCCGTGGACTGACCGATGGTGCCATACGATGCGAGCCGCCACTAGCGCGGTGTTCTGACGCTTAATCCGCGAGTGTCAGTTCACCACGAAGAACTTCCACACAATTTCCACCGACACGCACATTGATCACCTGGTTATCCTTCTTCGTGGCGCGCACAAAAATGCGGCTCGGACGGAGCATTTCGATCCCCTGTTCGATCAAGACGCCCTCGTCGGAGGCCGCGACACCGTGCGCCGCCATCCACGACGCACAACATCCCGCTGCGGAACCCGTGGCCGGGTCTTCGCCGTTGTAGAAAAACATGCGCGCGTGCAAACGAGCTTTGGGATCGACCGTTTCGCGCGAGACAAAATAGAAAAATTTACCGCCATTGCCTGCCAGGTATTCATGGGCACGGGTCACGTCCACGCGCAGCCCGCGCAGTTTCTCCAACGACCGCACCGCCGTGATCGTGAATGGCATGCCGGTGGATACAGTCTGAATCGGAACCGAGTCGTCGAAATCGGAGGGGCTCAGGTTGGTGAACGGGGCGATGGCTTCGATGGCATGCTTGCTGCCGAATTCGGGATTCTTCTGTGTCATCTCGCCGAAAGCAGGCTCGCCAGCGGGCTTCTCAAAACGTACCGGGACGGTCCCAACGTTCAGCTCCAGCTTGATTTCGGACGCGCCTGTCTGCTGATGCAGAACGTACGCCGTCCCCAAGGTGGGATGTCCCGCAAAGGGCAGCTCTTCCTGCACCGTAAAGATACGAACCCGCACGCCGCGATCTCTTTCTGCCGCGGGGTCTCCGGGCAGAATGAAAGTTGTTTCCGAGAGGTTTGTTTCGCGGGCAATGGCCTGCATCTGTTCGGTGCTCAGGCCGCGGCCGTCGAGGCAGACAGACAAAGCATTCCCCGTCAACGCTCGATCCGTGAATACATCCAATTGCACGATAGACAATTTTTTCATGTGTTTGTCAGGTCTCCGCACAAAGCGCAGGCCGTTGCGATACCATAGTTGAACCTTCAACCGGTAAAGCGTCGGCTGTTTAATAGATGCTCAATAACGACGCAGGAGATCAAAAATGTCACTACGCATCAATTCTGAAGCGCCTAATTTTACGGCGGACACGACCCAGGGCAAGATCACCTTTCATGAATGGATCGGCGATGGCTGGGCGATTCTTTTTTCGCACCCCAAGGATTTTACTCCGGTATGCACGACCGAACTCGGCTACATGGCTGGACTTCAGCCCGAATTTGCCAAGCGCAATACGAAGATTATCGGCCTGAGCGTCGACCCGGTCACCAATCATGGCAAATGGGCGGCTGACATCGAAGAGACGCAGGGTCACAAAGTGACCTACCCGATGATCGGCGACCCGGAACTCAAGGTTGCGAAGCTTTACGACATGCTTCCCGCCGAAGCCGGCGAGAGTTGCGAAGGGCGCACGGCTGCTGACAATGCAACTGTCCGCACTGTGTTTGTTGTTGGCCCGGACAAGAAGATCAAGCTCATGCTGGTTTATCCGATGAGTGCTGGGCGCAACTTCGACGAAGTGATGCGTGTTCTCGATTCGCTCCAACTCAATGCGAAACACAATGTGGCAACGCCCGTAAACTGGAAGCCCGGCGATGACGTCATCATTCCGACTTCCGTGACTGACGACCAGGCGAAGCAGAAGTATCCCGGCGGCTTCAAGACCCTCAAGCCGTATCTCCGCACGGTCGCGCAGCCCAAGTAGTTTCGTTGGATCACAACCCTCCGGCGGGCGCGTCTGACCGAGCGCCCGCTGATGATTCCCGCCGCGCCTCGCCAACCGGCAAGACCCTGGAGACCACTGTCATTGCCGCCGATTATTAACGCGCAAGATATCTCGAAAGCATTTGGAGCGAGCCCGCTCTTTCAGAACGTGTCGTTCACCGTTTCGGAAGGCGATCGTATTGGATTGATCGGGCCGAACGGCTCCGGCAAATCCACTCTCCTGCGGATCCTTGCTGGAGAGGTCGATGCCGACAGCGGCGAAGTCTCGACCCGCAAGCGCGCGCGACTCAGTTACGTGGAGCAGGAATCAAAGTTTGAATCCGATCGAACGGTACGGTCGGTGATCGAAGACGCGCTGGAACGCGCACATGTTCCAGCTGGCGAGCGTGGCAACCGGTTTGCGGAGTTGCTGGGCAGGGCCGGATTTGAAGATCTCGAAGCGGATGCCGCGTCCCTTTCAGGAGGATGGCAGAAGCGGTTGGCGATTGTCGAAGCTCTCGTTCAGGGTCCCGATATCTTGCTGTTGGACGAGCCGACCAATCACCTCGACCTGGCGGGAATCGAATGGCTCGAGACCCTGCTGGCAAACGCCGCGTTCGCGTGCGTGGTTGTGAGTCACGACCGTTACTTCCTCGAAAATGTCGCGACTGAAATGGCGGAACTGAGCCGCGTCTATCCTGACGGCGTTCTGCGCGCGCGCGGGAAGTATAGTGAGTTCCTCCAGAAAAAAGAAGAGTTCCTCCACGCGCAGTCGAAGCGCCATGAAGCACTGGAAAATCTGGTCCACAACGAAATCGAGTGGCTGCGGCGCGGCGCGAAGGCTCGAACTCGTAAATCCAAAGCACGCATCGGCAAGGCCAATGAACTGATCGGAGAACTTGCCGATCTGAATGCGAGAACTCGAACCGCTACTGCGCAGATCGATTTCTCGGCCACCGATCGCAAGACCAAGCGCCTGATCGAACTGGAAGACCTCGCATATCAGATCGGCGATCGTACGTTATTTGAAGATCTCAATTTCATTCTCACCGCCGGGGCGCGCGTTGGACTGGTGGGCCCGAACGCGAGTGGCAAGACCACGTTGCTCCGCCTTCTGCGCGGCGAATTGACTCCCAGCAGTGGACAGATCCGCAGCGCCGACTGGCTGCGTATCGTGTATTTCGATCAGACGCGCCAACTGGATTCCAACGTCACTCTACGCCGCGCGCTGGCTCCAGACGGCGATTCTGTCGTCTATCAGGATCGAGTTATCCACGTCGCGTCGTGGGCGGCAAAATTCCTCTTCACCGGCGAGCAACTCCATCAACCGGTCGACCGCCTTTCTGGAGGCGAACGGGCTCGCGTGCTCATCGCGCAACTGATGCTCCAGCCCGCTGACGTTCTCCTGCTCGACGAGCCGACCAACGACCTCGATATTCCTACGCTCGAAATCTTGGAAGAGAGCTTGCTCGAATTTCGCGGCTCACTCGTCCTCGTAACCCATGATCGCTACATGCTCGACCGCGTATCGACCGTTGTGCTCGGCCTGAACGGCAAAGGTGGTGCAGAGACCTTTGCCGATTACGCGCAATGGGAGTCCTGGCAGGAAGAAAGCAATCGACCAGTGAGGGCCGGCGCAAATCGTAATCCCATCGCCGAAGAATCGTCAGCAACTGCGCAGGCTAAGAAGAAGCTTTCCTACCTCGAAGCGCGGGAGTATGCCACCATCGAGCAGCGCATTGCCGACGCCGACGAGCAATTGCAGGCGAAGCGGACGCAACTCGAAGATCCGGCAATTGCGAGCGATGGGCCGCGGCTCCTGGCCGCGCACGCGGATGTCGAAGCCGCGCAAGACATCCTGGATACACTCTATGCGCGATGGGCGGAATTGGAAAAGAAGGGCAGCTAAATCTGGACTCTTAAGTCGCCAGCGCAAACGCCACAATCGTTTCCCCGCGAGCCCCGGTTTTCTTTTCCAGTTTCCGAAGCAGGTCCGCTTCCAGATCGTCGGGATCGGGAATCATTTCGCAGGCGGCAATCTCTTTGTCGGAAGCCCCGTGGAAGCACAGCTCGCAGACGCCGAGTCCTCCCTCTGACTGGACGGGCGGACCAAATGTCCGACACGTCATGGGACGCGATTCGTAAAGTTCGCAATTTCCGGACTCGGGATCAAGCGCCGGGCAGGGCTCGTCGTTAGCGAATTCAGAAAATCTCTCTTCCGCAGCATTGCCTTCATCGAGTATCCCGGTGAGAGGATCGCCGGGAAAGTCCACAGCCAGCCGGGACACTGCATCGCGAGCACGCTCGCGTACACGGGCGGCCCGCTCCGGCGCGACCGCGGCGAGTTCAGCCAGCCCACCTCGCAGTCGTCGAGCATCCAGTTGATTGATGGAGAACACGCCCACACAACACTGCGTGCATCCGGGACGGCACACCAGCCAGTCGCCGCTCCGGCGCGCGGCATCGGCGAGCGCCGAATCCACGATTTGAATCAGTTCGTGATCTCCTCGAGATGACGTCCGGCGGCCCATGTATTTAAGGATAACTCGCAGCGCACCAACGTACCTGGAGCGGGTCAGATTGAAATCGCGGCCATGATATTCTTAAAGACAGTAGCTGCGTCCCCGCCTTTGGGCAATTTTCTCGCAGTTCCCTTGAGAACATGATTTCAGTCAGTAATGTGTCCATGCGCTACGGCGCTAAAGTTCTATTTGATGATGTTTCCACCGGTTTTACGCCGGGCAGACGGTATGGCCTGACCGGACCGAACGGCGCCGGCAAATCCACCTTCATGAAGCTTTTGACGGGAGAACTGGATCCCCAGAAGGGAGTCGTCGTTCGTCCGAAAAAGCTCGGCGTCCTCAGCCAGAACCAGTTTGCCTTTGATCGTTTTCGTGTCATCGACACCGTGATCATGGGGAACAAACCGTTGTGGGCGGCTCTCGAAGAGCGCGAAAAGATTTACGCGAAATCGGAAATGACCGACGCCGACGGCATGCGGCTCGGTGAACTCGAAGGCACGGTCGGCGAGGAAGACGGCTATACCGCCGAGAGCGATGCCGCTATTCTTCTGCAGGGCCTCGATATTCCTGACCATCTGCACGAACGCCTCATGGGGGAACTGCAAGGTGGAGAAAAAGTTCGCGTGCTGCTGGCGCAGGCTCTTTTTGGACATCCGCAAGCGCTGCTGCTCGACGAACCAACCAACAACCTCGACTTGGATTCGATTCACTGGCTGCAGGCTTTCCTGAATCAATACGACGGAATTCTGATCGTCATTTCGCACGACCGGCATTTCCTGAACAAAATCTGCACGCACATTGCCGACATCGATTACGAAACGATCATCACCTATACCGGCACCTACGACGACATGGTTGTCGCCAAGACGCAGATCCGATCGCAGATTGAAGGACAGAACGCGCAGCGCGAAAAGAAGATTGCACAGCTCAATGAATTTATCGCCCGCTTCTCGGCCGGAACCAGATCAAGCCAGGTGCAGTCGCGCAGGAAAGAAGTCGAACGCCTGCAGGTGACGGAACTGGCGCGCTCAAATATTCAGCGTCCATTTCTGAAGTTTGAGCAGAAGCGCCCGTCCGGAAAACACATTCTGGAACTGGAAGGCGTTGGGAAATCGTACGACAGTACGCCGGTGATCCAGAACTTTACCGCCAGCGTGATTCGCGGCGAGCGGATCGCGCTTATGGGACGCAACGGCGTCGGCAAGACCACCATGGTCAATCTGTTGCTGGCGAACTCGCCAACTGTCACGGAAGCGGAACTGCGCAAGACGAGCGGATACGAAGGTCCGTTCCTGAGCGCTGGAAAAGTTGTCTGGGGACACGAAGCTTCAGTCGGATACTTCGCGCAAGATCACAAAGCGCTGATCGAGCCGGGGATCACCGCATTCGAATGGCTGCACCAGTGGGATCTATCCGCATCGCACGAAGAAATTCGCGGACTACTTGGCCAGATGCTTTTTCCCCGCGAAGACGGCGACAAGAAAACGGAAATTCTCTCCGGCGGAGAAGCGGCGCGCCTGATTTTCTGCAAGCTGATGCTGCAGAAACCGAACGTCCTCGTGCTCGACGAGCCGACCAACCACTTGGACCTGGAGTCAATCAACGCGCTGAACATCTCGCTTCAGAAATATCAGGGGACCGTGCTCCTGGTAACGCACGACGAAGATCTGATTGACGAAGTTGCAACCAGAATCTGGCACTTCGAAGCCAACCACCACATCACTGACTTCAAGGGCGCCTACGAAGAGTACCAGTCCGTGCTTGCGTAATAGTTCACACTGACTCTGTCATTCCCGCGCCGGACTTTCGCACCCACGTACTCCTCCGCGCCACAAAGCGCAGCCCAAAACTATCAACCTACGGGCACTGTAAGTGGTGAGAGCGCAGTAGTTAGCTGGTGCGTTTTCCGGGATACTTTCGGGCCAGAGGTTAGCTTTGTGCGTTTCGGAGACACTTTCGGGTCCCCGCCCTTGTAGGCGGCTCTATTAGTGCTATATTGGTGCGTTTTAAGATGAACCTTCAACCCAATGACGTTCAAGCTGCGCTGACGCGAGTGTTTCAACTACTCGAACGTCCCTTCTATTACAAAGGAGATTTTTGGATCTCGCTCGTCTTGGCGTTATTAGGTTTAGCTGTGTCCTTCATGGCATATCGGCAGGCGGAAGAGGCTAAGGATGAAGCAATCAAAGCGAAGGACGCCGCGACGGAGGCTGGCCGAACCATCAAGCTCCAGACGATGACGGTCGAATTGGCAGAAGTAGCTCAGAAGCTCGACCGAGTCCAGCCCGGCATGAAATTTAACGTCGCTAAAGACCTTTTTAACGAAACCTCTAGACGCTTGCGAAGAGTAATGGCGCCCTTCGCGGAAAACGAGCGCTTACAGGAAGCAATCGAAACGGTGCGCGCGGCGTTGGATGAAACGCAGATATCTCTTAAGCAGGTCCGACCGACTGACCCGGCGAAGGAAGGCGAGGCTCCCGACGCCGTTTACTATGCTATAGAGGATAATTTTGCGACAATCAATAATTGCGTAGCTGACTTAATCGGTCTGGTGGAAAGAGAATCGTACGATTTCGGAGTCAATGATGTCGGATGAAACCAGTGGGTTGCGTGCCTATGTCGATGAATTGATAGCGGCAACCAATGCAGGCAAGATCAACTGGAAGACGGTCAATCCCAGCACGTTCGTCTGGGAGCCGGGAGCACCAAAGAACGCGCGAGTTAGTTTGCAGCGCGTCGATCGCACCACGCCTACGGGGAACGTAACGCGTAGAGAAATCTTCTACCTTTTTCAGGCCTTTGATTCAATGGAACCGAACACGTCCCCCGTGGTTAGCGTGGAGAGCCGGAAAGACGGCGAACTACAATTGAGGTTTGCTACTTTATTCGAGCTCATCAAGACTGGACTGTCACAGAAGAATTTGGATTTTCTGAGAAGTATTTTGCCCAGCAATCAAAGCTAGATCGCTCTCTGACACACGCTCCTCGGCACTCCCAATACAGCCGCAACCTTCTCCCACGTCGCGCCGGACTGTCGCAGCTTCCGCACCCGCGCCGCGTCTACCCCAGTCCGAGGACGACCGAACACGGCTCCTCTTCGCCGCGCCGCCACTTGACCAGCCACGACGCGCTCCGTAATCAGCGCTCGTTCGTATTCGCTCATCGCCGCGATGATCTGCATATGTAGCCGTCCGCTCGCAGTGCTCAGGTCGAAACCGTCCCGGACGGAGACGAACGCCACGCCCTCCTGTCCAGGTCGCTCAGCAACGTGACCAGGTGTTGAAGGGAACGTCCGAGCCGGTCCAGCTTCCAAACAATGAGCACGTCGAACTTGCGGCTGAGTGCGTCCTTCTCTAGCCTCGACAGCGCCGGTCATTCAGTCCTCCTGGACTTCCGAAAGCATAGCCTTTCGGGAGATTCGCCAAAGCACTGAATCAAGTGGCTTTACTGTATTTCATGAGCCTCAATTGCAAGAATTTGTTCTAGATGTGACTACTTGACGTGTACCGTATATTATTGTATTAACAAAAGATGAACTACTCGCAGGAAATGGTGAAAGCGGGAACTAGACTGAACGACTTAATCGAAGAGAGGCAGCGTATCGACACCGAGATCACACTGCTCAAGAACCTGCTGAAACTCTACGTCTCCCTGTCGAACGTCGGTCGTAACGGTCAACTGGCTGAGCTAATTAATCAGGTGCCCGCAGAGGCAGGTATCACGAACGCCGTCAAACAGGTTTTACGCGGTTCAAAAATCCCGCTTTCCGCGTCGGAGATTAAGTCCGGTTTGGTGGAGATCGGATTTAGCTTGGACAATTACGCGAATTCTTCGGCTGTTATCCACAACACGCTAGCTAGGTTGGTCAAGCAGCGAGAAGTGATGCGGGTCGAAAACCCGGCCGGTCAAACCGTGGCGTATGTGCTTAGAAGCGGAATTCAAGCGCCCCAACAAGGCAAGGGTTTTGCTGAAGTCAAGAAGTAAACGGGGCTTTTATGATTGCTCGCATATTCCGGGCTTTTGAAGTTGCGACCGTCGTTGTCGTTCTGAGTTTCGCCTTAATACATTTGGCATTGACGCTCTTTCGGGCCCTCGCGAAGTAACTTTTACGAACGTGGTATTGCGCTGACCACCTCAATCTGAGATTCTTTCCTTTCGGTGCTGGAAACGGGGCACCGGGATTGTAGAAACCCCGGAGCACAACGGCGGGTTAACTAGCCGGATAGTCTGAGGCGTGCTCAACGCCTACATCCGAACAAGGAAGCCGGAGTCCAAGGCGTGCAGGTCACGCGAGCCCACTACATCAAACTACGCGACGCTCGCGTGGACGACGCTAGGTGAATTTGTCGGGTAGAGACGAAAACGGGACGGACGCACAGACTGCAAAATCAGCAGACACTGATAAACTCAGCACGGAAGCGCAAGTCATCCGGTGATGGCCTCGGTCTTCAAAACCGGCGGATGGCATCTTCGATGTCATCGGTGTGTTCGACTCACACACGCTTCCGCCAAAACAAAAGACTTAGCGTGTATCCCGTGCCGCTCCCGTGCCGTTGAGGGCTAGACGTGCCACTTTCCCACACGCTACAGCCATTTCATCGGTTACCACGTCACCATACGTGTTCATCGTTGTCCTGATGTCCGCGTGTCGCATTAGCTTTTGCTGTACCGCAATCGGGGTGCCTACCGCGTCAAGCCATGATCGGTAAGTGTGCCTCATGCTGTGCGTGCTGACGTGTTCGACCTTCGCGGCAGATGCGGCCTTCTTGTACGCATCGTTTACGCTATCGGCTGACCACGGCAGGCGGCCTAGCTGCGACGGGGATGCAAAAATCCAATCCTCTTGAGCGGAGAACTGAGTTGTCTGCTTCCATCGCTTGAGTGCTTCGACCATGATTTCGGTGACCGTGATTGCCTTGTGTGATGTTTCGGTTTTCACGTCGTCCACTTGTTGCCGAACAATGCCACGCTGAACGCTGATTTTTCCGTCGAGCCAATCCACATCTGACCACTTGAGGGCTAGGGCTTCGCTAATACGAAGGCCGAAGCACACGCAGACAAGCGCGATGGTATGGAACGGCTCCCCCAGGTGATGACTGAATCGTTGAAACTCATCCACCGTCAGACTGCGCGGCTTCCTAGTTCTCTTCGATGCGCCCTTGATAGTGACTAACTCCATCGGGTTGCGCTGTGTGGGCACGTCCCCGCGCCACATTGCGTATTCCCACAAAATGCGAAGCAAGCCGCGAACGGCTGCCCGGCTCCGTGGTGTCAGGCTGAGGCATTCCAGCCACAGCTCTGCCGGACGCGCTTGCACGTCTGAGATTGGACACGTCCCAAACTTCGGGAGAACGTGATTCCTCAGCCATGCGTTGTACGAACGGCGAGTGCTGTAGCGTTTCGGCATCTTCTCTTCCCGGTATTGATCTACCAGGTCGGCCACAGTGGGCGCGTTGGAAGGTTGAGGCTGTGACAGCTCGGCTCGGAACTGTTGTGCCGCATTCCACGCCGCCGTCTTGGTGGGAAAACGGCCTAGCGTCTTGCTATGGCGCTTTCCATCGGCCCACCAAAAAAACTGCCATTTCTGACTACGTTTGTCTTTGACCACACTTCCGGTCGTGCTCTTACTTTCCCGTCGCATTGAATGACTCTCCATTCTCTGCGGCAGATGGCGCCGATATCATAGCACCGTCCAACTCATCGGCACGGAAACGCCACGTAACACGAAGAGCGCCCGACAGTCGATGCGCTGGAATCACGCCTTTTTTGGCCCACTCTAGGATCGTGCGGTGAGCAACTTTCAAATAGGCTGCCGCCTCGCGCGCCGTGAGCCACTCGGATTGAACAAGAGTGCGCATTCCAATAGGGGCTAAACCCTTCCGAAATTCCCTCGAAACCGCCATTGATTCCTAGGTAGTCCCTTTACTTAATTATGACCAATGGACACACAACAGCTTTTTTGCTTCACGCGCTTCTGCAAAGCTGCGCAACGGCATCTTGACGATTGCCCCTTCGGCTTTTTGACCCCCGTACCCGTTGCCCTTTGATTAACAACCCTTATAGAGTCCAATTACGGGACATCTCTTGTACCAATGACAGCCAGGTCGTCCGGAGTTCCCTCGACTCTCGATTCCTTTAGCACCTTCACTGCGAACTCTAGTCCCGCGAGCAGGTTCTCAAATTCAGCATCTCCTCCAAAGACCATCGATATCTCATCGCCGGCCGGAAGCACGTCGATACGCATGTCCGTGCCTGCGAGATCTTTAAAACGCAGGTACGTCCTCCCTCCACACCCGGTGTCGCCGCCGCGCAAGCCTGTGGCGCCAACCTCAACCTCGAAGATGGAGGCGTTAGTGAATTGTTGCGTCTTCGTTGTAATCAGCATGGAAAGTCCTTTCTTGTAGCTACTTGTTTGTCCGCGTGCAGCATGATGAGTATTTCCATCCGCCGATTTTGGAACTTCGACTCAGAAATCTGTCATCAGCGCCGTCGTGTCATCAGGGGTCCCCCAAGAGCGATTTTCCCGTATTCTTTTATTTTCTTTAACATACATACATAACAACAAAGCTATCCACTTAAACAGGGTCAGGCGATGACATGATGACAAAATAGGCCCCATCGTCACCGTGCGCGACTGCGCCGTCTTGTACTAGTCCTCCCAGCGCACGATTCCAAAGCTCAGTTCCGTCACGATTAGCATTGGTGTTTCGTTGTAAATCCCGCTTGCACATTGGTCCCCTCATCTGCAGGGTGCGCATGATTCTGGCCTGCGCTTTTGCGGTCGCGTTGTCTGCCGCCTGCGTCCGGTAGTAGTCATGCGATGCGATTTGATATTGTCCGAGGAGTGTGGCATCTTCGGCCGTCTTGGCCGTAATTGCGTCTTCATGCCGCAGCCATGCAATCAACATTGCACTCCGCCATACGTGAATGTTCATGCGTTCGGAGCCCTCCGGCAAACCTTCCGTCCACTCGCCGATGATCCGTTCGGCCGCTTCGGTAGGTGGCACGTGACAAGGCGCGTCCTCCAGCTGGAGGATTCTGGGCAGGAAGGCCTCCTGCAACTTCACGAAGGTTGGCGGGCTCATGCGGCTCACATTGTCGTACTGACCTTGCGTACCGATCATGTTGAAGCGGGACATCAGTCCACTTCCTACAGCGTTGCCGCGGCTGAGCAGATCAAACCAGTCTTCCTCGGTGACACCAGCCAAGAGCGAAAACATCATTTCGCCGTACAGGGCTTCGCGTGTTCCGGTTGCTGTGCCGTGAAATGTAACATCGTCCCAGAGTTGGCAGACAACCCCTTCCATACCGCTGCCAACACCACCCTCAATGAACAGGGTGCTCAGAAAGGTCTTCATTTCTTCGTGTACCGAGAGAATGCGGGGAAGTGTGTCGCCCCATGCCATCTGGGGCTTGCTATTAATGGTGGGCTGGAGATCCTTAGTTAGACGAGCCATGCCCGGCACGCTGGACGCGGCGGCAAGCCACGCGCCAATTCCCTTGGGTTTCCAAATGAAGTCCCGCGTGCCAGACAGCAACCCCGGCGTAACTGACGTGCGGGCGCTGTTCCACATCCGATCGAAGAAGCGGACGGCGCGTCTAATGGCGGTGCCTTTGCCCTTGCCCTTCGGGGCAACGATAACTGTGTAAGTTCTCGGCAAAGCGCCTTCCACTTCATCGCACGCAATGCGGTCGCCCACCACCGCGCCAAGTGTGCATCGAAATGCCTCCGCGTAGAGCTTTCGCGGAATGTTGTTGTCGTTCGCACATAGCTTGGCAAATTCTGCTACGACGGTTGCTTCCCAAGCGGTGATTGGGTATTCCGGGCGCAAACGCTTTGGTTGTTCGACACGAGCGTCGACCACTACATTCGCCGAAGCACCGTCGGCAACAAATGAGAACTTGTGATCCGGAAGGCGTCGTTCGAGTTCAGCGCGAAAGTCTTTCCACCCCTTCGACGAGCAGCGATGTTTGCAATCAAATCCGTACCCTCCACCTGCGGTATAGACAACGCAGGTAGATGTGCCCTCATTCGCATTGTCGTGTTCATCTCCCCACGGACATTCGATGGGTTTGTACCACTGTTTTCCCTTGTTGAACCAATTGCCCGTGTCCGCAACTTCGTAATATTCGAGAAATTTGTCGATCAACGCAGTCTGCCTTTTCGTTTCATCATTCATGATGAGAGAACCCGTTGCCTTGGGTTTTCCGTAGAGCTCGCAGAGGCGGTTTAGCAATATGTCCGGCATAGCAGGGATTCGCCGCCATTCCACGTCATACGGTTTGCCAGTGGTGGGGTGGATACTCCCGGGCCCGGTTACGTAGAGGCGGTGCTGCTTAAACTCGAAAAGATTCTCTTTGCCCTCGCGCGCCAAGGTCATGTTCCCGGCCCGTCTTGTCCGCATCGTCTGGCGATAAATGAAATAACAACGATTTTCTCGCGCACTCGCTCGCGTGGTGTCCCATACATCGGACGGAAGATCCGCACATGCGGCTCTCAGCGCTACCTCATCGTCCGTCTCCAAGAAACAGAAATTCTCATCTGGAATGATTCCGACATTTGCCTGTGGTTGTTGTTGGTTCCAATGCTGAAGTTGCTCGACGTCTGTGCTCGCGGCATCGAAGTGATCGTAGTCGCCAGCCATGGGGAGCGGACGTTTTGTCCTCGGAATAAGCGGAAAGACACGGAAGCCACGATCAGCTAAAGGCACTGCGATTTCAGAAAAGGAGTTCATAGATCTCCTTCAACGACTTGTTGCAAGAACCGGCGTCGGTGCCGGTCGGACACACCGCGAGCATTTGTCCGCGACGACAGTGGACTGGAGTGTCGGAGTAGTACTTGAGTTAACCGGTGCTGTCATCATCGTTGCTCCTGTGTGAATTCGGGAAGGCTGGGTCCGGTCACCCAGGCTCCGAGTCCCGAGTACAAGTCAAAGCTATAATACGCTTGCAAGCGTTGTCAAGTGTTAACGGATTTATTTGGGGGGGGTGGGCCAACGGACGGCATGGGCGGCGGCTAGAAATTCAGGGGCGACAAAGAAGGACTTGCTCAGCACGCCGGACCTGCGGCGGTTTTCAATCCCGAAAACCTCGCGTGCGCCGACACCCACGGCCATGGCTTGCTTGGATATTCCGCTCATAATACCCGCAAGAGCTTGGTTGCTGTCAACCGCGACGGCATTGCGCAAATCTTCAGCAGTGGCGCGGATTTGATTGACTAATATACCGAGGATCTTCTTCTGATCCGGGCCAAGGCGATGTAGGAATTGGTCAAGCCGAATGTCCGTCCAGGACCCATGTTGGCGCATTTTGTCGGCCGGCAGAAATTCTCCCTCTTCAGTGTCTTGGTCGAGGATTACGCGCTTGGCTTCTTCCCAGGTGTCGCATTCGATGATCTTGTCCCCAAACGGGATTTTGTATGGCATGCGGATACGGTAGCGTACAGTTGAAGCGATGTCAAGGAAAACGCTTAAAGCGCCTAATACGGCACAGAAATGTTTTGGCCGAAATCGCCCGGCCGCTGGGCTTGGAGCCAGAACCTAGGGCTTGCAGCGGTGTTGGCGACAAGTAGGAGTTACGACGACGTGGCACAGTTTCTAGCGGCTTTCGAAGACAACTGAGGATGTCTAAGGGGGAAGCAGCACACGAAGGAAGGCCTCTAGATCGTTGTTGGTGTAATCGCGATTTTTCGCCAACTATCGAGCCGAACCTGTCGCCAACTGCTCCGCGCTCCATTGACTTGCCTTGCCACCAGTCCTACGATTGTGCCGAGGGTGAGGGGAAGGAGCGATTTCCCCGATGGCGAACCGCGCAGTAAGCCAGGGCTCGCTGGTCAATCAGACCATCTCGCATTACCGCGTCCTCGAAAGGCTCGGGGACGGGGGGATGGGTGTGGTCTACAAGGCTGAGGACATAAAGCTGGGTCGTTTTGTCGCCCTCAAGTTCCTGCCCAACGAAGTAGCCGGAGACCATCAGGCTCTCAGCCGCTTCCAGCGGGAAGCGAAGACTGCCTCAGCCCTGAATCATCCCAACATCTGCACTATCTACGAGACTGACGACCAGCACGGCCAACCGTTCATTGCGATGGAGTATCTGGAGGGCATTACGCTGAAGGAATGCATTAGCGGAAGACCCTTAGAAAACGAGAGAGTGCTGTCGCTGGCAATTGAAATAGCCGACGCCCTTGACGCCGCCCACTCGGTTGGTATCGTGCATCGCGACATCAAACCTGCAAATGTCTTCATCACAAAACGCGGCCACGCAAAAATTCTGGACTTCGGCCTGGCCAAGGTCACGCTCAAGCCGGAGAGCGTTGCGCTGAGCGCCCCGACCGTCGAGTCCGAGGAAGATCTCACCAGCCCCGGCACAGCGGTCGGAACCATTGCGTACATGTCGCCGGAGCAGGTGAAAGGGAAGGAACTCGATGCCCGCACCGATCTGTTCTCGTTTGGAACCGTGCTTTACGAGATGGCGACGGGGACCTCGCCCTTTCGTGGGGAAAGCAAAGGAGTGATCTTCGAGGCCATTCTGAACAAAGCTCCTATCCCCCCATTTCGGCTGAATCCTGACTTGCCTTCCAGACTGGAAGACATCATCAACAAGTGTCTCGAGAAAAACCGCAACCTGCGTTATCAGCACGCCTCCGACATTCGCACCGATCTGCAACGACTAAAGCGCGATACCGAGTCCCGTCACAGTGGCATAGCCACCCCGGCGGGCGTGGGAACGGCCACAGACACATCGCCTCAACCCTCGGAGAGCAGCAGTTCCGTCATCACTGCCGCGAAGCGGCATAAATGGGAAGTCGCAGGAGGAGTCTTCGTGGTATTAATCCTGCTCGGCACGGCAGGATTCGGCGTCTATTCTCTCTTGCACCGTCCCGCGCTAATGCCCTTCCAGAAATTCACCGTTACGCAAGTCACGCACACCGGTAACGCGGGAGCGGCGGCAATCTCGCCGGACGGCAGGTACGTACTTGTCGTGATGGACGACAATGGGATGCAGAGTCTCTGGCTGCGCAACGTGCCCACTGGTAGCTATACGCAGATCATTCCACCCTCAGCCTTGCACTATAGAAGTCTCGCCTTTTCGCCAGATGGCAACTATATCTACTTCGCCAAGCACGGAGACCTTTATCGATCCCCGATATTGGGGGGTGCTCCGCAGGTGGTCGCGCGGAGTATCTTCAGCGAGATCACATTCTCCCCGGATGGGCAGCGCATCGCGTACTTACGCTGGGACTCGGAGGCCGGTAAGTGGCACATCCTCACCGCATCAGTGGACGGCAACAACGAAACGGTTTTACGAACCGGCTCTCTCTCTTCGGAAGTCCCTAGCTTCGTGGCGTGGTCACCGACGGGCGACAAAGTTGCTTACTCGCTCGGAAAGCCTGGACAGCAGCTCGCCGCGATTGACATTGTCGATGTTGCCAAAGGCGAGTCCCATCGCTTCGCTACTCTCCGTGATAAAACTCCTCTGGAAATCCGCTGGTCGCCCGATGGCCGCACGCTGTTCACACGTTACACGGAACAAGGCGCGCATTCTACAAATGGGCAGATTGGACTAGTGCGCAGCGGAGGAGACGATATAGAGCCGATCACGCGGGACACGAACTTGTATGTGACTCTTACGCTTTCCGCCGATGGAGGCACTCTCGCTACAGTTCAGGCGAGAAGTCCTATAACCGTTTCAGTTCTCTCGAAGGCAGGCAACGGGTTTCGGGAGCCTCGATCAATCCTCTCGGAGTCCAATGCATTGATCGACAGCAGCGCGTTGAGTTGGGGTACGGATGGCAGTCTTTTTTTCAGCAAGTTCTTCCACCTATTCAAACTGGGAGTTGATGGAACTAGTCAGACTCAACTCCTGAGGGATTCCAACACTGCGGTTATCTTCCCCTCCTCTTGCGGCGGGAACTACCTCGTCCTGCCTTTGAAACTCAAGGGCACGACCTCGTTCAGTGTCTGGCGTACCAATGCGGACGGCTCCAGTCCCGTGAAATTAACGGACGGAGCATATGATGTCTTCCCAGTTTGCTCGCCTGATCAGAAATGGGTGTACTACGTTGACTACGTCCGGCGCCAGATCTGCCGTGTGCCACTGGATGGCTCGGGCAAATCGGAAGCACTCTTCGGCGTCCCTCATGGTTACAGTTACTTCTATGGGCTGACTGTCTCGCCTAACGGCAAGACGCTGGCAACCGCCATAAAGAAAGGGCAACCAACGGAGACAATGGAGGGAACAGCAAAGATCGCATTGTTTGAACTCGAAACACCAAAACCGCCACGGGTACTCGACGCCAGCCACTATTGGAGCCATTACTGGTTTCGAGACACTTCTCTGCAATTCACCCCGGAGGGCAAGTCCGTTGCTTATGTGGGCCGGGAGAACGAAGTAGATAATGTCTGGGTGCAGCCGTTGGCAGGCTCTGCGGATCATCCGATCACGGATCTCAAGTCGGAGCAAATCGCGTCATTCAGTCTGTCGCCAGACGGGAACAGCCTCGCCGTCCTGCGCAGTCACTGGGATTCTGACGTTGTTCTGCTGCAAGAATCTAAGCGGTAACGCATAACTGTTGTTAACAGGCGTTAGCACCAACAACCCCCGTCGGCCTGTCTGGACAGGGTTGTTGGTTCAATCGCGATGTTACGCCAGTTGACGGTTGATTTCAGCGACTGCAACGGGCGTGCCTCCGTCAACCCGCAAGCTACTGGGGAGGAACCAAACATCCGATGCAATGCGCTTTTCCTGCGAGTTTCTTGCAGTCGTGAAACCACACTACATTGCGAACACGATACTCCGAATCGGAGTCCTCCTTGCAGCCCAGGTAATCACTGTGACAAAAGTCATCGGCACGGCTTCGTAACTCCCGTAATTTTGGGATAGCAATCGGAGCCATGAGGCATGAAGCCTAACCACGAGGGGAACGCGATGGGCATCGCCGATGCGAAAACTGTTCGGGGATTGGCCCTGGACAACCCGCTGCGATCCGAACCATTGAAGCGTTGGGAATCGACTCCTGCAGCACGCGCGATCGCGAAGGAGCCTGGCGCTCATCGGAGCGTGAAATGATACCGCCATCGCGACCACTGAACTTTGATCAGGAGCCCTTTGTTGTGATCTGGGAAACAACCCAGGCATGCGACTTGTCTTGTGTGCACTGCCGCGCCTGCGCACAGCCCGTCCGCAACGCTCTTGAATTGAGTACCACTGAAGGTAAACGGCTGATCGATGAAGTTGCGGCGCTGGAAGCGCCCGTTTTTGTGCTCACCGGTGGCGATCCTCTCAAGCGTCCCGACATTTTCGAATTGGTGGAATACGCTTCGACCCATGGCGTGCGTATTTCGCTGACCCCAAGTGCTACACCCCTGCTAACCAAGGAAGCGATTCTGAAGTTGAAGGAGTGCGGACTGGCGCGACTGGCCATTAGTCTCGATGGGCCTACGGCGGACATACACGATGCCTTCCGCCGCGTGCCGGGTTCCTACGAGTGGACTCTGCAGGCAGTACGCTGGGCCCGCGAGATCGGGCTCCCAGTGCAGATCAACACCACCATCACACGGCACAATCTGCAATACATGGATTCCATCATTGCACTGCTGGAACAGATTGATATCGTCCTTTGGAGCGTTTTCTTCCTTGTGCCCACCGGTCGCGGTTCTGTGAGCGACTTGATTTCAGCCGAGGAGTTCGAGCAGGTGTTCGAAAAGCTGCACGAAACCTCGCAGCGCGTGAAATTTGATATCAAGAGTACGGAGGCCCAGCACTACCGCCGCTTCCTGCTCCAGCGCCGGACAGAAGAGAAGCGCAAGAACAGCGGTCACCGGCTGCCGTCGATGTTGGGGATGAGCACTCCCGACGGGATTGGCCGCGCGCCCCGCGGAATCAATGACGGCAAGGGTTTCGTGTTCATCTCCCATCTGGGTGAGGTGTTTCCCAGTGGATTCTTGCCCGTGTCAGCTGGAAACGTTCGCAAGCAGGGACTCACGGACCTCTACCGCCATTCACCGATGTTCGTGGCTCTTCGCGACAGCAAGAACCTGAAAGGCAAGTGCGGCGTCTGCGAATTCCGGGAAGTATGTGGCGGATCACGCGCGCGTGCCTACGCCCTGACGGGAGATATGTTCGCTGAAGAAGCAAGTTGCGTTTGGCAACCAAGAGTCACAGAACGCCGTGACTTATGTCATAGCTGATTGTTGCGTACGCTCGTACCGTTCACGGTTGGCAAGTCTGTTGAGGCAGACGACGGTGGACCAACGTCCTCACAGGAAGATGCGGAAAAGGGCCTCCATTGGCGCCACCCTGGCGCTATGGTTGCTCGCCAGCGGTAGTCGATCCAGCGCACAAAACCAACCATCCACGCCGCTCACGATTGCTGGAATCCACTTTTCTGGCAGCCTGCGAGTGCGCCCGGAGGTCTGGGACTGGTTCGATACCTCTGCCGCCGAGCCCAACTATACGTACTTCGCCTCGCTACTGCGACTAACCTTCAGCCAGGAACGGCCCCGATGGGACTGGCAGGTGGAATTTGCCCAGCCTCTTCTTCTCGGTCTTCCGGAAAATTCCGTCGCCTCCCCGCCACAAGGGCAGTTGGGACTGGGGGCCAGCTACTTCGCAGCCAATCATGACTCCACCGCAGCGTACTTCTTCGCCAAGCAGGGGTTCGTTCGTCTGAAGGCGATTTTCGGGGACCAAGCGAGCAGCCTGCGCTTCGGCCGATTTGAGTTCGTTGATGGGGCTGAAGTTGCTCCCAAGGACACCACGCTCTCGGTTTTGAAGCGCGACCGGATTGCCCACCGCCTGCTTGGAAATTTCGGCTTTTCCCATGTGGGGAGGAGCTTCGACGGAATTCAATACGTACGCGCAACGCCCGGCATGAATGTCACCTTGCTGATTGCGCGTGCTACTCAGGGCGTCTTCCAAGTCAACGGTTGGGGCGAACTGGACACAGATGTCATGTACGGTGCGGTGACGCGCTCGGTCGGGAAAAAGTCACCTGGGGAATGGCGCGTTTTTGC
This sequence comes from Acidobacteriota bacterium, assembly GCA_016196065.1. NCBI lineage: Bacteria > Pseudomonadati > Acidobacteriota > Acidobacteriota bacterium. The sequence continues at coordinate 19,264 of JACPYL010000018.1, read as the reverse complement.
GCTGAGTTATCACGATGGCCGGCCGGTCCTGAAGGTAGACAATCGCCCCGTGTCCGCGCGCAATGCAGACCAGCACAACATCCGCATCACCAGCCTGGGCGGCAACTATCTGCAGACGCTGAACACCGAATGGGGGACGGCCGATCTGCTCTTTTGGGGAACCTGGCAGGTCGGCAGTTGGGGCGTATTGGATCACCACGCTGGAGCCATAGCCATCGAGGGCGGCTTCCAGCCTGTATGGAAACTCAAACCATGGTTTCGTGGCGGATATTTCTACAGCACCGGCGACGACAATCCTGCCGACGGGCAACACGGAACCTTCTTCCAGGTGCTACCCACGCCCCGGATCTACGCGCGGTTTCCTTTTTACAACCTGATGAACAACCAGGATGCGTTTGCAGAAGTGATTCTGCGTCCTCATCCGAAGTGGACCATCCGCTCGGATGCGCATTTCCTTCGACTCGGTAACAAGAATGACCTGTGGTACTCCGGGGGAGGAGCTTTTCAGTCTTCCACCTTCGGCTTTGTCGGTCGCCCGAGCGGCGGAATCCGGAGTCTGGCCAATGTTTACGACGCGAACGCGGACTATCAAGTCAATCCACACGTCACTCTGACCGGATACTACGCGGTTGCCACTGGGCGAGCGGTGATTCAGAAGATTTATCCGGATGGAGGCACAGGCCAGTTCGGCTATGGAGAGCTCAGTTGGAAGTTCTAGTGCGGGTGCATTCAGGATTTTGAGACTAACAGTGGTCCGTGATTGTGGTCACAGACGGTTATCCCTTGGGGGCAAGACTCTAGCCCTAAAGCAAGGCGAGCGATGATTGATACTGATACGCAATATCGCGTCCGCGTAGCCGACCCCGCCTATTGGCGGGAACAGATCAAGTGTCAATACGCCTGTCCGGTGCATACCGATGCACGCGGGTACGTGCGCGCCATCGCTGCCGGCGACTACGAGCAAGCCTACCTAATTGCCCGCGGGCCAAATCCCTTGGCCTCTCTATGTGGACGCATCTGCGGTGCCCCGTGTGAGGCGGCTTGCCGCCGGGGAACTATCGATCAGCCGATTTCCATTCGGGCGCTCAAGCGCTTCGTCTGCGAGAAGTTCGGGAGCGACACCCGTAGTGATGCAGGCAGTGAAGTGTTTCCCTACCTGAAGAGCAAAAATGAAACACGCCAGTGTGACGATCTTGAGGAACTCAGCCACTTGGTCGAGTTTCTTGCGAACGCCGAGTTTCCCAAACCTACCGGAGAGAGGATCGCGATCATCGGCTCAGGTCCTGCCGGTCTAGCTGCCGGGCACGACCTGGCCCTGATGGGATTCCGCCCGACGATTTTGGAAATGGAACCACAGCCTGCGGGGATGCTCTACACCGGCGTCCCTGGATATCGCCTTCCGCGCGACTTGATCCGGGCGGAAATCGCAGTGATTGAGTCTCTGGGCGTCGAGATTCGTTGCAACACACAGGTTGGGAGAGACGTCAGCTTCGTGGACCTTCGTCGGGACTATGCCGCCGTCATCATCGCGTGTGGCGCCAAGCGATCCCGGGCCCTGCCGATCCCCAATGCGGATGCGATCGGCGTGATGGGCGGTGTCGATTTTCTGCGGGATGTGTCACTGGGCAAGGACGTTTCCCTGGGGCAGAGAGTGATCGTAATCGGTGGTGGCAACGTGGCCTATGACGTTGCCCGAACTGTGTTGCGACAGGAAGAGTACGACGTATCGCGCACGGCGGCCCGCATGGCTGGGGTGCGGCAGGTGAACCTGGTCTGCCTGGAGTCTCTGGAAGAGATGCCCGCCGATACGGTGGAGATCCTTGAAGGCCAGGAAGAAGGCGTGACCCGCCACAACAGCTGGGGACCAAAAGAGATTCTGTTCGAGGAGAGGAATGGTCAAAAGTTCGTGCGGGGCGTGAAGTTCGTGCGCTGCAGTCAGGTCTACGACGAAAACAAGCGATTTGCGCCCAAGTTCGATGAGTCGGTTACGACGGAGATCGAGGGCGACACCGTTCTTCTCTCGGTCGGGCAATCTGCCGACCTCAGTTTTATCGACGCCCAACGAGACGGGATCGAGATGCGCTCTGCCCAGCAGATCGTCAACGATTCTGCGACTTGTACGACCTCGGCACCGGGAGTCTTCATCGCGGGCGACATCGCTTACGGGCCGCGCCTGATGATCCACGCCATTGCCAGCGGAAAACAGGCAGCTCGTTCCGTCTATCGCTTCTTGCGTGGCAAGGAAATCACGCAAGAGGAGGTCCAGTTCCATTTTCCTGTTGAGCCATATAAGCGTGAAAAACACTACGAGCATCGTTCGCGACTGCACATTCCAACTCTCTCGGCGAAAGAGCGTCTGAAAAACCCCTCTGCTCTGGTTGAGATTGGTTACAACGAGGAAGAGGCTCTGGCCGAAGCTGGCCGGTGCCTCGACTGCGGCATCAACACTATTTTTGACGGCGAACGCTGCATCCTGTGTGGCGGCTGCGTGGATGTTTGCCCCACGGTGTGTTTGAAGTTGGTGACGTTCGACCGGCTAGCGCTTTCGCCTGAACTTGAAACCGCGACGCGAGAGTCAAGCCTCGACCCTGCAGACCTCTCCGCCATTATCAAGGACGAAGAACGCTGCATTCGCTGTGGGCTGTGCGCGCAGCGTTGTCCCACTACGGCCATCACCATGGAGAAGTTCAGCTTTGCCAAGGAGTGGAAGCCATGTCCCGTCTAGATCCACCCCGTGTTAACCGGCGCAGTTTTCTTACACTCGCGTCGTTGGGAAGTTTTCTTGCAGCCATGGGCACCGCGGCTGCCGGAATGTTGCGGTTGCCCAACCCCGCAGTGCTGCCCGGCCCGGTGCGCCGCTTCAAACTCGGGCCGCCCGAGCAATTTTCAGCTGGAAGTGAAACCGCTTTCACCGATCAAAACCTGGTGCTGTTCCGCGACGACGAAGGCTTCTACGCGATTTCGAGCACATGCACTCATCTGGGTTGCACGGTAGCGCGCTCGAAGGATGGATTTGCATGCCCGTGCCACGGCTCCCGTTTCAACAGCAAAGGCGGCGTGGTGGGTGGTCCGGCGCCGCGACCTCTGCCCTGGCTGGAGGTCAGTCGTGCCGCGAACGGTGATTTGATCGTCAACGCGGACAACGAGGTCCCAGAGGGCACGCGGTACAGCGTGTAGGAGGCATACCGTGGCAGAGAGCGCGACGCGAGAGTTCATTCACAACCTGCACGATCTACCTCGGACATTGAAGGAGTCCTGCTTCCGCCTGGGCAAGACACCCGAATCGGAGCGCGAGGAGTCACAGGCCACTTTCCACAATCTCTTTCTGCACATCCACAGCGTTCGCGTACACGTGCGGACGCTTAGGCCAACACTCACATTCGGACTCGGCTTGATGGCGACGGCCAGTTTCATCATCACCATCATCACTGGCGTGCTTCTGATGGTTTACTACAAACCTTCGACCGATCTGGCCTATCAATCCATCAAGGACATTCACTTCACTGTCTCTACCGGACGCTTCATCCGCAACATTCATCGGTGGTCCGCGCAGTTGATGGTGCTGGTAGTCCTGCTGCACATGGCACGGGTCTTCTTTACGGCGAGCTACAAGAAGCCGCGTGAATTCAATTGGCTCGTGGGACTCGGACTGCTCGTCATCACCCTGGCGCTGAGCTTCACCGGCTACCTGCTGCCTTGGGACCAGTTGGCTTACTGGGCGATCACCATCGGCTCTAATATCGCCAACTCACCGCGTGAATTCACCGATGCCATCGGCATCACGAAATTCTTCGATCCCGGTGGCCTCCAAAAACGCCTTTTGCTGGGTGCAAACTACGTCGGGCAGGACGCGCTGATTCGATTTTACGTCCTCCACATTTTTGTTCTTCCGCTGGCACTGGTCGCGCTGCTCGGCGTGCACTTCTGGAGAATTCGAAAGGATGGTGGCCTTGCCAAGCCAGAAGATCCGCCCGGCGGACTCGCCGAATGGGGCGGAGAACGCCGGCCTGTATTCCAACCGCTTGCCACCAAAACCTATGGACTGATGGCGCTCGTGAAGGGCAAGCGCCCGCCGGTGAATCGGGGGCCTGAGAACACGGTGATGAGTTGGCCGCATTTGTTCTGGGCCGAGCTCTCGGTCTTCATGGTTACGGTAGCGACTACGCTGATTTTGTCTTACTACTACGATGCGCCTCTGAAGGAACTCGCGAACGCAGCCGTTCCGGAAAATCCGGCGAAGGCGCCCTGGTACTTCCTGGGACTTCAGGAACTGGTTTCCTATTCGGCGTTCATGGGAGGCATGTTGATTCCGATGATCGTCCTGGTCGGACTTGCGCTGATCCCGTTTCTGGATCGCCGCCCAGGAGGTGAAGGCACGTGGTTCGGCACTAGCGGTGAGCGCTCCGTGTTCTGGCAATCCTTACTCTTTGCCTGCGCTGTGACCGTCGGCATGCTCGCGTTCACTGTGAACTACGGCTGGCTGCGCAGCTGGTTTCCGAACATTCACCAGGTCTGGATCATCGCGATTAATCCCGGTTCGCTGCTGGTGTTGATCTTTGCTGCTTGGTCGCTGTTCATCCTGAAACGCAATGATTCGGTACGGCTCTCGGCGGTGGCGCTGTTCACCTGTTTCCTGGTCAGCTTCACTCTGCTGACGTACTTCGCGACCGTCCATCGCGGACCAAACTGGCATTTTTACTGGTGGCCCTCGCAGTGGCCTGTGCACTGAGGAAAATGCGATGACAGACCCATCCCGAATCTATCGCTGGCTCCTGTTGGTGTCGAGCATTGTCACCATCGCTTATCTGGTGGGTGCGGCTGTGCGCGAGAACTACCTCGCGCAATGGCAAACCGTGCAACACGAGTACCGCAACATTCTTCGCGAGAAAGCCACGGACGACCGCGGCCGCGAACTGCTCGCCAAGTTCCGCGTCGAGATGAAACAGGCCAGCATCCCGGCGCTCGCCACCGTGGACCGCTGCGTTACCTGTCACAACGGCATTGACGATCCTCGCATGACGGACGTGCCGCAGCCCCACCGCGCTCATCCCGGTCACATCCTCGACAAGCATCCCGTCGATCGCTTTGGCTGCACGGTCTGTCACCACGGGCAGGGCGCGGCCATGACGTTCAATGAAGCGAAAGCTGAAGACGTGTTCTGGGACTACCCTCTGCTGCCGCCGGAGCTAACCGAGGCGACATGCGTTACTTGCCACGACGCAGAAAAGTTACCGCCCGATCAGATTCCGCTGCTGGTTGCCGGCATGAAGCTCTATCAGGAGAAAAGCTGCGGCTCCTGCCATAAGCTTGGTGGACGCGGCGGTGCGCTCGGACCTGCGCTCGATAATGAAGGTGCGAAGACCAAGCACCAGCTCATCATGACGAACCTGAAGCCGCCACATACCACATGGGACTGGCAGAACGCTCACCTCCGCGATCCCGGTGGCGTGGTTCCCGATAGCCTGATGCGCAATCCAACCGTCACCCGGCCAGAAGCACTGGCGCTCACCGCGTACATGCTCTCGCAGTGGAAACGGGATGTGCCCGAGAGCTATCTTGCGCCTGACAAGATCGAGCAGAAATACCACTCGCTCCATCCCGTTCCCCTGACCGGTGAACAGGTCTACAGGCAGTACTGCACTGCCTGCCACGGCAACGGCGCTTACACCCGTTGGGACAAGAAATTCAACCGCTTCATTCCGGCGATTCGCGGCGCCTCGTTGATTGCAGCCGCAACTCGCGAATACTTCCAGACCAACATCGAGCGAGGACGACCTGGCACGCAGATGCCTGCCTGGGGCCCGCATGCGGGTGGACTGCTTCCCGAAGAGATTGCGGGGGTGATTGAGTATCTCCGCACGGGTGCTACGGTAGCCCCGGCAATGGTTCCACTAATCCTGCAGGGTGACTCCACTCGCGGTCACACCCTCTTCCTGAGGAATTGCGCCGGCTGTCACGGCATGAACGGTCGCAGCGGAATCGCACCGGAGATTGGCAACCCCGTGTTTCAGCAGGCTGCTACGAACGACTTTATCGTACGCACAATCCGCAACGGTCGAGTGGCAACGGCCATGCCCGCCTTCCAGCGTGCAGACGCTCCAGCGCTTAGCGATCAGGAGGTTGCGGACTTGCTCGCCTACTTGCGCACGCTAGGGGAGCAAAGAGGGCAGAAATCTATGGCGCAAAACTCGATTTCAGGAACGCCTTCGGGGCATCAACCATGAGCGATAACAACGAACCTAAGAAGCCCTTCTCGCGACGCAGTTTTATACGAACTGCCGCAATAACGGCTGCTACTCTCGCCCTCCCCGGTTGCTCGCGTAAAGAGAAACCGGTGTTGAGCACGCTAACGGGAGACTTTGATCCGCTGCGCAGTTATCCCTATCGCGGATGGGAGGACTTCTACCGCAAGATCTGGACGTGGGACAAAGTCGTCCGTTCCACACATTCGGCCAACTGCACCGGCTCCTGCTCCTGGAAGGTGTACGTGCGCAACGGCGTGATGGTCCGCGAGGAGCAGGCGGCCGACTATCCGCGTATCAATGCGGATCTTCCGGATTACAATCCGCGCGGATGCCAGAAGGGTGGATGCTTTACCGAATACGTATACAGCCCGCAGCGCCTGCGCTATCCGTTGATCCGCACAGGCGAAAGGGGAGAAGGCAAGTGGCGCCGCGCTACCTGGGACGAGGCGCTCACCATGGTTGCCGAAAACCTGCTCGACAATATTTACAACCATGGCCCAGATACAAATTCCTTCTTCAGTGTCATCCCCGCTATGAGTCCGGTCAGCTTTTGCGCAGGCTCGCGGCTTGCCCACTACATTGGCGGCGTTTTCCTTTCCTTCTACGACTGGTACTGTGACCTGCCCCCGGGTGAGCCGCTGACCTGGGGTGTTCAGACCGAGTCCTGCGAATGCGCTGACTGGTTCAACTCGAAATACATCGTGCTTTGGGGATCGAACATCTCGCAGACGCGCATCCCCGACGCCCACTTCGCCTACGAGGCTCGCTATAACGGCGCTAAGCTCGTCTGCATTTCTCCGGACTACAACTCCAGCGCCATTCATGCCGATCTTTACTTCCGGATCAACCCTGGCACCGACGGCATTCTCGCGCTCGGCGTCGCCAAGCTGCTGATCGATCAGAACCTCATCGACGCGCCGTATGTGAAAGAACAAACGGACATGCCACTGCTTGTGCTTCCGGGCACGAACCGCTTTCTGCGCGAGTCTGATCTCAAGAAAGGTGGCAAGGACGACATTTTCTACTTCTGGGATACGAAGCAGCAGAAGGCAGTGCCAACGCCCGGTTCCATGGGATCGGATCAGAAGACCATCCAACTCAACGGTGCCGATCCCGCGCTGACCGGCACGTTCCACGTGCAGCTCGCCGATGGCAAGACCGCTGAAGTCACCACCGTATTCGAACTCCTGAAGAAAGAAATTGCCGGATACACGGTGGATGAAGTCGCCGCACGAACCGGTCTGCCCGCCCACGAGATCGAACTCTTCGCCAGAGATCTGGGCACGCGCAAGCCGGCGATGATCATCCACGGTGCCGGCACCAATCACTGGTTCCACAACGATCTGACCAACCGCTCCTTCATCCTGCTGGTTGCTCTCACGGGAAACACCGGCAAAAATGGCGGTGGATTCAATCACTACGTCGGACAGGAGCGCCTCTGGCCCGAGCAAGGCTTCTTTAAGCTCGCCTTTCCCGAAACCCGCAAGAAGCAGCGCTTCCAGAACACCACGCTGTGGAGCTATGTGCACTCCTCGAATAAGGACCCACATCTTTATAACGGCAAGCCGATCGAGTGGTACATCCAGGAATCCGTGAAGAACGGATGGATGCCGCTCTGGCCGAAAAACGGCAAGAAGCCACGCGCCTTCATCGTGTGGCGAGCCAACTACCTGAACCAGGCCAAAGGCAACGAGATCATCGAGTCGTCACTGTGGAAGGACCTCGATCTAATTGTCGACATCAACTACCGCATGGACACGACGGCGCTCTACTCCGACGTCGTGCTGCCCGCGGCCAGCTACTACGAGAAGGTGGACATCAACTCCACCGACTGCCACAGCTACATTCACCCGTTCGGCAAAGCTTGTGAGCCACTGTTTGAAAGCAAGACCGACTGGGACATTTTCCGTGCACTGGCTGAAAAGATGGCTGAGGTTGCAACCAAGAAAGGCCTGAAACCCTTCCACGACGAAGCCTTCGATTGGAACCGCGATTTCACGCAGCTCGCGCACGACTGGACGGGCAAGGGGAAGATCCAGAGTGACGAACAGGCTGTGGACTTCATCCTCGGGAACGCGGAAGAAACGAAGGGAATGACCTACAAGCAACTGCAGGAGAAACCGAAGCGCTTCATCGCGACGGATCCCGAATCGTGGAACAGCGACATTGAAGACGGCATTGCCTATACGCCCTTCAAGCATCAGCTTGAAAAGAAGCGCCCATGGCGAACTTTGACGGGGCGCCAGCAGTTCTACATCGATCATCCCTGGTACATCGAACTGGGCGAGCAACTGCCGACGTTCAAAGAGCCGGTTGCCGAAAAATATCCGCTCTACTGGAACACGCCGCACGGGCGCTGGTCGATCCACTCCACGTGGCGCGATCACCGCGCCATGCTGCGGCTGCAGCGCGGCGGACCTATTGTCTACATGCATCCAGACGACGCGCGCAAGCGCGGCTTACAAGACAACGACTGGGTCCGCATCCACAATGAAGTCGGCCACTGCGTTTGCCGCTTGCAGATCCTGCCCGGCGAAAAGCCCGGCCGCGTCACGATGTATCACGGCTGGGAAAAATACCTTGGGTTCAAGGAGGGCGGATGGCAGTCGCTCACCTACATCAAGATCAAACCGACCCAGCTCATCGGCAAGTACGGCCATGTCAACTTCCGCCTGAACTACTGGGGGCCGACCGGCAACAACCGCGACATCAAGGTGGACGTTGAGAAGGCGAAGGTCTGAGGAGAGGCAGCCATGTCAAAACACCAATATGCGATGGTGATGGACCTGAACAAATGTCTGGGCTGCCAGACTTGCACGATCGCGTGCAAGAAACTCTGGACCGACCGCGACGGCACCGGCTACATGTACTGGAACAATGTCGAGACCCGTCCCGGCCTTGGCTATCCGCGCCAGTGGGACCGTATCGGCGGCGGATGGAAAGATGGCTTGCTCCAGCCCAGCCCGCTGCCCACCATGGACGACTACGGCCACGCCTGGGAATACAACTACGAACAGCGTCTGTATGAAGGCAAGAAGCAGCCAGTCATGCCCTCGCCCGAGCCGGAGTCCGGCGTCAACTGGGACGAAGATGTGGGCAGCATGAATGAAGACGAGAACTACTTCTTCTATTTGCCGCGTATCTGTAACCACTGCACGCACCCTGCGTGTTTGGAGGCGTGTCCGCGCAAGGCTATTTACAAACGCGACGAAGACGGCATCGTGGTGATTGACCAGGAGCGCTGCCAGGGTTATCGCTACTGCATCAAGGCGTGCCCCTATAAGAAGATCTACTTCAACGAGGTCACTGGGAAATCGGAGAAATGCATCTTCTGCTATCCGCGGCTTGAGAAAGGCCAAGTGAACGCCTGCGCCGCGCAGTGTCCGGGCCGATTGCGCTTCGTTGGCATACTCGACGATCCCGAGTCTCCTGTGCACAAGCTGGTTTTGGTACACAAGATCGCTCTGCCTCTCTTCCCGGAGAAGGGAACGCAGCCCAACGTCTTCTACGTTCCGCCATTCAATCCGCCAAAACGCGACAACTACGGCAAGAGCATTCAGGAGGACCCGCGGGTGCCGCTCGATTACCTTATCTACCTCTTCGGGCCGGAGGTGAAAGATGTGATTGTGCGCCTGGAGGCGGAGCTCAAGAAAACCCAGGAGGGCGGGCGCAGTGAGGCACTGCAACTGCTGATCGGCCGCGATGCCGAGACGCGGTACCGCGTGCGGCCCCAGTTGGTGCAGATCCAGCTGTAGGAGAATCCATGAGAACTCGCCAATTTGTGATCACTGTCTCAGTCGGTTTGGTGCTCTCCACCGTGTGGGCACAGACCGGGGCGAAACCGGCTGCCGGGCAGTCGCTGCCCGTGCCTGCGTCCTCAGCGAGCGCTGATGCTCTGCTCAATGGCGGCCCCGGAGCATGGAGTCAGATTGCGGTGAAGCATGTCGCCCTGAACCGCACGCCTCCGCTTTATGATACCGACGAGCCCGCACCGCCGGAGATCCCGAGCCTCGACGTCCGTGCTGCTCGTTCGGGTGGAAAGTTGCTGTTTCAGCTCAGCTGGCACGATCCAACACGCGACGCGGTCACGCTCGCAGAAGTCCCCAACACACCACCAGAGACCCGTTTCCGCAAAGTCCCGACCGAAGCCGACGATCGGTTCTTCGACGCCGCTGCAGTCATGTTTCCCGAAAAGTCGGACATCAACACGATTGCTCCCTCTTTACAAATGGGAGACGCTGAACACCCCGTCGAAATCTACTACTGGAATGCCACGCGCGGCGCTATGGTGATGCAGGCACAGGGCCGCAGTACAACCAAGCGCACTGGTAAACCCTTCCCCGCAAGCAGTTCCTATCAGAACGACCGATGGAACGTGATCTTCGAGCTGCCCGATCTGGCCGCCGGGACGACCGTGGCCTTCGCTGTCTGGAACGGGAGCCAGAAAGATCGTGACGGCCGAAAATATTTCTCGGTGTGGCAAGTTTTGGAATGAGCCAGAGTTTCAGAAATAGGAGGCGCGATCCAAATGATCGCTACTGACGAGAACGCTGTCACCTCGATCGACTGGCAGCAGAACGACCTCTATCGATTTTTTGCGCTGGTCTTTGCGTCCCCCACGTTCGAGTGCTTCAATTTCCTGGGGCAGCCTTCCGTTCCGATGACGCTCTGTGATCTGTGGAAGCGCTTGGAATGTGAGGGTGAGTTCCCCGGTTTTGAATGGTTCGCTAGCTACGAACTCTACGAGTCCGCATATATCACTCTGTTCGACGTTGGCGTACCCGAGCCGCCGGTGCCTCTCTTCGAGTCAGCGCACGACAAAACTCATCCCGCGCAAGAAATTGCTTTAGAGAATACCTACTTCTACGAGGTTCTCGGCCTCAAGTCGGACCCAAGCTGTGCTGTCCCTGACTACCTTGTCACTCAGTTGGAGTTCCTCGCTGCTCTTCGTTACACCTACGAAAACGCATCGGACGAAGCCACCGCCGTTTCGCTCGCTAGAGCCGAGACTGAATTCCTGGAGCGCCACCTATTGAACTGGGTTCCCACGGCAAAGACCAAGCTGGACCGAACAGGCGCACCCGGCTTTCCCGTAGTGATGGCGTTGCTGGAACAGTTCCTGGGCCACAGACACGAGGGTCGGGCGTGCTAGGCGTAGCCTTACCAGCAATCTCTTGTCAACCGCCGTCGGAACTAAAACCTACTTCTTCCGCTCCACGTCCCATGTGGAGGCTTGCTGACTGTGAGCGAAAGCAGTGTGTGTGGATGCGGTCGGCAAAGAAGTCGATTATGATACGGGCCTACCCTGCCGCTTAGCAGTGTCGACCCGCATGTCTAGTGAGGCCAAGCGATGGAATCTCAGTCGTTCATGATTGGAATGGAGACAGGGAGCGCCTTCCTAACGAATCGTGATCCCCTCCCGTTATCCATCTGTTGATGAGGCTCTCTCTAAGATAATCGTGGTTTTTAACCCGTGGGTTGTAAAACAACTTTCGGTGCGTTCGCCGACATCCGCAGTTTCTGGCCAAGGATGTGCTCGATAGTGCGCCTTTGACCACTCGAGAAACTCTCGCGCGGCGCTATTGAACTCCCGGACCACTACCCCTCGCACCGGGGTTCGTCCCTCGATCAGCGCTCGCGGATATTCCGACTCCTTGTCCAGTGATTTCGCGCTCCGCGGCGACCCGTAGGTTCGAGTCCTACCGCCGCCACCAATTTCCTCAACAAGTTGCGCGAGATCCTCCGGGATCTCCGTGTCGCAAGGATTAGTTTTCGAGCCCAGGTACCGCGTGTGGCTGGACAATGAACTGGTGATTGGCGAAGAGTCCCGGCTTCATTCTTTCCTTGCGCTTAGCCGCAACTTTTATTCACGGTCGGAATCCGACAGCCAGCAGAAGCTCCAGGCTCACGGAGCCGACAAGCGAAGCGTAAGTAAACAGTGGAATGTTCCCGGCGTACCGATCACAAGTGCTTGAGACTCTAGCCAATTCGTTTGTCTACACCCTTGCTGCCTACGCCGGGCTGGGACTGTTGTTCGCCATTCGTTTCGTGTGGCGGGGTGTGCAACGGGTGGATTCAGAAGCCCAGGGAGCCGGCCTTGGTTTCCGATTGCTGATCCTGTCCGGAGTCGCCGCACTCTGGCCGATGTTTCTCTATCGCCTGGCGCGAGGGGTCGAGGAGCCTCCCGGGGAAAGGAATCCCCACCGGACCACCTCATGAATCAACCGCTGAGAGCCGTTCATCGCCGCGCATTCCTCGGACTCGCATTTGTTCTGCCGGCGGTCCTGATTACAGGGCTCGCGGCACGCCGTCCCCAGGTGGTGGCATCCTCGGGGCATAGTTCGCAACTTCCCGCCTCGGCTCAATTAGTCAGGAAGTCCGACACGCTATGGCAAAAACACGAGATCCATACCAACTTTTACAGTTCTGCAGACTCTGCCCGCATCCTCTATGTGGTGCTGCATCCAGTGCAATCGGTGGACGAGCCTGATCCGTTGCTGTACTGGTCGTTGACGGCTCCGGCGGCAAGTGGCGTGCCCTCGCAAGCCCAATTGATGGGTGCATTTGCTTCCGACAAGACATTCGCACTCCAACTGGATGAGCACCGCGCTGGCTACCTGATTCTGTACAGCGGCGCTCATCAGGCTGTGATCGACTTCGCCAGGGTGGAGAAGCTTCCATGAGCGTCCAATACGGAGCGATCGGCTGGAACCGTCAGAAAAAAATCTACGACGTCGTTCTCGGTTCGCTTCTGGTTATCTACCTCGCACTATTTGTGGGCGTCGGAGCGTTGGTGAATCCAAATGCGACAGCCGAGACGCTTCTGATCCGGGCGTTCGGCACGAGCGCGTTCCTCTTATTGAATATCGTGTTGTGTATCGGTCCATTGGCGCGGCTGGATCGTCGATTCCTGCCGTTGCTGTACAACCGGCGTCATCTGGGTGTCACGACATTCCTGATGAGTCTGGCGCATGGCGGCTTTGCACTTTTCCAATTTCATGCCCTGGGAAATCTGAATCCATTGCTCAGCTTGCTCGTCAGCAATCCGCGCTATGGAAGCGTCGCAGATTTTCCCTTTCAGGCGCTGGGCTTTGTCGCGCTTCTCATTCTCTTTTTGATGGCTGCAACTAGCCATGACTTCTGGCTGCGTAACCTTTCCGCTCCTACCTGGAAACGGCTCCACATGATGGTGTACGTTGCCTACGCCTTGTTGGTCGCGCATATTGTGCTGGGCGCGCTTCAGTCAGAAGCCAGCTCGATTCTCGCGAGCGTGTTGGTTGTTGGTGTGGCCATCGTGCTTTCGCTTCATCTCGCCGCAGCACTTCGTGAAAAGACGATCGACCGCGCAAAATTGCACGCTACCGAAGAAGGTTTCGTGGAGGTGTGCCCCGTCGATCGCATCTCGGAAAAGTGCGCGACCATGGTCTCTGTTTCGGGTGAACGGGTAGCCGTCTTTCGTTATGAAGGCAAGGTGTCGGCTATATCGAACGTCTGCCAGCATCAGAACGGACCGCTTGGTGAGGGCAGAATCATCGACGGGTGCGTCACCTGTCCCTGGCATGGCTATCAATATCGGCCTGAGACAGGCGCCGCGCCTGCTCCGTTCAAAGAAAAAGTCCCGACATTTTTGGTTAAGGTGATCGAAGGAACGGTCTTCGTTCATCCGAAACCCAATGCACCCGGAACTTATGTCGAGCCAGCGCAGGTCGAGTGCCGTGAGGAGCAGACGCGATGAACGATTTTTACGTCGGCTATCTCCCCAAGGCGCCCACGGAATTAGCGCGCTTCACTCGTCGGGTGGTGATCGGACTGGCACTGGTGACGGTTGCAATTGCTCTACTGTTACTCCGTGGCCAAAATCCGTTTCCGCCCTCTGCATTCGAATTCGGCAAAGCGCGCAGTTTCGAAGGAGTCATTCAAGCGCAGCCTTATGCTGTTTTGCTGGTGGCTCGTCCAGGCCAGACGGCTGCGGAGGACCGTTACTCTGAGTACCTTCTCGTCGCTCCAGGTAAGCATGGTGCCGGCGATCTTGTGAGCGGTTGGGTCGGCAAATCGGTTCGCCTGGGTGGGCAATTGATTTATCGCGACGGAGTAACCATGATCGAGATCGAACCGGGCTCGATCACCTTGCGAGAGTCAGAGACCCCGCCAGCTCTGCCTACGCGCAGCGTGGACGTGGTCACGATGACCGGTGAAATCGTCGATAGCAAGTGTTACCTGGGCGTCATGAATCCCGGCAGCGGCAAGGTCCATCGTGATTGCGCCTCGCGTTGTCTGAGCGGCGGCATTCCTCCAATTTTCATCGCCATCGCCACCCACAAGCAATTCCTGCTTGTCGGAACGGACGGAAAGGCGCTGAACCGCGATGCACTACGAGAATTCGTCGCGGAGCCACTCATTATTCAAGGCGAAGTATTCGAGCGCGGAGACCAGCACCTGCTGACGGTGGATCCACAGCTCCTTAAACACCAACCCGACGGGCTCACGGCCTCCCGGCATCCCATCCAGCCACGACGTTAGGCAAGAAAATGGTTCTCGTGGCAAAAAATATCGCGCTCGCGGCGAAACTTTCCTCCGCACACTGAATCTCACGCACAGCGAAGGCTCGGGCACGCATGCCCGATGAATCGCACGTCGAGCGCCGAAAGCCCTCCCCACGGCGCTCGATTTGTAGACATTCGCAATGTGAATGTTTTCCTGTTGAGCCCCTCTTCCAACTGAAACTTCTGCCCTCCATCCGAGTCTCACCGTTTAAGAGTTTCAGACCAGCTCAGAAAGTGGAGGAGCAGTAAATGAGAAAGGTTTTTCTGACGATTCTAATGTTCAGCACCGTGTTTACTTTTGCCGCGAGCAAGCAATTGCTCAACCTGGACCGCAGCGGTTTGGCCATCCAGGGATACGATCCGGTGGCGTTTTTTATGGATCAACGTCCGGTGCAAGGAAACGAGATGTTTCAGTCGAACTACAACGGCGCGAAATATTACTTCGTCTCGATGGAACACAAGGCCGCGTTCGACAAGGACCCGGCAAAGTATGAACCACAATTCGGGGGGTACTGCGCTTACGGCGTGAGCCGCGGCAATCGCGCCCCGGTCAAGATCGAGGCCTGGCAGATCGTCAACGGTCGGCTGTTGATGCAGTACGACCTCGACATTAAGAACAACTTCAACAAGGACCAGCAGGGCAGTCTGAATAAGGCAGACCAGAACTGGCCCGGCCTCGTTGATAAGTACGGCAAGTAAAGGAGCACTCGATGAGCAGCCATGCGATCGCAACCACCAACAAGACGACGGCGACTCCAGCCCTGATTCTGGGCTGGGTCTGCCGGATCATCGCCGCCGTGATTCTTTTGCAGACGCTCTTCTTCAAATTCACGGCTGCGCCGGAATCGGTCTACATCTTCACCAAGCTCGGAGAATTTCTGCACGGCTATCTATCGTTCGTGCCCGTGGCATTTGCCGAGCAGTGGGGACGGATCGGGTCGGGCATGTTGGAACTGATCGCCGCGATCCTGTTGCTGACGCCGCGCTTCGCTTGGGCAGGATCGTTGCTCGCCATCGCGGCCACGACCGGCGCAATCGTCAGTCACCTGACGTTCCTTGGCATCGAGGTGCAGGGAGACAAGGGACTGCTGTTCGCACTAGCAGTCACCGTGGTTGTAACCTCAGCAGTCGCGCTCTACCTGCATCGCAAACAGATTCCCGTACTCGGGGAGCGGTTCTGATATGAAACCTGCTTCTCTATTGTCGGCGGTCGAGGACGTTTTGCAGCAGGGTTGCACTCTGCTGAAGAGCGTGACCGATGCTACTTACACTCGCAGGCAGGACGGTCCGCACAATTCCACGCTCGGCGCGCACTACCGCCACGTGCTCGAACACTTTGTATGCCTGCTCGATGGGCTGGCGACGAGTGAGATTAACTACGATCAGCGCCGCCGTAATCGCGAGATCGAGAACTCTTCCATGGAAGCGCTCTTCGCCACGGAAGAACTGATTCGCAAGTTCCGCAACTTGCCCGTGAGTGAACTTGGCCGCGAGTGCACTGTCGTCTACAGCGTCGGCTATGGAGATAGCGCCGCGCTCGCTGTCGACTCCAACGTGGCGCGCGAGGTCATGTTCTGCGTCGGCCACGCTATCCATCACTACGCAATCCTGAAACTGGTCGCTGCCGCGATGGCCGTGCAGTTGCCCTACGAATTCGGAGTTGCCCCCTCAACGCTGAAACATCTCGAAGCTCAGGCAAACTGACCATGTTTCCCCATCTTCCATTCCCGGAGACGCAAACCACCCTTGCGCTGTCGATCTTCCTGTTCACGTTTGCCTATGAAGATGGCGCCACACTGCTCGCTGCGACACTCGGTGCGGCCGGGAAGTTAGACGTGCGATTGGGATTCGTCAGCGCCTTTCTGGGAATCTGGATTGGCGACATGGGACTCTACGCGCTCGGATCGAGTCTGGGCCGTCGAGCCGCTACGGCTCGTTGGTCGCGACGCTTTATCTCGGACGAAACACTCGTCCAGGCGGAAGTTTGGTTCAAGAAACGCGGCCCGTTAACCGTTGTCATGAGCCGTTTTTTGCCAGGAAGCCGCCTGCCCCTCTACGTGACGGCGGGCATTCTCAAACTGCCGGCGCGATTGTTCAGCATCATCACTGGCATCTGCGCAGCGATCTGGGTAGCCGCGATCTTTGGTGTCTGGCACTACGCACCGCGACTCCCGTGGCTAACTGGACGAAAAGCGCCCGGATTGCTCATCGCAGCGTTTCTTTTGGCTCCGGCCTTTCTCAGCAGAGGGCCAGCCCTTCTCAAGCGCGTGGGTTTGTTGATCAGGAAATATCAACGCTGGGAATTTTGGCCCGCGTGGATGTTCTATCCCCCGGTAGCAGCGATGTGTGTGTGGTTGGGACTTCGGTATCGCGGATTCTCGCTGCCGACCGTCGCGAACCCCGCATTTCGCAACGGAGGTGTCGTTGGCGAATCGAAAATTGAAATCCTGCAGGCCCTGATGCAAGTTGCACCGGAAGCTGTCGCGGACGGCTGTCTCATCGCCGCCGGTAATGTTGCCCAGCGCCGAGAGGCGGTAGATCGCTTGCGATCAGAGCAGCGGATTGGCTATCCGTTTGTCCTCAAGCCGAACGTCGGACAACGCGGGGCAGGCTTCAAGCTGATGAACTGCGCCGCTGATGTCGATTCATATCTGACACAGGTCGCGTCGGACATCATCCTGCAGCGTTATGTCGGTGACCAGAAAGAGATCGGCGTTTTCTACTATCGCTTCCCCGGACAACAGCGTGGCCAGATTTTTGCAATCACCGAGAAAGTTTTCCCGGCAGTGGTCGGCGACGGTATGAGTACGTTCGAACAGCTGATCGACGCCGATCCCCGCGCATCGTTGATTTCCAGCACTTACAGCGCCCGATTTCCCGATCTCCGCGGACGCGTGTTACCAACTGGAAAGCGAGTGCGCCTGGTGGAAGCCGGCAATCACTGCCAGGGCTGCATCTTTCGGGATGGCAGCCATCTCGCATCGGAGGCGCTGCGCGACCGTATCGATAAGATTTCACGGAGGATTCCGGGATTCTTCATCGGTCGATATGACATCCGCTACTCCAGCGACGAGGACCTGCTGCGCGGTGAGACCTTCAAGATCATCGAACTGAACGGCGCAGCGTCTGAAGCGACGAATATCTACGATGAACGGAATTCGTTGCTGACGGCCTACAAGACCCTCTATCGCCAATGGAAACTGGTCTATAGCATCGGCCGGAAGAATCGCGACTTGGGGCACCGGCCGCCATCATTCATTGATTTTCTGAAAGACTGGAAGTTGTATCAGGCAACATCTGCGGCATATCCAGCAGCGGATTAGCGTTGTCGAAATGCGGTCGTCGTTCTATCCAACATGTGTACTCTGACCATCGTCACCCGCGACAACGGCTACTCTCTCGCGATGAATCGCGATGAGCAACTAACTCGAAACGACGCTGTACCGCCCGTCAAGGTCGATCTGCAAGGAACCAGCGTCGTCTATCCCCGCAACAGCGCTGGCGGTACATGGGTAGCCGTAAACGAGCGCGGCATTGCCCTTGCGCTTCTGAATTGGAACGACGTACCGCAGCCCACCACGGAAAAAGCGCGCAGCCGCGGCGCGGTAATTCCCGCGCTCGTCGGCTGTAGTTCTTTGGCGGAAGTACGAAACGCCTTGTCGGGGCTTGATCTAAGCGACGTGTGGCCCTTCCGACTGGTGGGCGTGTTTCCCTCGGGGCAGATGATCTGCGAATGGAATTGGAATCAAGAGAAGCTGGAAACACCCGCGCGTGAATGGAGATCACAGCATTGGTTTTCGTCGAGCCTGTCCGATGCCCGGGCCTCGGAGAAGCGCGGAGAAGTCTGCCAGGCTGCGTGGACATCGACAGACGCTGGAACTCTGCCATGGATGCGGCGTTTGCACGCCTCTCACGCGAACGGCCCCGGACCTTTTAGTCTGTGCGTGCACCGCGAGAGTGTCGGTACGCTCAGTTACACCGAAATCGATTGTGGTTTGGAGAGTATTGCGTGTCGGTATTGGGCCGGCCAGCCGTGCGAGCAGGTCGAACCTGGCGACGCGGTGGGTTTAGTTCGGAAGTGACAATCACGCCGTTTGGGTAATCGAGGGGCGCACCGGTGCCTGTGCTGATGGTCTGAAGCCCTTCACATCTTCCACATACGCCCGCAGCACTTCTCCAACGCTCCAGGCTTGAGCAATGCACCCACACGGCCTCTGGGGCGCATCGCCATCGAGGATCTCTGAGATTTGTCCCAGTCCGCCATCGGACAGGTGTTCTTGAAGAGGCTTGAGCCACTCTGCAGCCTGCGAGCGAGCCTCCGTGCTCCCACCATTTACCTTCACGTAGGCAGTAATGAATGGTCCCATCAGCCACGGCCACACGGTTCCCTGGTGATACGCGGCGTCGCGCTCTGCCGGACCACCGGTGTAGCGTCCGCGATATTGCGGATCACTAGGCGACAGACTGCGCAGGCCG
>JACPYL010000017.1 GCA_016196065.1 Acidobacteriota bacterium | reverse complement strand
GATATTACTGGGACACTACACTAGTTTAGCTAAGTTATTTCGAAGAACTTCCAGGGCGTTGCTTCCCGCGGTGCATTCTGACGGGCAAGCGGATGAGACTTGCCACCTTCCGACCGCAGGGCCACGACGGAGGCGCGGTTGAGGACGCGGGGGCAACTCTGGGGAGAAGGGAAGGGCCGAACGCGGGCACTTCCGCCGGAGCCCGCGTGGGCCTTGCGAATGGAGAGCGCGGTTGCGAGTGAGGGGGTGTGGCCGCATCGTTATCCGGACGCCTTTCGGAGGTGGAGCGCCAACCGCCGCTTGGGTGCCTTTACCCAAATACTACCAGGAACCACTCTCGCTGGCAAGGTTCGCCGCAACGCTTTGGGGGCTACGTTGTTTCTAATTGTGCAATTCGCTTAACAAGCAAGCAACCGGCCGTTCGCTAGAAAAGCAACATCCCCCATCACGCCCGCCTCGATATTCCCAGCGCCCGGCACCATATCATGGTCCGGGGCATCCACAAATCCGCTATTTTCTGGGACGACCGGACGGGACGTTGCCAACTTAGACATCCTTCTCATTCTCCCCCGTTAGGGACTGCAACGAAACCAACTCCCATCGGCCGTAAGAAGCCACGGATGGGCGTCGCCGGAATAAGTACCTTGTCCGCACTGCGGCCCCTTCTGCTTCAAACCAGATCAGAACCCCCACGGATATTACGGGATCAGACAAGCATGCGAGGCTGAACGGCCTTGTGTGCGCCGGGGGCTGGCATGCCGCAAGTCCGAACTAGCCCGAAGCCGGCGGCGGTCTTGGCACAAATCTGGCCTCGACGGCGAGCTCTTGAGCGATGATCTTCTGCGCCGGCCTGTCGTCAGGCCAACCGACCACGACAGCGTGGTTCGGATTGTCGGCAACAGGCCTGGGCTCGACATCGAGTGTCCGTCGCCTCGCTTCGGCGGCGGGAATGTCGGCACGCCCATAAAGCGTGGCCGGCCTTGCGCCGGCGATGCTCTGACCGATACGCCAAACCTCTTGTTCCGGAAGATACTTTAGGCGAGTAACTGAAAGATCGGGATAGGGGTGCGGAATGAAGGCGTCCGGTTTGACTGTCCCGTCGTTGCGAATCCACCGATTGAAAAGAATGAAACGTGCGAGAATCTCGTAAGAGGCAACGGCCTTCCCCGGGCCTTCATCCGTCATACCGCTGTGACCCGGCGAATCAATTCCATGATGACCCTTGGAATCTCTCCGAAGAAAGGCTCGGTCCCGTAGGCCCGACTGGGGCCGATCAGGGCTGCGTAGTGGAGATCGCCTTCGGTGGTGACGCTGACGGACAGCGTACGTCGAGCAGACCGATACCATTCGAACGTGACATTTCCATCAGGCTCAGCGCCCGCTGAGGGAGCGGGAACGCCCAAAGGCAATGCACCCAGGAACCGATGCGCTTCAACGATTGCCTCGTTCACGACTGGAGCCGCACCGTAGCCGTCCCAGTTGGGAGAGCCGCATTCCTCCGCAACAACGGAAAGCTCCATCTCTGCCGCGCCCAATCCCAGCGAATTCGACTGCCGTAGACGATGCCAGCCTTGCTCATATTCCCGTGACATGTATTCCGCCTCGCAGCTCAGGCCAGATGTCTGAACGAAAGGAGAAGGGCTATGTTCCAGCGTGGTGAAGGTCACTTGAGCATCTCCAATGTCTTTGGCGTGATACTGCCGAAAAATACCTTGTTCTTCAGCCACCGCATTTCCGCGAGTCGTTTCTCGACAACATCCCTGCCTGGCGAAGAAGGCGTCGTCGTAAATACGTCTATGTCAAGGATCAGGCCCACGCCCATCGCCTCCTCCCCCTGAGGATGTTGCACTGTTTGAATGACAGCGACGTTATAGGGATACCCGGGCACGTTCAATACGCGACGATCAAGGTAATCGACCAAGGGAATATCCAGGTCCCGCGGTGTCCTCGGCGAGGCCTCGATGTAGTCCTCCAACTGAAACTCCCCCACTGGGGCCGGTATCCGGTTGACAAAACGTAGACCCAACCGTTGGGCCTCCGCGGGTTGTGCCAACTCCGAATGCAGTTGCCACAAGCGAAGCCCCTCCTTTTGGAACTGCTCCCAACTCACGTAAGGGGTCAACCTGCTGAATACGAAGCTATCCCGGTTGAATTGGGCGATGTGGCGCTTGTCCTCCGACTCGAAGCGAAGGCCCCGCCAACCAAGATCCTGAAGGGCCTGCTCGGCCGGCTGACCAGGCACCATCCTGATCTCGTGTCGAAACCCCCGGTGCGATTCGACAACCGGATACTCCGGAAGCTTTGGTTTGAGGCGCTCAGAGATGGCGGATTCATCCCAGGCCACTCCTGCGCGAGCACGCACTTCTATCACGGCCTCAACGATAGGCGCCCGTCCAAGCAGGGGAAACGTTTCGGCCAAGTCGATCCTCAGGCTCATTGTGACCATCTGGAAAAATAATAGTCCAAGGCCTGAATCGAAAGCAAGCCTGTACGCGCAGGGTGGGACGTTGCCAACTTAGACAACTCTTTCATTCTCGCCCGTTGGCCTCCGATCGTTCCCGGCTGTCTCCGCCCGTGCCGCGCGACACCCCGGTTGCCATCTCTTTCCCAGCAGGCCTAATCACTGCCTCCCCAGCGCCCGCGCCGCATCCTTGGCGGCGGATGGCGCCGAGCACCTCCATCATCGCCCGCGTCTCGTCCAACCAGCCGTTGGCCCGCCGCCGCCTTGATCATCGCGTACTCGTCACTTGGGGTCCGGGGCGTTGCCATGTGCTGCAACTTGCGAAGCTGCTCTATGCCGGTTTATCCCGGCGCACGCAACGTCCCCTCGTGGACGTCTTAGCAGAAATGATCGGGCTTCCTCACATCCACCTCCGTCACCCGATCGAACTCGGAATCGTATGTCACAAGCGGAAGGTCCATGATTTGGGCCGCGGCGCAAATAAGACTGTCCGCCAGCGAAAATCCCTTTCGGGCAGCCGCATACCGGCTCTTCAGGACTCCGGAAAGGACCGCGATCTCCGGCGTAATGTTCACAAGGCTGAAATCCTCGCGCATGCCGGAAAGAACGGACTCCAGGTCCGACTGCCTCCCCTCCCGGAGGATGATCGTTGTGATCTCGGAGAGCGTCACAACGCACTCGTATCCCCCGACCTTGCCGGTCTCGCATCGACGAATCAGGGCGGCGGACTTTTCGGCTCCCTCCT
>JACPYL010000016.1 GCA_016196065.1 Acidobacteriota bacterium | reverse complement strand
GTGAACTCGATCAACAGTTTGTTCAAGAGATGGGCTACGACCTGGTTGATGAACTCACTGCCGTTGTCGGTGTGGAAGCCGCGGATCACGAACGGGTATTGCTCCAACAAATCCTGCAACACTGGCACCAATGCACGCTCACTGATCTGACCGACACAGCCGACGATCTCCCATTGGGTGACCGCATCGATGGTGTTAATATGATAGACCCCCTTGACTCTGTCGCGATCGCCTTGATGGACTGTATCCACCCGCAGGTAGCCCGGTCGGCCCTGCGGATCAGGACGACGGCGTTGGGCGTACTGGACCGTAGCAGACTTCGTCTGGGTCACGTGGGTCGTGTGCATCCGGTAGACCTTGGACTGACGTAGGTTGTACAGATGCGAGACGGAGATCGTGCTCAGGCGAGCAAACGCGGATCGGCTAAAGATTTGGTACTCTCGTCGTAAGATCGCGACCGTGGCGGGTCCGGAGAGTTGGCCATGGGCTTGATCCACTTGGGCCAGCAGAAGCTGATCCGCGCGGGTGAACTTCCTAGCAAAGCAATGGCGCTGGTAGGGGTGGGTCCGCACTTGGCGCGTCTCGCGGAACTGCGCGATCAAGCGGGTGAGTTGAGCGGCTGAGAGGCCGGTCAGCTTCTGCACATACTGACGCAGCAAGCCCTTCTCGGCGCGGGGGCGATGCAGAAACTCATACTGACGGAGTGTACGCTCGATCCACGCGTAAGTTTGAGTGCGGGAGCGGCCCGAGAAAACCAGAGCCTGGCTGGAACGCAGGAAGGCTCGCAATTCGTCGATACTCATGGGGTGGGAGTCGTGCATAGTGAGTGTCATACCTCCTAGGATTCGACTCACGCGCTGGCTGGGCTACCCCCCCCCGCTCATGCTCATCTTGCATTAGAAACACAGGGGAGCTTCATGCTCATCTTGTATTGGATAAGACTCTCAGGCCCTCGTTCACAGCAGCTCCTGTCACCATCAACGTCTGTAGATTCACGCTCAGTGCCAACGCGAACTCGTTTCGGTCATCGAGCGAGACGATCGAGAGCACGAGTGTCTCTTTT